>JBKHJA010000064.1:0-15050 GCA_046538375.1 Candidatus Aminicenantota bacterium
CCAGCCAAAGAGTCCCCTTTCGAATGCGGGAGTCCCTACCTTCAGGAAGGGATAAATCCGGTCCCCATCAAGTTCTATCTGGTGGCTTTCCTATTCCTCCTTTTTGACATCGAAGTTGTCTTTTTCTTCCCCTGGGCTCTTATTTTCAGAGAGATGGGAACAACAGCGCTAATAGTCATGTTTGCCTACATCCTGGTTATCGCGGTTGGCTTTTTATATGCCTGGAAAAAAGGGGCTTTTCAATGGGAACGATGAGCAGGAGCTTTTAAAGAAAGGGCTTTATCATGGAAGGTGGATTCATCACCACAAAATTCAATCACATATTAGGATGGGCCCGAAAATTTTCCCTTTTTCATTATCCCTATGTCACAGCCTGCTGCGGAATGGAATACATGTCAGCAGCCTGCGCCCATTTCGACATAGACCGATTCGGTGCCGGATGGACTCGGTTTTCACCCCGTCAATCTGACATGCTGCTGGTGGTAGGCACCATCACTCAGAAACTGGCCCCTGTTCTTAAAACTGTTTATGACCAGATGACAGAGCCCAAATGGGTGGTGGCCTTTGGGACCTGTGCGGTGAGTGGGGGCATTTACGACAATTATGCGGTGGTTCAAGGGATTGACCGCATCATTCCTGTAGATATTTACGTCCCAGGGTGTCCACCCCGTCCAGAAACTGTCCTTGATGGCCTGGTGAAGCTTCAGGAAAGAATTCAAAATCAAGAGCAAGAGTGGAGATGGAAAAGAATAAAATAATAGAGGATCTCCAGAAAAAATTCCCGGACAAAATAAAAAAGACCTGCATCGAATTTGGGGACCAAACCCTCATCATTGCCAAAGATTCTCTCCTTGATGTGGCTAAATTCCTGAAGAATAACCCCTATGCTTACACTATGCTGCTGGATTTAACCTGTGTGGACTTTCCCCATCGCCAGGAACGCTTTCAGATGGTCTATCATCTCTTCTCTCTCCAGAACAACCATCGTTTGAGAATCAAGATTGATATCCAACAGAAAGATCTCACCATTGATTCTTTAACCTCTCTTTGGAAAAACGCCAACTGGTTGGAGAGAGAAGTTTTCGATATGTTCGGAATTCGGTTTAACCGCCATCCGGACATGAGACGGATATTCATGTATGACGGATTCGATGGTTATCCATTACGAAAGGATTATCCTCTGCGGAAACGTCAACCCCGGATAAAATTCAGAAAGTAAGATGACCACAAGAATTCAAAAGGAAGCAAACAAAGAAAACCTCCTTATCAACATGGGTCCTTCTCATCCCGCCATGCACGGGACCATCCGCATCATGCTTGAATTGGACTCAGAAAAAGTCATCAATTCAGAAGTGGAGGTGGGCTACCTGCACCGGGGCTTCGAGAAAACTTGCGAAAACAGGACCTATTTCAATCTGCTTCCCTACACCGATAGGTTGAACTACGTTTCTCCTCTGATAAACAATGTGGGCTATGTGATGACCCTGGAGAAGATACTGGGCATAGAAGTGCCCGAACGGGCTCAATACATTCGGGTCATCATGAGCGAACTCTCCCGCATCTCTGATCATCTGACCTGTCTGGCAGCTATGGCCATGGAGTGCGGAGCTTTCACAGTGTTCCTGTACAATATAAAGGCCAGAGAATTCATCTGGGATGTCATTGAACGCACCACTGGTGCCCGCATGACCACTTCCTATATCCGAATCGGTGGAGTGAAAGCCGATATGCATCCTGATTGGAGAGAGGATCTGAACAAGGCTATCAGAGAAACACGAAAAGTTTTGAAAGATGTGCATGGTCTTTTGGACAAAAATAAAATTTTCCTCAACAGAACCCGGGATATCGCTGTCGTATCCCCAGAAACAGCTATCAACTACGGCTGGACAGGTCCATGTCTCCGCTCTACAGGAGTTTATTATGACGTTCGCAAAGCTCATCCTTATCTGATCTACGACCAGGTGGATTTCGAAGTTCCTTTGGGGGAGAAAGGTGACAACTACGACAGATACTTGGTCCGTATGAAAGAGATGGAACAAAGTCTGCGCATTGTTGAGCAGGCCATGGAGAAGATTCCAAAATCATCTTCCCCCACTCAGCTGAAAGCCAAAGGAATAGAACCGGCTGAAGCCATCAAGGCTTCCCGGACAAAAAGAGTAAAGGAAAATATCAAACTTTCGCCAAATCTTGAAGGCTCAGAGGAGCAAACATATGATCAAATCCTTACCTCTGAGAAAAAATATATCGTTCCGCCTAAAGAAGAGACTTATACTTCTATCGAAGGCCTGATCAATCACTTTAAATTTTTCATGAAAGGACATGGTATCAGACCCCCAAAGGGAGAAGTTTATTTTTCTGTTGAAGGAGGGAATGGTGAATTGGGTTATTATATGGTCTCTGATGGTACGGATAAGCCTTACCGCCTCCATCTTCGAGCTCCCTGTTTCCACATCGTTTCCGCCATGGAAGAGATGATACAAGGACATTATGTGGCTGATATCATTCCCACTTTCGGTTCTTTGAATATGATTGGGGGAGAGCTGGACCGATGAGCCCTGAACTTTCAGATCAAACAAAGAAAAAGATCGAAGAAATTCTCTCCCGCTATCCGAGAAAAGAAGCGGCCATCCTCCCTGTGCTTCATCTTGCCCAGAAGGAATTCGGGCATATCTCTCCTGAACAGGAAAAGCTGGTGGCTGACCTGTTAAGCGTAAAGCCCATCAAAGTCAGAGAGGTGATGAGTTTTTACACCATGCTTCATCCTAAACCCATAGGAAAATATCATATTCAAATTTGCTCCAATTTGAGCTGTTCCCTCATGGGAGCATCTAAAATCATTGATTATCTGAGCCAGAAATTAGGAATAAAACCCGGAGAGACCACTCCTGACAGGAAATTCACCCTGACGGAAGTGGAATGTATCGGTGCCTGTGAGCAGGCTCCGGCCATGATGGTCAATTTCGATTACTACGGCCATCTGGATGAAAAAAAAATCGATGAAATTCTGGATAAATTGGAATAAAAAGTGGAAGAAAAGCTGTTAATCAAGCATTTCCATCTCAAGAATTCATACATGATCGATGTCTATCTCAAACACCAAGGCTACCAAGCTGTCCGCAGAGCTCTCAAAGAGATGACCCCAGAAGAAATCCTGGAACAGGTGAAAAAAGCCAACCTAAGAGGTCGGGGAGGAGCTGGTTTTCCTGCAGGAGTGAAATGGGGGTTTGTTCCTCAAGATGTGGATAAGCCCAAATATCTCTGTGTCAACGCCGATGAAGGCGAACCAGGAACCTTCAAGGACCGCTATATCATGACTCATGATCCTCATCTGCTTTTAGAAGGAATCATCATCACTTCATTTTGTGTGGGTATAAACACGGCTTACATCTATATTCGAGGCGAGTATGAACACATCGCTCAAAGACTGGAGCAGGCAATCAGCCAAGCCCACCAGAAGGGATTTGTAGGAAAAAACATCTTGGACACAGGTTTCAACCTGGATGTTTTTGTGCATCGAGGAGCTGGAGCCTACATCTGTGGGGAGGAAACAGCCCTCCTGGAATCTCTGGAAGGAAAGCGGGGTTATCCCCGGCTCAAGCCTCCTTTTCCTGCTGCTGTGGGCCTTTTTCAATGTCCCACTGTCATCAACAACGTAGAGACTCTCTCCAACATTCCTCACATCATAAACAACGGGGCAGAGTGGTTCTGCGAAAAGGGCTTGCCCAAGGACGGAGGGACAAGAATTTTTGCGGTGAGCGGGATGGTGAAAAAACCCGGCATCTACGAGTGCCCCCTAGGAACCAACCTCAAGGACATCATTTTCAAACAGGCGGGGGGCATGAAGGAAGGGAAAAAGCTCAAAGCAGTGATTCCTGGTGGGTTGTCCGCTCCTGTCCTCAAAGCAGAGGAGATAGACATCCCCATGGATTTCGACTCCCTGGCGGAGGCGGACTCCATGCTGGGGTCAGCAGCCATCATGGTTATCGATGAACACACCTCCATGATCGATGTTTTGAAAGTGGTCACCAAGTTTTATTCCCACGAATCGTGCGGCCAATGCACGCCTTGCCGAATAGGGAACTCATGGATCCATAAGATGGTGACCAGAATAGCTGAAGGAGAAGGAAAAGAAGGAGATGTGGATAATATCATCCGGCTGGCCTCTAACATGCTGGAAAAGACTCTCTGCCCTTTAGGTGATGCAGCAGCCATGCCCATTCTTTCTATCTGTCGTAAATTCAGGGAAGAGATTGAATCCGCCATATCCAAGTGAGGCAAAAAAGCAACATGGTGAAGATTTTTATCGATGAACAGCCCGTAGAGGTTGAAGAAGGCACCACAGTGCTGGAAGCGGCCGAACAAGCAGGCATTCCCATTCCCCATTTTTGTTACCACCCTGCTTTTCCTCCTGAAGGAAGCTGCCGGATGTGCGTGGTGGAGATTGAAGGTCTTCCCAAGCTGGAACTTGCCTGCTCCACTCAAGTGAAAGAAGGCATGAAGGTTTCCACTCAAAGTGAAAAAGTCATCCAAGCTCGAAAAGGAGTGCTGGAATTTCTGCTGGCCGAACATCCTATGGATTGTCCTATCTGCGATAAAGCAGGCGAATGCAAACTCCAAGATTATTATGAACAGTACGGCCTGTTTGAGAGCCAGTTTGATGAATACAAAGAAAAAAGAGATAAAAAAGTAAAAATTGGAAAAAACCTCATTCTGGATCAGGAAAGATGCATCCTCTGCACCCGCTGTGTAAGGTTCCTGAGAGAGATGACCAAAACCCAGGAATTGGGAATTTTTAACCGGGGAGTCCGCTCGGTCGTTGACATCTATGAGGATGCCCCCGTAGACAACAATTACACCGGCAATCTGGCGGAAATATGCCCGGTGGGAGCCATCACTGACTCTGATTTCAGGTTCAAAACACGAACCTGGTTTTTAAACCAAGGAGAATCCATCTGTCCCCTATGCAGTAGGGGATGCAATATTTTTGTGGAATACCATGGAGGCTTTCCGCGTTTCTCCCTGCCTAAAAGAGTATACAGGATCAAGCCTAGAGAAAATCACCATGTCAACGGGTTCTGGATCTGCGATCGCGGCCGCTACGGTTATCCTTATATCGACCAGAATCGCCTGGATCAAATAACCGTTTCCAATTCCGCTCCATCAGAAAATCTCACTTGGGAAAATATCATTCCTCTGATTTCCCAAAGATTAAAAAGGCTCTATCACATGAAAAGAGGGTCCCGGATAGCCCTCATCCTCAATACTTGTCTTTCCAACGAAGAGCTTTTTCTGATCCATAAGATCTTTCATGTTGACCAGAATGTTGAAAAAATATTCTTTGCCGACCCCCCTGATGAAGCTGAAGACGGCTTTTTGTTGACCCCAGAACGCACTCCCAACAAAAAAGGAGCCAAAGAAATTGGTTTTGATTACAAGCCCGTAGACCTCGAGGCTCTGGCCCATGGAACGCAATTCCTTATGGTGTTCGGTTCTCATCTTTCCCATCAGCACGGCCTGGCAGAAGTCAAGTCGTCTTTGGACAAGATCGAGACAAAGATCCTTTTTACATCCCACGCCAATCAATGGAATGACATTTTCGATATGGTTCTGCCTACCGCCTTGATTCCTGAGAAAGAAGGGTCATTGACCAATTTCCAGGGCAAAATCCAGAGTTTTCCGCTGGCGTTAGAGCCCTTGGGAAAGAGCCAGCCAGAATGGAAAATAATGGTTGATTTGGCCAAAAATTTGGGACTGAATTTTAAATACTACAGGCAGTTCACTTCCCCTCAGGCCGTCATGCAGGCCATGAGAGGAGAAATTGGCTTTTTCGGGAAAACAAAGTGATTGAAATATTAATCGTGTTCATCAAAATCGTTTTTGCTCTGGTCTGGTTTTTAACCTTGACTCTTTATCTGACATGGGTGGAAAGAAAAGAAAGTGCTGTTTTACAGGATCGAATAGGGGCCAACAGAGCCTCTATTTTGGGGATCCGGATCATCGGACTTTTCCAGCCCTTCGCCGACGCCATAAAGATGATCTTCAAGGAAGATTTCACCCCTTCTTTTTCTAAAAGATTTCTGCACAATTTGGCTCCTTTTGTATCTTTCTTCTTCGTGGCCATCACCATTTCAGCCATCCCCTTCGGTGATTTTGTGCGCATCGGCGGTAAGATCATAAATCTTCAGATACTGGATATCAACGTGGGTCTCCTGTTCGTTCTGGCTATGCTGTCTCTTGGAATATACGGCATCATCATCAGCGGCTGGTCTTCCAACAACAGGTTTGCTCTTATCGGCGGCCTCAGGGGAGCAGCCCAAATGATTTCTTACGAAGTGGCCTTGGGTCTCTCCCTGATAGGTCTGATCATGGTTTATCCCTCGCTCAAACTCTCCCAGATTGTCCATTTCCAGGGGGAATTGTTTTTTGGATTTATGCCTAAATGGGGAATATTTCTTCAGCCCCTGGGATTTTTGATTTTTCTGTTCGCTGCTCTGGCTGAAACCAAAAGAGTTCCTTTTGACCTTCCAGAGGGGGAATCTGAAATCATCGGTTTTTTCGCCGAATACAGCGGCCTCAAATGGGGCCTGTTCATGATGACCGATTTCATGGAGATCATTGTTGTTTCCTGTCTGCTTACCACTCTGTTTTTTGGAGGATGGCAGGTTCCCTGGTTGACCGCCACTGGTTTTCACTTTCCTTGGGGAGGAACCTGGCTGCTTCCCCATTGGGTGGTGGTGCTCTTCCAGGTGATTTCTTTCAACATCAAAGTCTTTTTCTTTTGCTGGCTCCAGGTGTTAATTCGCTGGACCTATCCCCGGTTCCGGTACGATCAAGTGATGGATATGGGATGGAAATTGCTTATTCCTTTGAGCTTAGTGAACATAGTGGGAACCGGGATCGTGATGAGCATCTGAAATGATAAAAGCTATAAAATACTTTCTGGAAATCGTTCGGGGAAGTGCGATCACCGCCCGCCACTTTGTGGTGAATATGTTTTTCCATATTCTGAAAGTGCTGGGCATAAAAACCAGAAGAAAAGGGGCGGTGACCATCCAGTACCCAGAAGAAAAAAAGGAGCTGTCTGCCAGGCATAGAAGTTTACACCGGCTGCTGAAACGTGATGACGGCAAGCCGCGCTGCGTGGCTTGCATGTTGTGTGCGACGGTCTGCCCTTCTGAGTGCATCTATGTGGAGGCATCGGAAGATCCTGATCCAGAAATCCAGAAATATCCACAGAAATTCATCATCGATCTGAGCCGCTGCTGTTTCTGCGGCTTTTGTGTGGAAGCTTGTCCAGAAGACGCTATCCGGATGGATACAGATCTTATCGAATTTTCCGAATATTCTCAAGAAAATCTGATTTATGATATAGAGAAACTCACCTCATGACGGCCACTAGAATTTCCCTGGGAAAATTTGAAATATACGGATTAAGAGACGGATATTTTCATCTGGACGGGGGGGCTATGTTCGGAGTTGTTCCCAAAACTCTCTGGGAAAAGAAATGCGGCGTTGACCAGAAAAACAGGATAAAGCTGGGGATGAATTCGATTCTGGTTGATACCAAGAAAGAATTGATCCTGGTGGAGACTGGTATGGGAGCGGAGATAGACCCCAAATTTCAGGAATTTTATTCTGTGGAAAGAAATCCAGGTCTGGTCCCATCGATGCAAAAATTGGGCTTTCAACCTGAAGATATAGATATTGTCATAAACACACATCTTCATTTTGACCACTGTGGAGGAAACACTCGGAAGAACAAAGCAGGGGAGTTGGTGCCCTCTTTCTCCAAAGCCCGGTACATCATCCAGAATGGAGAATGGAAATACGCTCTTCATCCCAGTGAAAGGGATGAAGAAAGCTATCTCCAACAAAATTTTCTCCCTCTCCAGAAACATGGGGCGCTCAGCCTTGTGGACGGCAATAAGAAAATCACCGAGGGAATCGATGTCTTGATCGGTTCCGGACATACCTCCAGCCATCAGTGTGTCAAAGTCCGCTCATCCGGAAAAACCCTTTTTTTCCTGGGTGATATGGTTCCCACTTCCGCCCATATCGGTCTTTCTTATGTGATGAGCTACGATCTTTTTCCTCTTGAAACCATGGAAAACAAAAAGAAAGTCTTTGAACAAGCCATCAAGGAGAACTGGATCTTATCCTTTGTCCATGATCCCTACCACTTCTTCGGCAAAGTGGAGAAAATAAAGAACAAATACAGATTCCGACCTGTTGATGTCAACTCTTCTTGAAGCTCACATCTTTCTTATAATCCTGACAAGGTGTTTTTTATAGAATGAAGAAGGAGTACTCAAGTCAGTGCCGGTTTCTTGCATATATGCGAAGCAGATGATATAAATATTTTTAATGGGATGGATTTAAGAAAAGGATCACAGCATGAAAAAAGAAGTGAAAAAAATATCATGTCATGTCTGCAAAAAGATGATTCCCAAGTCCACTGCCTTACACGCAGAAGGAAAGGAATACGTGCTGCATTTCTGTGACATCGAATGCATGGACTACTGGAAAAAAAAGGAAAAAGAAAAAGCAGATTAAAAAGCAAAGGAGAAAAGCTTTCTTCCATAAAATATTCTCCTTAACCATCAGCCTTTTCCCGCTGTCTTCTCTAAAAATATCAGACCAGAAACTTTTTTCCCTGGATGAAGTCTTCACCTGGAGTTTCCTCTATATTTTATATGGAAGTAACGCAGTCCCTTCATAATAAAGAGATTGGAGACAGAATAAAATGATGGAGATTTAAATACAGGCAGGGCGCCTCTCCACCCTAAGAGCAGAGGACCCCTGGAATATTCAAAAAAAGCTTGATTTCAACAATAAAATTTTGAAAATACAGAATGCATAAATAGAGGAGGGAGGACCGCATGAAAACCAAATTTCTTTTTTCTGAATTCTTTCTTCTTTTCTCCTGCCTTCTTGTAACCTGCCCGGAAATTCTTCTGGCTCAACAAAGGATAAGCAACGTAAAATATGAGATATGGGTAGAATTGGACCACCAGAACAGAATGCTCTATGGTAAAGAAGATATCTTCTGGCACAACAAAACCAGCCATGAAGCCAAAGACATGTGGTTTCATCTCTACTTCAATGCTTTCAAGAACGAGAAAAGCACCATGTTTCAGGAGTCCAGAGAAGAGTGGTTTGAACCTTTACAGGTAAAACTCAAAAAGGGCCAATGGGGATGGGTGGATGTCACTCAAATAAGACTGGCGGATGGAACAGATCTAAAGCCCACCATGGAGTATATCACTCAGGATAAACCCGTTCATCCCGGAGATCAGACTGTGATGCGGGTTTTGCTGCCCCAATCCGTTAAGCCAGGAGAAGAAATCCATCTGAAGCTTGAATTCCGATCTAAAATTCCCCGGGGGATACTTCGCACAGGTTACTACCAGGATTCCTATTTTCTTGCCCAGTGGTTTCCCAAACCAGGTGTTTATGAAGAAGATGGGAATTGGAATTGCCATGAGTATCACCTCAGTTCTGAATTCTATGCTGATTTTGCCGATTTTACCGTCCACATCACCGTACCTGAAAATTTTGTGGTGGGAGCTTCTGGAAAAAAGACAGAAGTGGCAGCCGAGGAAAAGAGAGGGACAGTCACTTATACCTTTTACCAACACAACATCCATGATTTTGCCTGGACGGCTGATCCAGATTTGATCAAGGTGGAAAGAGATTTTATTGCTTCTCAGGAAGTGACATCCCAGGAATATCAGGAAATTTCCCACAAACTCCAACTGCCTTTGGAGGAAGTCAAACTCCCGGACGTTAAGATGATCCTGTTGATTGAACCTGAACACAAAGGGCAGATCGATCGCCATTTCAAGGCTCTGAAAACGGCCATAAAATATTATGGCCTGTGGTACGGGCCTTATCCATATGAGACCATCACCATGGTGGATCCCCCGTTTAGAACGGGAAGTGGAGGAATGGAGTATCCCACCTTATTCACCGCCGGCACTTCCATTTTGACCAGCAGAGATATTCTGTCGCCTGAGAGTGTTATCATCCATGAATTTGGCCACAACTACTGGTATGGGCTTTGTGCCAACAACGAATTCGAAGAAGCCTGGCTGGATGAAGGCATCAATACTTATTCCACCGGAAAAGTAAAGGCAAAGGGATATGGTCAGGGTGTCTTCCCCCTGTTTCCTACTCGATTCAACAGGATCCCTCTCACCTGGTTCCTTGAGTTTCCTAAGGGCTTGGACTACCAATCCGACCGGGCTGCGGGAATACATGTGGCGGAGCTTGACCCCATCAACATCTTTTCCTGGAAATTTTATAACCGCGGGAGCTATGGATTGAATGTCTACATGCGGGCTTCTACCTGCCTGTATACCCTGGAAAGGCTGGTGGGGCCGGAAACTATGCTCCGCATCCTCCGCACTTTTCAGATGCGCTTCCGTTATAAACATCCTCATACCCAAGATTTCATCGACGTGGTCAATGAAGTCACAGGAAAGGACTTCCAATGGTTTTTTGAAGAACTTTTCTTCAAAACCCTGAAATTTGATTACGGGATTTCTGGATTGACCTCAATGGAGAAAAAAAAACATGCCCGGGGAATCTTTGATTCAGGGAAAAAAAAGGTTGAGTTCACCAAACAGAAAATTCGGAAAATGGAAGAAAAGCAGAAAAGCGATGATGAAGAGAAGCAGTATATTACTGAGGTCAGACTCAGAAGATATGGCGAAGCAAAGCTGGGAGGGAATGTGCCGGTAAAGCTGAAGGTGGTATTTGAAGACGGATCCCAAGAGGTGCGGCACTGGAGAGGACAGAAAAGGTGGAAAAAATACACTTTTATAAAAACAGCCAAAGCCCGCTACGCTCAAATCGATCCTGAAAACATCTGGCTCATCGACTCTAACCTATCCAACAACAGTTTAAAAAGAAAATCCTCAAGAAAAGGCATTTTGAAGCTCACCTCGAAGCTTTTGTTCTGGGTCCAAAATTATCTCCAGTTTCTGGCTGCCTGGAGCTGAAGAAAGGAGACAAAGATGGGAATTCTTAAAACTCTGGCCAAAGGTTTTCGCACCGCCCTCAAAACATGGAAAGTAATAATTTATCTATGGCTGGCCAATTTCATCTTTTCCATCTTGGTGGTGACTCCTTTTTATTTCCTTCTGGGAAAAGATTTCTCACGTTCTCTTATGGGAGACCAGGTAGCCAAAGGATTTGACCTTGTCTGGTTTGGTGACCTCATCTACAAATACAAGAATTTCTATCCTGCCTTTCTAGGCTGGTTTCTGGTTCCAGCAATTTTTTTTCTTTTCATCTTCATCTTCCTAAACGGAGGAATTCTGGGAAGGATTGCTCATCCACAGGAAAGAGTGAATCCACAAAACTTCTTTGCTGATTGTGGAAAATACTTTTTCCGGTTTTTCAGAGTATTCCTGATTTCTCTGGCCGGGTATCTGGTGGTGTTTGGATTGATCTTTAGGGGAGTTTCAGCCCTGTTCAGGTTATGGACAGACCAGGCTTCCACCGAGTGGCCCCTTATTTTCGCCTCTAACCTCAAGTTTTTGACCATGATCCTTCTCTTCTCCGCGGTCAGGATGTTCTTTGATTATGTCAGAGTGCGGCTGGTGATGGAACAAAGCAAAAAGGCCCTTCGGGCTACTGTTTTGAATTTCTCGTTTTTGGGAAAAAAATTTGGAAGAGCCTGGATTCTCTATCTGATGGTTGCTGTTCTGGGAATCATTTTTTGGGTGATTTATCTGGTTTTTTCCCGGCTCCTCACCAGTATCGGCCTGGTGTTTGTGGTCGCTTTCATATGGCAGCAAATCTATATCCTTTCCAGGATGTGGATCAGAGTCCTGTTTTTCTCCACAGAATATCACTTTTTTAAATCTTAAACGGGGACGGTTCTCTTTTTCAGCGAGTATACATCACCCTCTATTTTTGATCTCATTCAAAGACTTCTATTTCAAAAATAGACCAGTAGTACACCTCATGCTCACCCGTATTCACAATGTTGATATACCTTGCCTGTACAGGAGAAAAGGTGATATCCAAACAAAGATCTTTGGCTTTTAAGAAAGAAGTGATAGGAAGATAGGTTTCTCTTTGCTCAGCCACTTTATTCCATGTCCTTTTGTCTGAGGAAACTTCTACCCTGTAGCCTCGGGGATAATCAAGGGATCTTTTCCCCAGATTAAGCGAAACTCCCTGGATTTGATGAACAGCTCCGAGATCGAGCTCAAAAAAAACTCCCTTTTTCTGAGGTCCACTGTCCCATCGTGTGGAAATATCGCCATCCAGAGCAAATCCTGCCTTCTGGTTTTTGACATTGGACCGAGCCTGCCAGCCTTGTCTGGCAATGGTGGACCGCTTATCCAAAAATACTTTTCCCCTCCCTGCCTTCATAGGAACATTTAGTCGGTAGACATGGGCATCTCCCAGTTTGGCCACAAACTGAACCCTCTTCTTCAGACCTTTCAATTTTCTCAATAAAGCTCCCAGCTCTTTTTTTTCATACTGGGATGAATGAATGATGATATATTTGATGCCCAAGACTTCTAGGTCTCTGATATTTTTTTCCAGATAATCCTGTTGCCAGCGTCTCTTAATCTCATCGTACAGGGGAGGAAAATATCCACTGCATCCGTTCACCAACTTTTTCCAGTGATAGGTCGAATAGTACATTCTGGGACATTCTACGTAGGCAATCCTTTGCTGCTGCTGGGGCAAAGGAAGTTCGATAACAGCAAAGTTATCCTTTTTGGCTGCCAGCCATTTATAGACTGCTGGAATATTGTCTTTTATTGATACCTCTTTTAGGGGAATGGGTAAAGAGAAATATTCCGTTAAGATAACCAGAAAAAGGCAGCCTGTAATAAAATATTGAACTTTCCTCTTGATATGGAGATATGAAAAAAGGAATTTTGTTCCGAAGGCAGCCAGAACGGCCAGAGAAAGCATGACCATGATGTGAAAACGAGAGGCTACTCTTAATCCGTCAAACCCAGGCACATATTTGTATAAAAATATATAAGGACCGTGGGGACCAAAAGTAAAAAGAAAGGAGAGAGTCAACATGAAGAAGTAAATCAGGATAGGATTGTCTATGATTGACTTATTTCGTCTTTTTTTCTTCGCCAAGTAGGCAACACCGAAAACCGCCAGCAAAAACGGCAACACTCCAGGAAATAACTCCCCCTCTTGTTTTAAAAATCGAACAGTAAGATCGCCGTATAGCCGGTTTAGCGGGGATGTGGCCAAAAAGCTGGTGAGATCAGCATAATGGAGATTTTTTCTAGCAAATCCCATTTCTTGGCGCACCAGGTAATACTGGCGGAAAAAGGGACCGGCCACCACCAACACCGTAAAACCAGCAATGATCATCTTAGCCCAGAATCGTCCGTCTCTCCATCTTTTTTTTGATATCATATAGACAAAGAGATAAAGGCTCACAAAAAGCGAAAGATACATAGCGTAATAACCGTTAGCCAGCACCTGAAACAGGAAAAAAAAGGTAAAAAGAAACAGATGCCTGTATTGCTCTTTTTCACAGAATTTATGGAGAAAAAGAAAAGTGAGCGGAATCCCACCAGCGGTGATGACCTGCAGATGGCCTAAGTGAGCAATCATGAACGGAGAAAAAGAGTAGATGATTCCAGCAACCAATCCTCCCAGTGTGGTCCTGGTCAAGTGACGGGCCAGGAAAAACATACCCAGGCCTGAGGTTACAAAAGAAAACAAGAACACGAAATTGTAGGCTAAGATAGGATTCTTGGACAGAAGCAAAACCGGAAGGGCTATCAGAGTCTGAGATAAAAGGTATTCTGAGTAGGCCAAGGTCCTCTGGTGAGGATAAAAAATATTGGCATCAAAATAATCCTGGATATCCAGATGCGTTATTTTTCGTGCATTCCAAGACATGATCCACGTATTCAACAAGGGATCCCCCCGGTCTCTGACTGATGATCCCATATTGAAAACAATGGGGTAGGTCATGAAGAATGTGAGAACAGTGAACAGGATAAAAACAAAAATAATTACTTTTCTATTTCTCATGGCAAAACGGTTTGAAGCATCAATCACGTTTGATTTAGACCATTTATAGGAGTTTTCAAACCTTTCCCCTGATAACTCGATCTAGCAAACAAGGAACATGGTTTACCAATGATAGGAAACGGCGTGTCACTGAGGCAGATTGAGTCCGGATGTTCATTTATGTTAACAATCTTGAAAAGAAAATAAGCAAAATCAATCCTGTGGACGCTGGCTGGCCAGACCTCCAGCAATCTCTCCGCCATCGATCACAAAAGTCTGTCCGGTGATGAATTGAGCTTCATCAGACGAAAGAAAGGCAAACAGAGCGGCTACCTCTTCTGGCTTGCCCAATCTTCCCAAAGGAACTTTGCTCTCAAAAGCTCTTATCATTTCAGGAGTGTATTCTGCCTCCTGCATAGGAGTCAGAATAAAGCCTGGACACACAGCATTGACCCGCACTTTAGGGGCCAATTCAAGGGCCATGGACCGGGTGAGCTCTACCAGTCCAGCTTTGGAGGCATTGTAGGAAGCATAGAACGGATAACCCATCAGGGCGTTGGTGGATCCCATGTTGAGGATAACACCGCCTTCTCCTCGGATCATCCGCCTGGCGGCTTGTTGAGCCACGTAGAAGGCTCCGTTGAGGTTGACATCAAGAACTTTGAGCCAGTCCTGAACAGGAATATCCAGAAAAGGCTTTCTTATGCTGATGCCCGCATTGTTGATAACAATATCCAGCCCTTTTAACAGCCTGTCTGCCTGTTTGAAAGCACGCTCTAAGGCATGGGCATCAGTAACATCAGCCACCACCATACCCCTGAGGGATGGCATTTCATCCTGGAGGCGCTGGCATCCTGCCTTATCCTGGTCAAGAACAACCACAGCAGCCCCTTCGTTCAAGAACCTTTGGGCTGTGGCCGTTCCGATACCCCCGGCTCCTCCGGTGATGATGACACGTTTTTTCGCGAATCTAAGCATGACTTTCTCCTGAAATATGGTTAATCTTGAATTTTATGCGCAAATTCTCCTATTTA
>JBKHJA010000065.1:0-14966 GCA_046538375.1 Candidatus Aminicenantota bacterium
GAATTTGTTCAAAATTCCCTCTCTCCCATTTTTGGGATAATAGATAGGAATTATGTAATAGGTATTGTGTCACCAATTTTTATCACCAATTTTTACCAATTTTTCAGTTTCAGAGAAAAAACATGTGAGTGAGTCAACGGTCAGCAGCTTTTTTAACAGTTTTTTATCGTTTGAATACTTTTTCTTGGCCTTCTTTTAAGGAAAACTCTATTTTCTTTCCATCAATCTCGATCATATAGTCGCCAGGAGGGAGGGGCATCCAATTCGCCGTTGCATCCAGAGATGTTATTTTTTTCCCACTTTTATCATACACATTGTGACCGCTGAAGCTGGCTGATTTGACCTTGACCACACCTGGATGAACTTCGGTGGTTTTTCCCTTCTCAATTTTCACAGTCCAAGGAATCTCCTCAAACATCACATCATAGGTTCCCGGCAAAATGGTCAGGGTGTCATCGGTCCGGCTGACCCACCCGAATTCTTTCCCAGTCTCACTTTCCACAACCTTATGTCCGTTAAGGGTTGCATTCTCCATATGAAGCCATCCGGGTTCCAAAACGGTGGTTTCTCCAGGTTTGACTTCAACGCTTTTCCATGCGGAGTTTCCGATTTCTACATTATAGATTCCAGAGGGGAGTTCAATCGTATCCTGGATTTTGCTGATCCCTCCAACTTCTTCTCCAGTCTCCGCCTCAATCACTTTATGGCCCTGAAGTTCGGGGCCTTTGATACTCAGCCACCCGGGTCCTTCCTCTTTTTCCACTTCGATCACCTCTGCTTCCACGGCTTTTTTCAACATTTTGATCAGCTCATCGGTGCTTGAAGCGGAAAAATATTGGCCACCGGTGACTTCGGATATGCATTCCAACTGCTGCTTTGTGGCAGAATCCACTCCAAATCCCACTGTATGAACGATAAGATCCACCTCTCCTTTTTCTTTCAATTCCTTGGCTGTCACACAAGGGTCCCCTTCGCAGGTTTCTTTTCCATCACTGATAAGGATGATGGTGTTTTGGCTTTCTTTATCCACTGCAAAATCTTTGATCGCCAGATTCAGGACATAAGTGATCGGGGTATAGCCTTGGGCCTTCAGTGTTTCAAGGGAAGAGCCGATTTTTTCCCGATTTGTTTCCAGCTTTCCAAAATCAACCAGCAGTTGAGTGTCTTCGCAGTCTTTTTCCTCTCTCGGAGACTGATGGCCGTAGGCTCGAAATGCAATCTCCATGTCATCGGGTAAGTTCTGAATGAGTTCTTTCACCGCCTTTTTTGCGGCTGCTATTTTGAGTTCCCCGCTGGATAATTGAGCGTTCATACTTCCTGAAGCATCCAGAATGAGTTCGATGGTCTTCGAATTATCTTCAGCTTTTAGGTTTTTGACAGGGAAAATGAAGGTAAAAGCCACAGCAAAGAGAATACCGAGGATGAGTGAAAATTTTATCTCCTTCATTCAGACCTCCTTATCGAGGTTTTCTATAACCCTTAATCCAAAGTCAAGGTAGGAAATATTTTAACTATTATCAACACGAAAAATCAACTCAAAAAGGTTCGTCACAGCAATTCCGCAAGAAACGATTGCCCTTGTCTTGCTCCAAAGCATTAAGGCTGCCCATACGAGTAAGCAGCATGATAAAGGCACTGGAAAATATAGTAGAGGTCTTGATGGATGGCTGGATCCGGGTGTCTGAAACCTCAGAGACAAGTCCACTAAATTGATAAACCTTTTCCACATACCGGAGAAAATGTCTTAGAATCAACCGCGAAGAATGCGGCATCGACCTCAAAGAACTTTTTCAAGAGCTTAAAAAACTTGGACCCATGGCCTTGATTGAAGTCTATGAAGATGAAGAAACAGTAAAAATCTGGCTGGAATAGAGAAAAAAGCCTCTCCTCACAGATCCTTCACAAGGGAAATGGAAATCTTTTCCATTTCCCTTTTTTTTTAACTTTTCCAGTTTATAACCTCCTTTTATTGACAAAATTCGGCAGGGTCGAATAATATTAAAGCGAGCGGAAAACAGAATGGCCGGCGTAATGAAAACGATGGATGTACAGAAAGAGAGGTATGATGAAAGAGAAAATTTTATCCCTGATCCCTGAGTTTCAATTCATCCAGGACCTCAAACTTCGGGAGAAAACTCTCACTGTCTGGTTAGAGGCTGTAAAAAAGGGAGGATGGAAGGTTGAAGAGCTGAAGGAGATGCCTTTCACTCTTTTGATCGAGAACACTTCGGTGAATCTCATCGATCACACCAGGGCAGTGACCCTGTGCGGTTTGAGAATTTCTGAAGTTATGAGGGAAGAGTATGGAGATAAGATATCTTTGAATCAAGATCATCTCCTCTCCGGAGCCCTGCTTCATGATGTGGGTAAGCTTTTTGAATACAGAAAAGAAGGCGGCAGTTTTGTCAAGAGCGAGGAAGGCAAGCTTCTCCGGCATCCCATTTCTGGCGCTGCCTTTGCTTTTCAGTTTGATCTCCCGCCAGAAGTCATCCACATCATTGCCACTCATTCCAAAGAGGGAGATGGAGCAAGGAGGACTGTGGAAGCGGTGATCATCAATCATGCGGACTTTGTGAATTTTGATGCTTTAAAAATCTAAAAGATTTCAGGGAGGTATTTTTTGGGGAAGACATTATCAGAAAAGATTTTAGGTAAAAAGGCGGAAAGGGACATCTGCGCAGGAGAAATAGTGACAGTCTCTCCTGATTATATTCTCTCCCACGACAATTCAGCAGCCATCATCAAAGAGTTCAACAAGCTTGGCCTTGACCGGGTCAAATCCCCGCGGAAGATTGTCATCATCTTAGACCATGTGGCTCCTCCGTCTTCTGAAAAGTATGCCCAGAATCATAAAACCATCAGACAGTTCGTCGCTCAGCAAAAAATCCAGAATTTTTATGATATTGCTTCTGGAATCTGCCACCAGGTATTTTCAGAAGAAGGATTCGCCTTGCCCGGAAAACTGGTCCTGGGAGCAGACTCACACACCACCACTTACGGGGCTTACGGAGCTTTTGCCGCCGGTATAGGGCGTTCTGAAGTGGCCAGTCTTTGGGCCACCGATGAAATTTGGCTTAAAGTGCCGGAGACCATAAGAGTAGTAATAGAAGGGAAAATGCCGCCCGGTGTTTATGCCAAGGATGTGATCCTGAAGATCATAGGTGAACAAGGGGCAGACAGAGCCACCTACAAGGCTTTGGAGTTTGCGGGCAGGGCTGCTGCAGATTTAAGTACGGCGTCACGGATGGTGCTGGCCAACATGGGAGCTGAGATGGGGGCAAAAAATGCCTACTTCCAGCCTGATGAAAAGACAATCAAGGCTGTGGAGGGGAGGGCGAAGGATGAATTTGAACCGGTGGCTTCCGATTCGGATGCCCGGTATGAGGATGTGCTCAGATACAATATTTCGGAATTCCAGCCTCAGGTGGCCTGCCCTCATACAGTGGACAATGTCAAGAAAGTAACAGAAGTGGAAGGGACAAGATTTGACCAGGCCGTGATCGGCACCTGCACCAACGGGCGATGGGAAGACCTGGAGGTGGCCTCGCGGATTTTAAAAGGGAAGAAAATCCATCCCCAGATAAGAGTGCTGATCATTCCTGCTTCCAGAAGAGAATACCTGCAGGCTTTAAAAAGCGGCATTCTGGAAATTCTTTCTGAAGCAGGGTGTGTGATACTGAATCCCGGCTGTGGACCCTGTCTGGGAGCCCATCAGGGGGTTCTGGCACCAGGAGAGGTGGCGTTGAGCACGGCCAACCGGAATTTCCGGGGAAGGATGGGGAGCCGAGAATCTGAGATCTATCTGGGCTCGCCAGCCACGGTGGCTGCCTCTTCGCTGGAAGGGAAAATCGTTGATCCAAGGAAGTTTCTATGAAAAAAGGAAGAGTTTGGAAATACGGAGATAATATCAACACCGATGTCATTTTTCCGGGAAAATACACCTATTCCATCCTGGAGCCGGAAGAAATGGCCAAACATGCCCTGGAGGATCTGGACCCTGATTTTGCCCGTAAGGTCAAGCCCCATGATGTGGTGGTGGCGGGCTCGAACTTCGGCTGCGGCAGTTCAAGAGAACAGGCAGCGACCTGCCTGAAATATGCCGGTGTTCAAGCGGTGATCGCTAAATCTTTTGCCCGCATTTTCTTCCGGAATGCCATAAACCAGGGATTACCGGCGGTGCAGTCTGTGGAGGCGGCAGAAAGAATCCAGCAGGGGGAAGAGGTGGAAATAGATTTTTCCCGCGGCGAGATTAAAACCCAGAAAGAAGTTTTCTCCTTTCCCCCCTTGCCCGAATCTGTGTTGAGGATACTGGAGGCAGGAGGGCTCATCCCTTACACCAAGAGAAAACTCCAGAAGTAAGAGAGGGAAGAAGGGCAAAAGAATATCTCGGGGAGAAGTCCTTCCGCCCGCCGTAGGCTGCGGCGGTGGTTTTCGAGATTAAGAAAGGAAAAAACATGGGAAAGACGATTATCGAAAAAATCATCCAGAGTCACGCCCAGGATGAGGTGCGGCCGGGAAAAATTGTGTGGATGGACCTGGATATCCGGTCGGCACGAGATTTTGGCGGGCCCAACGTGGTCAAAAATTACACCAGGGAATTCGATCAGCAGCCAGTGGCTGACAGAGAGAAGACTTTCTTTACCTTTGATCTGTGTGCTCCTGCCTGCTCCATAAGATATGCTGATAACCAGCAGGTCTGCCGTGAGTTTGCCCGCCAGCAGGAGATTAAGGTGTTTGATGTGAACAGAGGGATAGGGTCTCATGTTCTGATGGAGGAAGGCCTGGCAGGCGCCAACTCCACAGTGGTAGGAACAGACAGTCATATGAATATCCTGGGAGCGGTGGGTTGCTTTGGACAGGGAATGGGGGATGTTGACATCACCTTTGCTTTTAAAAGCGGACGCACCTGGTTTGAAGTTCCCGAGACTTTGAAAGTGATGATCAAAGGGAGTTATTCCTTTCCCACCACAGCCAAGGACTTGACTCTTTTCCTGCTGAAGAAACTGGGCACGGAAAAGGCAGCTTTGAAAGCCGTAGAATTTTACGGGGAGTGTTTGGAGACTCTTTCTCCTGCTGGCCGGATCACTGTTTGCAGCATGGTCACAGAGATGGCCGGGATCGTGGGCTTTATTCCTCCCCATGATGATTCCATCAAAGACCAGATCGAGGGTTTTACCAACAGGAAATTTGCGCCTTTTCAGGCGGATGGGGATGGGCATTACTCTGGGAAATTGGAAGTGGATATCAGCGGGCTGCCTCCTCAGGCAGCGGCTCCTCATTCCCCCACCAATGTTCATGAGGTCTCTGATCTCCGGGGCAAAAGAATCGACTCCGGGTTTATCGGGTCATGCACCAACGGACGGACCGAAGATATGGTGGAAGCCTCTCGAATCTTGAAAGGGAGAAAAGTGAAGGAGGGAGTGATGCTGAAGGTGGTACCTGCCACCAAACGCGTTTATAAGGAACTCTTGGAAAAAGGGGTGATTGAAGATCTTTTTCAGAGCGGAGCTATCATCAGCAGCCCGGGTTGTGGTGGCTGTGCCGAGGGACACATAGGTTTGACCGGGAGAGGAGAGGTTCAAATCAGCACCGGGAACAGAAATTTCGCTGGCAAACAGGGAAGAGGAGAAACCTATCTGGCCAGTCCAGCGGTGGTGGCTGCTTCCTGCCTGTTGGGTCATATCGCCAGTCCGGAGGATATATAAAGTGAAAAAAATGAAGCTTAAGGGAAGAATATGGGTTCTTTTGGATAAAAAAGGGGAGCTCATCAGGGATATTGATACTGACCAAATTTACCATAATGCCTATCTCCATATCACCGACATTTCCCAGATGGGTCAGTATGCTCTGGGCAATCTGGAGGGATGGGAGGATTTTTCCCGTAGAGCCCAACCCGGAGATATCTTGATGGCAGGAAGAAATTTCGGAGCGGGCTCTTCCAGACAGCAGGCTGTGGACTGCTTTGTGTCTTTAAAAATCGGGCTGATAGTGGCTCCTTCTTTCGGAGCTATTTATTACCGGAACGCCATCAATTCTGGCTTCCCTGTTTTGAGGTGTCCGGAGCTGGAAAAACTGGTGTCTGAAAAAAGAATGGAAACAGGAGACCAGGTTGAAATAAATCTTGGTGATGGTCAGGGAAAAAACATCAGCAGGGACTTCTTGTTTTCCTCAGAACCTATGAGTTCGGTTCAGCGTGATATTTACAATGCCGGGGGGTTGTTCAGCTACGAAAAAAGCAGGGAATAATTCTTAACTCGGATATGCTTATTCTGGCTGTTGACACCACCACTTCCGCCGGGTCGATGGCTCTGTTGAGGGACACAGATCTACTGGCTGAGCTCAATGTGAGGTCACCTTTGACTCATTCTGAGACCCTTCTCCCAGCCATCGATTTTCTTCTGCGCCACCACAGCCTGGGTATCAAAGATATGGATGGTTTCGCTCTGGCGGTGGGCCCTGGCTCTTTCACTGGAATCCGGATCGGATTGAGCACCATAAAATCTTTCTCTTATGCCTCCAGAAAACCGGTGGCTCCAGTCTCTTCACTCAAGGCTTTGGCTTTTAAACTGCGCTTCCCCAAAAACCGGCTTATTGCTCCGGTAATCGATGCCAAGAAAGGAGAAATCTATGCCGCTCTTTTTGAGTCCAAAAGAGAGGAGCTGGCTGAGGTGATTCCGCAGGGTGTGTACACTCCTGACGGCTTCTTTTCCCGTCTTCCCTCTCATCGTGTTGTCCACTTCATCGGCAACGGAGTGGATGGTTATAAAGAAAAAATTTTTCATTATTTCAAAGATAAAGCCAGAATCCCGCGGCGGTCTTTTTATATCGGCCGTGAGATCGGGTTGTTAGGCTATGAGCTGCTGCGGCGCCGCCAGGGAAGGGATGTGCATCAGGTTGAACCTCTCTATTTTCGGAAATCCCAGGCGGAGGAAAAGAATTAGGAAGAGAAAACTGTCTCCAGTTCCTTTTTTTCTGAGAAGAATGGAGGAGAAAGATCTCTCCTCTGTTTGTGCTATCGAGAAAGCCTCCTTTCCCAATCCCTGGTATAAAACCACCTTCATCGGAGAGATTCACAACAGGCCTATCTCTTTTGCTTATGTCATCGTTCATCAGCGGGCGAACATAATCCTTGGCTATGTGATTCTTTGGCATATCAAAGAAGGGTTTCAGATCAGCAATATCGCCATTCATCCTGATTTCAGGCGGAGAGGCATAGGGGAAGCGGTTATGCAGGAAGTTATGGACCGGATGAGAAGAGAGGAAGCCAAATTTGTGACTCTGGAAGTCAGGCTCTCCAACACGGCAGCACTGAATATGTACAAAAAATTAGGTTTTGAAATCCTAGGGATAAGAAAAAACTATTACCATCATCCCCGGGAACATGCCCTGCTGATGGGGAGGTCGCTGACGGAAGCATCTTCAAATCCGTAATCAATAAAAAAGCATCGGTAGATGTTTTCGCTCTAGTCAGATTTTAAACGCCATTCTCCGTTCGGCCTTCTCAGCTGCTGCGTAACTCGCTTCGCTCAAACATACTCGCAGGTCGACTTCGTCGACTTCCCTCAAAGGCCGAACTACGAAGGCTGGGTTAGGTTGGGTCGGGGTCTTCCAATGTCGCTCAATCCATCTCCCGCTGCTTTTTTTCGAAGCATCCCCAAAAACGTGATGATTATAAATACTGATAGTAAGGGGTGAGGGATGGGGGTGAGGAAGCCCCTCCCTCACCCCCTATCAAGGAAAAAGAGATGCTTACGTCGTTGACTCAGTAGTTGACTTTTATCAAACACAGGCCTTTGGCTGGGGCGGTGGGGCCAGCAAGAGAGCGGTTTTTCTGGTTGAAGATTTCCTCGATCTTCTCCGCACTCATTTTGCCTCTTCCTATCTCCAGGAGAGTCCCCATCATGGTGCGGACCATGTATCTTAAAAATCCATTGGCCTCCACAGTGTAGACAATTTCAGGGCCGCGTTTTTTAAGGTTTGAAGAAAATACTTTTCTTACGGGATGGGGTCCTCGATGGGAAGAAAAACCTGAGAAATCTGCTTCTCTGGCCAGAAGAGGGGCGGCCTTTTCCATGGATGGGATATCAAGAGGTGCACTCCACTGATAAACATACCTGAAAAGAAAAGGACTCAGATGAGGGGAATTGAACAGGCGGTACCGGTAAATCTTTGATCGCGCGCTTTTTCTGGCGTGGAAATCAGGGGCGGCTTTTTTCCAGGAAATCACCCTCACATCATAAGGAAGGACAGAATTGAGGGCCTTCAGGAATTCTTCCTTTTGGAGGTGGACATGGGCCCTGAAATGGGCCACCTGTCCCTGGGCATGAACTCCAGCATCTGTCCTGCCCGCACCTATAACACAGGTTTTTTTATGAATGATTTTGGCTAAGGCTTCCTCCAGCACTCCCTGGACAGTTCTCCGCCGGGGCTGCCTCTGCCAGCCATGAAAGTCAGTCCCGTCATAACTGAGGACAATTTTGTGGTTTTGCATCATCATTCAATGCCGCTCCGACATTTACCCTCCAACATTAATCATTTTTTCCTATAATCACATCACTTTGGGACATCACAAATTTTGAGCATTGTCGCAGAGGAAATTAAGGACCGAAATTCACGCATTTTGTGTTCAGCACCATGAGGACAAAGCTAATTTTTATTGAAGTGCCAGATTGACTGCCTGTTGGGGAGTGTGAGCCATGATGACACCCGGGATATCCCATGTCCCCAAACCGATAATCCTTTTTCCGTAGATGCACCCGTAGGCAATTTCGGTGAGAGTTCCGTATTTGCCGTTTACGGCGATGATCACGTCTGAATTCATGGCCACCAGAGAATTCCGGGCATACCCCAATCCGGTGGCAATAGCAATATCGATGGAGGGATTGGCATCTGCGGGGGAGTTTCCGGGAAGTATGCCTATGGTCAGCCCTCCTGCCTGCTTGGCCCCCTGGGAGGAGGCTTCCATCACTCCGCTCAGTCCTCCGCAAACCAAAACAGCTCCTTTTTCAGCGATCAATCGGCCTACCTTAAAGGCAAAATCATAGGCTTGTTTATCCGGTTTAGATCCTCCGATAACTCCTATCCTTAGCTTTTTTTTCCATTCTGTCATCATCTTTCCTTTAAATCTGATTTGGGACTTTAACTTAATTAACCTGCATTATTCGTAAATTGAAGGTTTTCCCAGAAGAAGTCATGAATTTAAGGGGAAATCGGGACATGAATCGAATTCTCCTGAATTCGGTATGGTGTCCCTGATTTCCTTTTTCATGGAAATAAAAAACCTATGTGAATAATGCAGGTTAACACAGAGAACTTCTGTTTTCAATCAGATTCTAGGATCTAAACCAGTTGAACCTCCTTTTCAAATACATTAAAATGCCATAATCGGAGAAAAAAAGATTTATCACAAAAGTATTTTTTGCTCTGGAGGAAAGATGAACGATTTTTTTGAGATTAAGTGTCTAAAAAGAGAAGATCAGGAAGGAATCGAGGAAGAGATCAAAAAAAGGATTGCTGATAAAAAGAGAGAGGGGCTTTTGAGCGAGCAGGAAATTCGTGATATCGAGAACATGAAGCTTCGCCCCATGCCGGATATTCAAGATGTCCAGAGTGTCTACAAAAATCACTTGTTCAGGAAATGGGGCAAGGAAGCCCAAAAAAAGAGTTTATGAGGAGGGAAGATGGATGAGTGAAGAAAAAAGAGAAAAAAAGTCTCCAAGAGAAGAGATAAAAATCGACTACCAGAACATCGATGTGGCTGATATCATGGCCCAGATCAAAAAAAGGATAGCACAGAAACCCACAAAGCCTGTTGAGGAGATGAAAGAAGAATGGCGTCCTGTTTCTTATTTTACTCATTCCTTGAAGTTCCCGGAGGAAGCCGGCAGAAAAGCAAACATGAAGCGTCTTGTTTTGAAATTCATGAGGCCGTTTTCGCCCTTTATCAAGCTGATCATACTTCCAGTTTACCAGGAGTTTAGAGAGACTGTTCAGATCCTGGATCAGACAAACAAAAGGCTGGATTCTCTTTATCAGGAATGGGGGAGGTTGAATGAAAAAATAGAGGGGGTTGATCAACGGCTGGATCAGACAAACAAGAGGTTGGATTCTCTTTATCAGGAATTAGGGAGAGTGGATGAGTCTTTGAACCGAAAGATGGATGATTTCGACCAGAGAATGAATATTGTCGGCAATAAATTAGGGAAAACCATGGAGTACACCAAGCTTCTTCATAACCTTTCCCATAATATGGTGGTGGAACTGAGCAAACTCAAGATCGAAGAGGAGAATTTGAAACTCAAGACCCGGATCATGGAAAAAGACTTCGAATTTTTAGGAAAAAGGGAGAAAGCTTTGGAGAGATATATCACCAGATGAACATAGCGTTTGTGGTTCAAAGGTATGGATTAGAAATCAGCGGCGGAGCAGAGCTCCACTGCCGGTGGATCGCAGAACATATGAAGAAATATTTTCAAGTCAAAGTCCTGACTACCCGGGCCCACGATTACATCACCTGGAAAAATCACTATCCGGAAGGAGAAGAAGTGGTTAACGGTGTGCCGGTGAGAAGATTTTCTGTAGCCCGGACCAGAGATCCGGTAAGATTCGGCAAAATCCAGCGGTTCATTCTGGATAATGAGCACAGCCAGGAACAGGAATTAGAATGGCTGGAAGAAGAAGGCCCTTATTCCCCCTCTCTTATTCAGTACATAAAAGACCATCAGCATGACCATGATCATTTTATTTTCTTCAGCTACCGCTATTACCATTCTTACTGGGGTATAAATGCCGTTCCTCACAAAAGCATCCTGGTTCCCACAGCAGAACACGATCCTGTTATCCATCTTAAAATTTTCAAGGATTTGTTCCGAAAACCCCAGGCTGTTGTTTATAATTCGGTGGAAGAGAGGGACATGATCCATTCCTTATCCCAAAACCAGAATGTCTTAGGCGATGTGGTGGGAGTGGGAACGAAAATTCCATCTCACTTTTTTGGTCCAGAATTTCTCAAGAGGTGTCAAATCCAGGGAGACTATGTGGTCTATCTGGGAAGAATTGATGAAAACAAGGGGTGTGGTGAACTTTTTGATTTTTTTCTCCGGTTTAAAAAGGAGACAGGCTCTGATATCAAGTTGATTCTGGTGGGAAGCAGCCTGTTGAGAATTCCCTCCCATCCTGACATTTTATATCTAGGATTTTTATCGGATGAAGAGAAATTCTCTGCCCTGGATGGCTCTTTGCTTATGATCATGCCCTCTTTCTATGAGAGTCTTTCCATGGTGACTCTGGAGGCTTGGGCCGCAGGAAAGCCGGTACTGGCCAACGGACGGTGTGAGGTTTTGAAAGGCCAGTGTCTGAGGAGCAACGCCGGGCTTTTCTATGAGAATTATGATGAATTCAGAGAAGCCCTTAAGCTTCTTCTTTCTTCTCCTCAACTTCGGCAGGCTATGGGAAAGAACGGAAAAAATTATTTCAGCCGCCATTACACATGGGAGATCATCGAGAAAAAATATGTTTCTCTCCTCAAGAGGCTGGAAAAGGGAAAATAGTGGAAATTCATCAATTCGCCACTTCCCTGAGCTACGGGGATGCCATTTCAGATGAAATGCTGGAGATTCAGAAGGTCCTGCGGGAGAAGGGGTATCCATCAGAAATTTTTACCAAATTTTGCCATCCCCGTCTGGCCGCTCAGGCGAATGATTTTAAAAAATACAGGAGGTTCAGTTCCCCTGATAATGCGGTCATCTTTCATTTTTCTATCGGTTCTCCGGTCTCTAAAATGTTTTTTCGTATTCCGGATAAAAAAATCTTGATTTACCATAATATTACTCCCCATGAATATTTTATAGACTACCACCGCATTTTAGCCCGAGATTGTTACAAGGGACGTCTGGAGATCAAGTATTTTGTGGATAAAGTGGATCTGGCTCTGGGAGATTCCGAGTTTAACCGAAAGGAACTGGAGAATGCCGGCTACCAGCACACCGGCGTGCTTCCTCTTCTTCTGGATTTTTCCAAGTTTGACCAGAAGGGAGATCCCGTCATTCAGGACGTATTTATCAACGGCAAGGCCACCATACTCTATGTGGGCCGTTTGATCCCCAACAAGAAATTCGAGGATATCATCAAGACTTTTTATTTTTACAAGAAATATTTCAATCCTCATTCCCAGCTTCTTTTGGTGGGGGATTACAGAGGACTGGAGAGGTATTATGCTTCTCTCCAGGATTTGGTCTCCAGCCTTGAATTGAGCGATGTTCATTTCACCGGACATGTGGAGTTCCCAGAGCTGGTCTCTTTTTACAAGATTTCCCATGTTTACCTGAGCTTCAGTGAGCATGAGGGCTTTGGCGTTCCTCTCTTAGAGGCATTTTACAACCGGGTGCCGGTGGTGGCCTTTGCGGCAGGTGCCGTGGAAGAGACCATGAACGGGGGGGGGGTTCTCCTTTTTCAGAAAGATTTTTTTAAAGCAGCCCTTCTCCTGGATGAAATCATTCAGGATAAAAAGCTGAGAGAAGAAGTGGTGGAAGGGCAGCGGCGAGCCTTAATAAAATACAACAAAGACAATACAGGCCAGATCCTTCTTGAAAATATCCAGAGGGCGAAAGCAGGATGAGAATTGATCAACTGGTCCCTGCTTACCATCGGGGCGATGCGGTGGGGGATACAGCCGCCCATCTTAAAAAATTTTTTCTCTCTCAGGGATTTCGTTCTCACATCTATTGTTTGAGTCGGGATCCAGGACTTGAGGAAGAATCCAGGCTCTTTTCGTCTTTTCCAGAACCTTCTCCCTCTGATATCACTATCCTCCATTTTGCTCTGCCCTCTCCTTTGTCTCAGGAGTTTTCGCGTCTTCCCAGCAAAAAAGTGGTTGTTTATCACAACATCACTCCGGCAGAATTCTTCCTGCCTTACAGTCGGGAACTGGCAGGAATTTCCCGCAGGGGAAAGGAGGAGCTGCGGTCGCTGATTCCTCATGTGTCTTTGGTGCTGGCTGATTCTGAGTATAACCGTCAAGATGTCCTCAGGCTTGGCTTTGCCAGAACTGAAGTTTTTCCTCTGTTTGTCGATTTTAAGAAATACCAAAAGCCTCCCGGCCAGCTGACCTTTGAGATGTTCAGGGACCAGCGGACCAATATCCTTTTTGTAGGGAGGATCGTCCCTAACAAGAAGATAGAAGATTTGATCAAGGTCACTTTCTATTTCAAGAAGTACATTTCTCCGCTGGTAAGATTGATCGTGGTAGGGAAGACATCCACGGTGCCCAAGTATTATCAGAGTCTCATCCAGCTTGCCGATGAATTCTACCTCCAGCCTGACGAAATCTGTTTCACCGGACATATTCCGGATGAGGAAATGTTCGCCTTGTACAAAGCTTCGGACGTGTTTCTTTCCGCCAGTGAACATGAAGGCTTCGGGCTGCCCTTCATCGAAAGCATGATTTTCGACCTGCCTATCGTGGCCTACCTGTGTACTGCTGTTCCCTATACTCTGGGAGGTGCGGGTGTCCTGGTTAAGAATAAGAGAGTGGATTATTGGGGGGAATTGTTGAACATGGTCGCCCACCAGGAAAAACTGAGGAAAAACATCATCCAAGCCCAGCAGCGAAGGTTGAGAGAATTCAGGGAAATGGAAGTGGAGAAAATTCTCGTTCAGAGTGTGGAAAATTTGATAGAGCAGGATTGAAATGAAAATCGCCTTTGTGGTGCAGAGATACGGAAAAGAAGTGATGGGCGGTTCTGAACTTCACTGCCGCCAGGTTGCAGAAAGACTGGCTGACCTCGGTTATGACTGCACCGTGTACACCACCACTGCCCAGGATTATGTGACCTGGAAAAATGAGTATTCCGCCGGTGAAACTCTGCTCAACGGAGTGGTCATCAAGCGTTATCCTGTGGAAAGAGAAAGAGATATCCAGTCTTTCAACCGTTTTTCTGACCGGATTTTCAAAGGTAAGCCCACCCCCCAGGATGAGATGGAATGGCTGGAAAAGCAGGGGCCTTACGCCCCAGCTCTGATTGAGGCTCTGGGAAAAGAGGCCCCAGACCATGATCTTTTTATCTTTTTCACCTACCTTTATTACAACACCTATTGGGGCTTGAAAAAAGTGATGGGCAATAAAATACTTGTTCCCACAGCTCACCATGAGCCCCCTCTTTATCTTGATATCATGAAGGAAGTCTTTTCCCAACCCCAGGCATTTCTGTTCAACACAGAATCAGAAAAAAATTTGCTGGCTGAGCATTTTTCTTTCCAGAACAAATACCAGGATATTGTAGGGGTGGGAGTGGAAATCCCAGAAACCCCCCGGGACTATTCTTTTTGTTCCCGATACCACATCCATTCTCCCTTTCTTCTTTATGCTGGCCGCATAGAAGCGGGCAAGGGATGCAGAGAACTGGTGGAATATTTTCTTTCCTATAACCGAAAGACGCCAGAACTGGAGCTTGTGCTTATCGGAAAGCTTTTGATGGATTTGCCGGTCCACCCCAACATCAAATACCTGGGTTTTCTTCCCCCTGAGGAAAAGAATGCGGCCATGGCTTCTGCTGTGGTGACTGTTCATCCCTCACCGGTGGAGAGTTTGTGCATGGCTGCTCTGGAATCCATGGCAGTTCGAACACCTATTTTGGTGCAGGAAAGGACTCCGCCTCTTAAAGAACACGCTCTTAAAGGAAAAAGTGGACTCTTTTTTTCCAATTACCAAGAATTTGAAGGGAGTTTGAGCCTCCTTCTTAAGGATTCAAGATTGAGGAGAGGAATGGGGGAGAAGGGGCTGCAGTATGTGAAAAAAAATTATTGGTGGCCAAAGATTATGGATAAATACAGGAAGGTTTTCCATCACTTGATGAGTTCATAAAATCATTCCGGAAGCATCTTTTTTTCCGGGGTGAAATACTAAGAACATGTGTTTGGGAATGGCTTCGCTCCCGTCCAGGTTTTTCACGCCGTTCCCTCACCGTCCA
>JBKHJA010000066.1:0-14713 GCA_046538375.1 Candidatus Aminicenantota bacterium
TCTTCACTCATCATACCACAAATTCCCTTTTTACTGAAAAATGGACAAATCAAGGTGTGCATCTTTTTTTCTTTTATAAGGGTGAAGGATGGGGGTCGTCAGCACGCTAATTTCTCCCAGCGAGTCCTCGGAGGGGCTTCCTCACCCCCCATCCCTCACCCTTTTCAATCTAGCATAAATATTTATTGCAAACACCGTTTTGAGGATGATTTCTAAGTCAGGAAAAGGGCTCTTTTTCTGTGGCATAGGCCGGTGATCAATATTTCTTCCACAGGCGGCCCCAATCTGTGTTTAAAAATTCCCGGATCCTTTTTCGTCCCGCTGTAGGATACCAGAGACAGTCATGGTAAACGTTGCTGGCAAAAGGGGCCCATACCACCAAGGGGGATCGGAGAAGGAGCGCTTCAAACGGCCGCAAAAAGCCTTTTCTGATCATTTGATCTCCCCATATCACCACACTTCTCTTGGCGTTAAAGTGAAAATTGATCTCAGAGATATCCCGGCCAATGACCTCGATTTCTCGGGGATCTCCTGTTCCCAGACCCATCTCATGAGCCAGGCGGATATAGGGAATGGCCATGGGTTCAAAACCCATGATTTTGGCGGCGATGGAATCAATGGCCAGAGAGTCCCCGCTGGCCAGGATGATGTTTTTGATCTTGGGTTCCATGGTCCGTGGACCGGCCCCATCACCGCACACCGTTCCATCCATGATCGAAAACTTCTGTGGATGAAGCTCCTTTTCCATCATCAGCAGATCCACCAGCACTTGATGGATGTATTTATGGGCAAAATGTCTGACCTCTTTCAACAATCCTCCAAAAGCATTCTTGACAGCTCCGGTGGTGGTGGAATGTCCGTGGGTTTTTACAGTAGGAAGGTGAATGATCCCTTTTCCTATAAACATTTTGGGTATTTCGATGCCTTCCGGGAATATCTGATTCAATTTCAAAAGCGGGCTTTTGAATTCATATCTTATCCATTCCACATAGGGAAGAGCTACGAATTTCAGATCATATTTTCTCAGGATGGGGGTCCACTTGTTGTTCTTGGCTCCCTTGATGGGTTCAGTGACCACTGTTTTGTTCTCCACCGGGATCAAGTTCTCTTTCCGGTATCCATCTTGGTGAAGGGTTCGAACCACTCCTTCAAGCTGCCAGGGCTGGCTGGAACAGGAGGGAAAATATTTTGTCCAGGACAGGTTGAGTTTTATCAGGGTCTCATGGTCCTTTGAGATGAAGCGCTGATAATGGGCAAGGCGCATCAATTTTTTGTAGTCCTGGAGTACTGTTTGGGGAGATGTGTACAGAACCGCCACTTTGGTCATTTGGTTACCACCTCACATAAAGTATAAACACCGAACAGGCAATCCATAGGAAGATATCCACTAGAAGAGGCCTGTCTCTGATGATCAAAACCTCTGGACTTCCCCCTTCGCGTTTTTGATGGACCAGGTAAAGATAGCGGAAGATACCATAAAGCACGAAAGGAACAGTGAAGATGAGATTTGTGGTTCCAAACTTAGACACCGTCTCATCTGAAATGGTGTACAGACAATAAGCAATCAAAGTGGAAGCAGTGACCACTGCGATCATCTGGTCGAGAAGATAAGGATTGTATTCTTTGAGAATACGTCGATGGAAGGAAGCATTTTTTTCCAGCAGGACAATTTCGTGCCTTCTTTTGCTCATGGCCAGAAAAAGGGAAAGAAGGATGGTGCAGATGAGAAGCCAGGAGGAAAGAGAGACATGGATGGCCAGGCCTCCGGCTACCACCCGGATAAGAAAGCCAGCAGCCACCACAAACACATCCACAATCACCATGTGTTTCAACCACAGGGAGTAAGCAACCTGAAGGGAAAAATAGACCAGGCTGATGATGAAGAAAGACAAGTTGAGAGCAAAGGCGATCAGGAAAGCCGCCAGGCTAAAAATGATGAACGAGAAAAAGGCTGTTCTTTTTTGCAGCCGGCCTGAAGCTATGGGTCTTTTCGATTTCAGGGGATGGAGTTTGTCCTCATCCAGATCCTGAAGATCATTCAAAATATAAAGCGCTCCTGAAAGAAGACAGAAGGCCAGAAAAGCAATGATATTTTTGAGAAGGAGAGGCAGGTCAAAAATGTTTTGGGAAAATACAAGAGGGGCAAAAATGAACAGGTTTTTTATCCACTGAGGAGGGCGCATGGATTTGATGATTTCTGTCAGGGTCATTGGAATTCAAACCCAGGGTATGTGCCTATAATTCATTCCCCATATGATGGAAGCATGGATTCATGTTCGGAATTGAGAAAATCTTATGGCCGCCCAAAACTCTCCTCAGGAAAATCCATATTAGGATAGATGAAAGATTTATGCAAGTGTGCGGTGAGCATCCTTAACTATCACCAAAATAAGATGTTTGCGTAATCAGGGTGAGGGATTGGGGTGAAGAAGCCCCTATGAGGACTGAGCGGGCATGGTTTCTCTCCGCAGGAGAGAAGAGCGAAGTCCGAATGGGAGCTGATTTTCCTCGCTGGGGAAAATCAGTGTGCTTCGGAACCCCATCCCTCACCCTTTCATAATTTACGCATTTATATCTTTGTTCCCTAAGATCGGTCTTTGAATTGAATCTTTCCCAGGGCCACCCCTAAATTTCTCGGGTCTGCTGTTCCCAGAGCTTTTTGAGGGTTCCAGGTTCTTGAGACTTCGAACAGAAGAATCAGTTCCTGATTCACTTCTTCCGGAATATGATAAAGGTAAGTTTTCCATCCATGCTCTGTCAACACTATTTCATCCAAGATTTTTTTTTGCTCAAACAGATCTTTAACCAGGGAGATTTTCACTGTGACCGGATTTCTGTGGATATCAGGGTGTGAGGCCAAAAGAGGAATTTCCATCACTGGCTTTTTGACCTTGACGGTCAAGCCGCCATGCCTTCTGGTCCAGCGAAATTCCAGGCCGTCTTTTGTTCTTTCTTTTTTGTGGAAACCGAAATTTTGCTTTAACCCGAACTTCTCTGACCGGCTTTTCAGGGAAAGGGAATGGGTGGAATTCCATAAATGAATCCCGGCGAAAAGGACGAAAAGGAAGATTATGGATAGTCCTGTCCACCTGGGCATATGGAGTTTTTCTTCTCCGGGAAAGCTTGAGCAGAAGAGAAGGGCCGCCAGGAGCCAGAATGTGTATTTTATTTCATAACTGCCGATGTATGTATGGACGAAGAAGTTGAGCACGAGAGAGATGATTCCGCAGGAGATTCCAATCTGGATGTACTTCCAGCGGCCGTAGCGGTAATACCGCCTCCACATCCTGTGGATCTGTTTAAGTATTTCCCAGAAAATCCACAGGGAAAAAAACAGCGCTGCGATTCCCATTTCCGAGCCCACCTGAAGAAAATAATTTTCTGCAGAATCCACCCATTCTTTGTACTGGCCGTTGTGTGTTTCTGCATAATTGGGCAGCTCGATGATATAGGCTCCTATCCCCACTCCGGTCAGCGGATAGTTTTTCATCATGGAGAAGGCCATTTTCCATTGATTGAACCAGCGGATACCCACAGCCTCTTCCAGCCCCCCGTATCGGTGCCTTATATCGGTGAGCCTTTTGTAGGCTTCTGAGTCTTGGGAAGAGAGGAAGAGGAGGAAGAGCGCTGCTGTGACAGCCGCAAGAACGGCCACCATTGGGATGACTTTTTTGAAGGGGTAGGATTTCAGTCTTTTCCAGTCAATGGTTTTGAGCAGAATCAGTATAAGAAACAACAAAAGAGAAAGGAGGACCCCGATTAAACCGCTTTTTGAGCCGGTATGAGGGAGAATGAACAGAACCAGGATGAAAAGCCCAGCAGAAAAGATCCTGATGAGTCCTTTAAAGAAAAACACCGCAGCTAAAATCACCGGAATGACCATGGATAGATAGGCTCCGAAAGAGAGGGGGTCCTTAAAGGTGGAATTGATGATGGATTCATTGATCCGCATCGGAGTGTTGCCCAGGCTTATATCCTTGAAATGTTGGTAAAATCCAAAAATGAGAGAGATGAAGGTGCTGGACAGAAGAACCACCAGTATCTTTCTTATGAATTCCTTTGATTCAACCGTGTTCAAAAGGATGAAAAAAAAGGCGAAGCCGGAGAGATAGTTCAGGGAGAAGAAAACACTGCTCATGAGAGCCCCCCCTGCTGTGACCTTGTGGACATTGGTGGTGAGTTCATAGACATGATCAGACAGGAGAGGATAAAAATTTGTGTACCTGAAGATGGTGATCAATCCTGACACCAGGATAAGCAGGGATAAAAGGGCCATAGGCAGAAAGATTGGAAGCTCAAGAGAATATTTTTCCCGGGCTAGGGTGTGATGAGTGAGCCATCCCAGGAAGTAGAACAGGAACAGGACCAAAGCTGTGGGTGCGTGGGGGGTGTGTTCGAATATGCCGAAGAAATAGGGCAGATTATTGATGAGAGGGAAAAAGAATATAAAGAGTAAAGTTCCCCGCTGCAGGCTGGCCGCTGTTGAGAGGAACACCACAAACAGGATGGGGATGAGAAGGATCTGGAAAGGCTTCACAAGAGGAACATACTTGATGTAGAAAAAATAAAGGGCAAGGGCATAGAGTGTGGAAAGGAATAAAAATAAAAGCTTTCTTGTTTTAACCATCATGGTGTTGGTTTAGAAAGTCAACTTATCCCTATTGAGAATAAAAATTTCTCTTTCTGGGGAGGCGGAGAAATTTGGGGAACGGCTTTGCTTGCTTGCCTTGGGGAAGGCAAAACCAAGAAAGATGGAGTGGTTTTCTTTGATCATTCACCAGGAGTCTGGCGCTTTTGTTTGGGGAATATGTTGTGATAGCCCAGATAACCCAGCAGAAAAAAACAAATGAGGAGGATGAGAACAAAAAGCAGCAGCCTCAATTTGGTTTGAACAAACTCAAACAGAATTCCCGCTAAAGAAAACAGGAAGGAAATGAAAATCAAAAATAAAGTTGTTTTGGTTTCAGTGAATCCTTTTTTCAGGAAGCGGTAGTGGAAATGGTCTGTATCCCGGATGAAAATACTTTTTCTCCGGTAAATCCTTCGGGTGATGGTCACCAGTGTCTCCAGTATGGGAAGCAGTAAGATGATGATAGGAATCATTAAAGCGATGGCCAAGGAGACCTTGCGGTGGATCTTGGCCATGGATAAAACAGCAAGCATGAATCCGATGAACAGGCTTCCCGAATCTCCCAGATATATCTTTGCCCGGGGAAAGTTGAAGGGATAAAATCCGATCATGGCCCCCAGCAGCACAGCTATGATGAGCACAATGTGATACTGGGCAGAGAGTAGGGCTAAGATTCCCAGAGAAAGAGAAGCAAAAAACGAAATCCCCAGCGCCAGCCCGTCCAGCCCATCCATGATATTCACAGCGTTGGTTATGCCCACCACCCAAAGAATGGTCAGGACAAGAGGGAGAATGTGGATCCCTATGCTTTTGGTTCCCAGGAAGGGAATACTGATTTCAGCGATTTTAAACCCGGCCAAATAAATCAGGATGGCGGCCATGATCTGGAAAAAGAATTTTTTGAAAGCATCCGCTCCTTTGAGATCATCGTACACACCCAAAGCAAAAATGAGGGCAAAAGCCACCAAAAGCAGGGTATAGCTTATGTGTTCATCCACTCCACTGAAAATGTATCCAAACATCAGGCGGGTGATGAGAAGAGAAATCACCAGGGAAACCACCAGGGCTATTCCACCCCCGGTGGGTGTTTTCTTCTGTTTGAAGTTGTTCTCATCCAGATCAGTGAAAATGTTATATTTATAGGCTATTTTCACCAGGATAAAAGAAAAGATGAAAGCCAGAGCAGCGGAAGTAAAGAAAGCGGCAACCGGGGCTGAAGTATTCATTGTTGTTTGTTATATCATTTGGGTTTTTATGTACTGGTCATAGGCGATATTGAACCCTGAGGAACTCTTTTCAACCTAAAATTCATACCCCAAAGCCAATCCTAAATCAAGTCCTCCTGCATCAAATTTGATCTCCGCGGGCCTCATTTCACAATAATGGTAGCTGAGACAGAAGTCAATTATAAATTCTTTCACGTATTTTTTTAAGACTTTTATCCTTTTGAACCCTCCGATTTTTATGGTATACCCTAATTTATCTCCCTTCACCCTGCCGATGGGATTCTTTTCCTGGAAGGAGGTGTAGATGAGGCCAGCTCCAGCATAAAAATTGATTTTCTTTTCCAGGAAGGGGTATCTCACATGAACTCCCCAAGGGATGATTCTGACCGCTGTTCTTTCACCGGTAAAAGTCAGCTGGCCGTGTTTGTAAAAGTAGCTGACCTCCACATGCAGTTCTATTTTTTTCCAGATGTTTCTGCTGATATCCACACTGTACTTTATCCCGGGGCCGTATATCTCTCTGAATGCTTTTTCAGAAGGATAAAACAGGCTTCCTCCTATTTCCAGCCGGAAGAGCTCAGCCTTGAGAAGAGAGGTGGTAAGGAGAAGGCCCATGATGCTGATGATGAATTTTTTTGTATTCATCTGCTTTTTTTATCTCACTTCTGTGTACACCGGCTCACTTTCTCTTCCATAGATATCGCCAGCGGTCAATCCGTATGTATAAACCTTATCCTTTTCCACTTGGCGGTGCCAGTACTCAAAAGTCTGGAGGTCAACCTCTTTTAAAAAAATCATATTCCCCTGTTCAACCTGGTAAACCCGGTATTTTTTTATGATTTCTTGGTTTTCCGGGTTGGCTTCCCAGGTTAAAATACTGATGTATTCGAGCTGGGATAAAGAGCGGTTTTCCTTCTTTTCTCCCTGAAAATGCAGGGGCTGAAAAAGAGGCGGAATATAGATGTTGAGATTCGCGGTTAGATATTGAGGGCTGTTGGAAGCGTCGGCTGAAGAGATGGTGATTTTTCCTGTGTAGTCTCCTTCGGATAAACGGGTGATATCCACAGAGACCTGTATTTGGTCCCACTCACCTGAGGAGTCCCCGCTTTGGGGAGAAACGCTCAGCCAATCTCTGTTGTCCTGTATTTGATAATGAAGAGTTCCTTCTTTTGAATTTTTAATCTTGAATGTCTGAGCAGGGGGATCAGATGTTCCCTTTTTCCCTGTAAAGGAAAGAGATGATTTGTCTGTTTCGATTTCAGGGCCGTAGACAGTCAAATCGACGAATAACTGCTGAGGGGAAGCATGGGCTGAGGTGATGTCGATAAAGCCCTGGTAGTTTCCTCTTACCAGAGGAGAGAGGTCCACAGCCACCTGGATTTCATCCCATTCTCCGGCTGATTCGCCGCTTTGGGGGGACACACTGAGCCACTCCTGACCCGTGCTGATCTGGTAGCGGAGGGTTCCTTCTGCAGAATTTCTTATTTTGAATGTTTTAGGAGAAGGCTCCGATTCCCCTTTGGTGCCCTCAAAAGAAAGAGAAGTTTGGTCCAGCTCTATGACCGGACCCAAAACAGCCAGGTCAACGGTAATGGTTTGAGGGCTGTTGGAAGCATAATCAGAGCTGATGGTGATGAGGCCCTGGTAGTTTCCTCTTACCAGAGGAGAGAGGTCCACAGCCACCTGGATTTCATCCCATTCTCCGGCTGATTCGCCGCTTTGGGGGGACACACTGAGCCACTCCTGACCCGTGCTGATCTGATAATGGAGAGTCTCTTGGCCGGAGTTTCTTATCCTGAAGGCCTGAGAAGGAGGATTGGATTCTCCTTTTGTCCCCTCAAAAGAAAGGAGGGTTTTGTCCGTGTCAACGGAAGGAATTGTCTGGAGAAGGGCTTGAAACCAGGCTTCGGCCATGAGTTGATAACCTTCCTGGTTGGGATGGGTGGAATCACTGTACAGGTTGTAGTTTTTATCTGAATTCACGGAAAACACATCAAATTGATCCACAAAAGTAAGGCCCAGGTCAGAGGCGATGGACCGAATTTTCTTATTGAGATCCCGGACTCTATTTTTTATGGTTTCTTTTTCCCAAGGGCTGGTGGGAATGGTGGAAGCCAACAGGACTTTCATCCTGAAATCGAGACAGCGCTCGCACATCTTCCGCAGGTTAAAGGCGGCTGTGTCCATGGAAATGCTCTGGTCTTTGATGTCGTTGGTGCCCTCCATCAGGAATATAGTCTTTGCTTGGTCCTCCCTTATCACCGAGCGAATGCGGCTTAGACCTTCAGCCGTTTTTTCGCCCCCGATTCCCCGATTGATGACCTGGCTGTCATGGATGTTTTTATGGATGAGTTTTTCCAGGCGGGGTATATATCCTTTTTCCGGAGCAGGTTCAAGATTAAGGACCCCCAGAGTGATGCTGTCCCCAAAGCCTATGTATTTGTCTCTATCCAGAGCCTTTGTGTGGACAAATTTTATGGGTTGAGCAGGAGAGAAAAGAATATTTTTTTGCTTATGAAAAAAGGGTCCCAGCCATTCATGAACATGAAACAGGGCTGTTTTGATTCCTGATTCCACCTGCCATGAAACCCCTAATTTCTCCTCTGAGATAATGAGCCGAGGAGGAGAGGTCATGGTTTCTTCACCGGAGAAAATAAATCTTGATACCCATTCCTCATTCATTCTGTAAGCTAATCCCACCTGCCTTTTTCCATGGTCATATCTTGACCAGGCCACCACAGGAATTGTGCCTAAAAACAGCGCAAGACAGGGATGGGTGTCGGCGGCGTCTCGGTCATGAGTGATGGCAAGTGGTCTGGTCCATTTTTTCCCATCCCAGCGGGAAAGATACAGTTCATAGTCCTCTCCATCGAAAGCGCTCCACGCCAGTTGGGGGAATCCCCGGAAATCTAATGCAGCCCATGGATTGATGTGAGGCACATCCGAATAGGAGTTGAGGCTTGAAGGCAGGCTCCAGGCTTGGCCGTCAAAACGAGTGTACAGAATTTCATCATGATTTCTGGGGTGCCCTACCCAGAAAAGCCAGATCAGGCCTGTTCCGTCGGCTATGATCTGGGGACTGAGAGCTGATGAGGAAACCGTGGAAGAAAATTGCCAGGTTTGGCCCGTGGTCACATTTTTAACCTGAAGGGTGTATTCATCTTGGAAGAAGTTGATCCATGCCACCCATAATTCATTGCCCAAGGAAAAGTCCAGGCAGGGGGAAAAATTGAATCCCCTTTGATCCCCGGTAATGTTTGTCTGATTCACCAGTTGGTTATTCCTCAGCTCCGCCGCATGAATGTCACTGTGGTGAATATCACCTTCTTCCCAGACCAGCCATATGTTCCCTGTGCTGTCTTTTTTGCAGAGAAGAGAATTCAAGGGCCGGGTGCAAATGAAATTCTGAATGGATATGATTTCCCTGTCATCTTTTTCTGCTTTGGCTAAGCTTATTCCTCCCTCAGAGTTTATGTAAACCAGGTTGAATTTTCCTTGGCTGTCGAAGAAAGGCCACCCTTTTTTTCCTGACAGAGATAAAATATTTTGGGAAGCAAAGGAGAATCCTGCCAGACAAAAAAACAACAGGAGAACAGAGAATAAGGTGCTTCTGTTTAACCGATTCAAGCTTCTTTCCCTTTCTATTTTTGACTTTGGGGCATTCTCTTATTTTTTTGTTTTGATTTTGAATAGAGGTTCCGTCGGATTAAGAGAAGAAAAATCGTTCATGGTGTTTTAAATTCGGTAAAAAGAAGACTTTATCCTTTGCGGGAACCAAGATCTTAATGCCATATTATATGAATTTCCCGCCAAAATGAAAGCATCAGGCAGCCGGAAGCTTTATAGAATTTGAATTCGCTGATTTTATCCGATATGATTTATAGTTCAAATGAAGATTATAGAACGAAAGCGTGGGAAAGAAAAGAAAAGATTTGAACACATTTTTATTTCCATGATAGAGCTGATATAAGAATGTCCTGTGTAAAGAGGGGAAGGCTATGGGATGACGAATCCCATGCCTTCCCCTTATCACGGATATGGGAAATGCTTCCTGTGAGCACCAAATGAAAAGGAGATGAAGCAGCCTAAGAGAGATTGACATGAACGTTCTTTTTGTCTATTCCCTGGCTGAAGCGCCTTCTCCTCCTGCCAAGCCGTTGAATTCCTGGACCAAAATCCAGTTGGGCCTCTCTTACATTTCTTCCGTGTTGAAGCGGGCCGGTCATAAAACAAAAACAGTGGTGCCCGGGCGGGTTAATTTTGAGAAAGGCATAGACAGGGCCATGGATGAGTTCCCGACCGATATCATCTGTTTCACAGCAGTGAGCACAGAATATCCTTTTATCCACCAGGTTGCTCAATATGTACGAAGCAAAGCACCTTCTGCCTGCATGGTCATAGGCGGCCCCCATGCCTCGCTTCAACCAGAGGAGGTGATGAAGGGGCCGTTCGATGCTGTCTGTGTGGGAGAAGGGGAATATCCCGTGAAGGAGTTAGCTTCAGCCCTTGAGGAGGGAAAAAAGCCGGAGGAAATACCCAATCTATGGGTCAGGACAGACCACTCCATACAGAAAAACACCACTCGAAAATTTGTGGAAAATTTAGATCAGCTTCCCTTTCCCGATAGAGAGATATGGAAGCCCTGGGTGGAACATGACACCCAGCACTCTGTGCTGGTGGGAAGAGGCTGTCCCTATCGGTGCACCTACTGCTGCAATCATATGCTCAGAAACCTGGCTGGGGGCCGGTATGTCCGTTTCCGGTCACCGGCCAATGTCATGGAAGAGATAAGGCACGTATCCAAGGAATTTCCGGACGTATCGGAGATATTTTTGGAGGTAGAGACCATAACCGCCAATCAAAAGTGGGCCTTTGAATTTTGCTCCCTGATGGAGGAATTCAATTTTTCTGGTGAAAGACCTGTGGCTTTGGGGACCAATGTGAGGGTGATCCCGGGAAAAAGTCTCCAGCCGCTTTTTGAGGCTTTCTGCAGGGCCGGGTTTCAGTCTATCAACATGGGAATAGAGTCTGGAAGCGAGAGGGTAAGGTCTCAGGTCCTGAAGCGCATTTACCGCAACCAGGACCTGATTCGAACCTGTGATGAGGCTCATCAGGCGGGGCTGCGGATAAACGCCTACAATATGATCGGCCTTCCTGGGGAGACACCAGAGGATTTTAAGAAGACCCTGGAGGTTAACCGCCGCTGCCTTCCGGAGAGAAACTACCTGTCCATATTCTGTCCTTACCCGGGAACAGAGCTGTACAGAGTTTGTGTGGAGAGAGGGCTTAACGTGGAGCTCACACAGGGAAGCATGGAGAGATTCAGGCCGGTTCTGGGCTTGCCGGAATTCCCGGATAAACAGGTGATGCATTATTTCCGGTGGTTTGACTGGTATGTTTACAGGAGGAAAAAACCTTTGCTGAAAATATTGTCTCATGCCGCCCTCAGGACTCTTGGCGCCTATCCTCGGCTGTTCCGAGCCTTCCGGTTTGTAACCTCCCGAGGCCCGCTGGCTTCCCTGAGGCGGTGGCTGGGTTAGGGAGATTCTGGATGAAGAAAAAGTCAAGCCCTGCTTGCCGCTGGATTTTGACCTTGGTTTTGGTCCTGATTTTGGTGGGTCTGGTCTATTACGGCTACCGGAACAATCCTTCGGTGGGTCTTCAGGTGTGTTTGGATAATCCTCTTGGTTATGATGGACGAGAGATTGGGGTGGGGACAGAGGCCACGGTAGTAAGACGGCTTACCGATGGTTTTATAGTAAAAGAGTTGGGCCGCACCATCCGGGTGGAGGGAAATCCCCAGGAGGCATCCCCGGGAGATTTTGTGCGGATGCGAGGTGTGTTCCACAAGGAGGGCTACCTGGAATTGAAGCAGCTTTATGTGGCCAAGCAGAGGCGTTTAAAGATTTTGATATCCATAGTGCCGGTTCTTTTTGTGCTGGTTCTTTTTTTTAGAACTTACCGATTCGACTGGCGCCGGCTGCTTTTCACTGAGAAGGACTGATGCCTGATCTCGTCACTCATTTGGCCGCAGCCTACTTTCTGAAGGTTCCCCGGGGATGGGCTCGGTTTCGGGTGCCCTTTTACCTGGGAGCCATTCTGCCCGATGTTTTGACCCGCTCTGTGGTCATTCTCTACCCTCCCTCAGACCGGGCTGTGTACAGTGTGCACACACCCGTGGTGAGCGTGGTCCTCTGTTTGCTGGCAGCCCAGTTTTTCGAGAAGAAGATAAGGCCCGGGGTAAGGGTGAATCTCTTGCTGGGCATAACCCTTCACTTCGGATTGGATTTTTTGCAGAGACATGTGATATCCACCTACTACTGGTTCTTTCCTTTAAGCTTCAAGACTTTCGAGCTGGGGCTTTTCTGGCCTGAGGATTCCCTGAAATTGGTGCCGCTGTGGCTGGTTTTGATAGCGGTGGTGGAAACAGCTATCCACATAAAAAAGCGGGTCCAGAAACGCCATATAGGCTAGGCATTTCCATTTCCGTGATATGGGGTGAGGATTGGGGGGTCGTCAGCACGCTAATTTTCCCCAACGAGTCCTCGGAGGGGGAACAGCTCCGCTTTCCCCCTTCCGACGCTCGCCCCGATTCCATCGGGCCTCCCTGCCTCCCCTTCTCGAGCGGAGGACAGAGACCTCCGCTCTGCGACCAAAGGGACATATCCCCTTGGAACCCCACTGATTTGTGGAAAGCCACAAATCAGGAAAATTAGCTCCCGTTCGGACTTCGCTCTCCTCTCCTTCAGAGAGGAACCGTGCCCGCTCAGTCCTCACAGGGGCTTCCTCACCCCCCATCCCTCACCCTCTTCAATAATTAATTATACTCATCACGGTTTTGGAAATTCCCTATATGAGTTAGAAGTTGCCTTTTCAGGAGTTTTCTGGTATCAATCTTTTCTGATTGAAGTCCGTGCTTGGAATAAAATCATGACAGCGAGTGTTTCGAAGGGAAGGACAAGAAAAGAAAGAAAGCAGGCATCATGCTCAGCAGGATAAACCAATTCCGCTCCCCATCCCAGCCCATCTCCATTACCGCCTATCATTCTATCCACAATTTTCCGGACATCTGCACCATCAGTCCGGAAACGTTCCAGCGTCAAATGGAGTTCATCCACCAGCACTTTTCCATCATTCGGCTTCGAGAAATCAAAAAGCTCATGAACGCTCAGGATTTATCAAGGAAGGTGGTGATCACTTTTGACGATGCCTTCTGTGACTTCCATGAATTTGCCTATCCCGTTTTGGAAAAACACCAGATTCCAGCCACAGTGTTTGTCCCCACTGGATTCATAGGGAAGTACAATGAATGGGATTTTCCGTTTCATACATGTCATAAAAGACCTGTGATGGATACTGTCCAACTTAAGGAACTGCACAGAACCGGGCTGGTGGACTTTGGCTCCCACACCGTGGACCATGTGAGGCTGAGCGGCCTCAGAGTGGAAGAGATGAGGCGCCAGGCTTCAGAATCCAGGGAAAGACTGGAAGATCTTCTTTCCACTCCTGTGACCATGTTTTCTTATCCTTACGGCCGCCTGGGTGAGTTCTCGTCTCTTACCTCCAGGATCTTATCAGAAACAGGTTATAAAATTGGAGTGACCACTCACTGGGGGACCAGAAACGCCCCTCAGGATCTTCTCTGTCTTAGGCGCATCCGGCTTAAACAGAAGAACAGCTTGAGAACCATAAGATCAAAAATTGAAGGACGCTGCGACTGTATCTTCCTGTTGAGAGCCAGAGTGATGTTCGGGATGCGGACTCTGAAAGGACTGTTCCCGTCGTCCGGGGGAAAAAGGAAGGAGTGATCCCTGAGTAAAAGATTCGAGCAGCATGACATGAACCGGGTCCAGGATTTTGGCTTCTTTTTTGGGCTTGAGTAATGGCTGAGGGATGAGAGAGGAAGCAGGATATGATCGTTTTCGGCAGTGAATTGAGATATCATCCAAAATTGAGGGAAGAAAAACTGAGTCCATTCCTTCCCCTGGCGAATCTCTATTATCAGATGCTGGGCATTTTTGGGTTTTATGGAGGCGGGGAGTATCTGCGGAGTCTTTACTTTAGAAAAGTCCTGAAAAGATATAAATTTGCCGTGGATTCTGTTTTGGATGCTGGATGTGGATACGGGTACTATGCCTTTTATCTGGCCAGAAAGTATCCCCGGGCCTCAATCCAGGCCTGTGATTTTGATGCGGAGATGATAAAGGAGAACAAACAGATCAGAAATCTCCTGAAATTAGACAACCTGAAATTCTTCGAGGCTGACCTGGTGGAGTTTTATGCAGGGGAGAAGTATGATTTTATATTTTCCATCGATGTCCTGGAAGCCATTGAAGATGATGAGAAGGTGGTCAGAAACTTGAGCGGCTCTCTGAAGAATGGGGGATACTTTTTGCTACATATTCCACGAAGGGATACAACAGGGGGAGAGGATTGGTGGGAAGAAGAATGTCCCTACCGGGTGAGAGAGGGGTACACACTGAAAGAAATATCTCGGCTTCTGGAGCGAAACGGGCTAGAAATCCAAGAAGTGGTCCACACCTTTGGTCCCTTGGGGATGGCGGCCAACAAGGTGGATTTTCTGATTCGCAAAAGATTCCTGAAAAAAATGTTCGCCGTTCCCTTAAACTGCATCAATTTCCTGGACAGCTTGTTTCCCCACAGAGAAGGTCATGCTTTTCTGGTGGTAGCCAGGAAAAGAAGAGCTGACTGAAGACGCGGCATTCATGATCATCTCAGATCCCCCTACCGGGCATTTTAAGAAGCATCCCCAAAATCGTGATGATTATAAATACTGATTGTAAGGGGTGAGGGATGGGGGGTGAGGAAGCCCCTATGAGGACTGAGCGGGCACGGT
>JBKHJA010000067.1:0-14661 GCA_046538375.1 Candidatus Aminicenantota bacterium
ACCTGGACGGGAGCGAAGCCATTCCCAAATACATGTTCTTAGTATCTCACCCCGGGAAAAAAGATGCTTACGGATGAAAATGTTAAATTGACAACTGCATTTCCCCTTGTATAATAGGATATTCTATGATCCTGTTTAAGAAAAAAAAGAAACCAAAGGTCTGTGTCATAGGACTGGACGGAGTTCCCCACTTTCTCATCCAAGAGCTTGCAGAAAAAGGAGTTATGCCCTTTGTCTCTCAGCTTTTGGATTCAGGACATCTTCATCAAATGAAAGCCAGCCTTCCAGAGATCTCAGCGGTGAGCTGGACAGACTTTATGACCGGAACCAATTCTGGAACACACGGTATTTTCGGATTCACAGACCTGAAGAAAGGCACTTATGATCTTCGCTTCCCCAATTTCCTTGATCTCAAGAAAAAAACTTTCTGGGATGACCTGGCCGAGAAAAACAAAAGATGTATCATCATCAATCAACCCTCAACCTATCCGGCCAGGAAAATCAATGGAATTCTGATCTCAGGATTTGTGGCCATTGATCTTTCGAAAGCCGTTTATCCTCTCTCCTATCTGTGGTCTCTGGAAAAGATGGGATACCAGATAGACGTGGACACTTTCAAAGCCCAGAATAACCATGAATTTCTGTGGCAGCAGCTCTCTAAAACTCTAAACGGACGGCAGCAAGCTTTTTCCTGGCTATGGAAGGAAGATTGGGACTACTTCGAATTTGTTATCACCGGCACAGATAGATTGCATCATTTTCTATGGAATGCTTACCAAGACCAGGATCATCCTTATCATCAAAATTTTCTCCACTATTACAGTCAGATTGATCAATTCATAAGCAAAGCGGTTCTTTCCTTCAGAAAGCACACAGAAGATGATGAAGGCCTTTACCTACTTTCAGATCATGGTTTTACAGCTATTGAGCAAGAAGTCTATCTTAATGTCTGGCTGGAAAAACAGGGATATCTCAAATTCAAAAGTTCCTCTCCTCAAAACCTTAACCATATAGCTTCTGGAAGCTATGCCTTTGCCATGGATCCTAACCGGATTTATTTAAACTTCAAAGGGAAATTTCCTCAGGGTATTGTCGAAGAATCTGAAAAAGAGGCCTTGAAAGAAGAAATAAGAGAAAAGCTGGAAAAATTGGAGTACAACGGCAAGAAAGTGGTAAAAAAAGTGATTGATACTGAGGAAATCTATTCAGGACCCTATCTTTCCCTGGGACCTGACCTTATGGTGATCTCTGAGCGCGGTTTTGATATGAAAGGATCAGTAAAGAAAAAAGAAATATTCGGGCGTTCAAATCTTAAAGGAATGCACACTTGGGATGATGCCTTTTTCTGGGCCCACACAGAGCTGGGGCAAGATCTCTCCATTTCTGACTTGTCATCTCTGATCATGTCCCACTTTTTATGATAACCATGAAAAACAAAGACAAAAGACTGCTGGCTTTACTGATTTTTCTGCTTGCCGTCCCTGTCTTTGCTCAGGCATACATAGGACCTGGAGCCGGATTTGCTTTTCTTTCTTCTTTTCTCGTCCTGTTCCTTACCTTTTTTCTGGCTGTTTTCTCCTTTCTCTCCTGGCCTTTTCGCCTGCTGTGGAGGATGATAAAAGGACAAAAAGCTTTTAAAAAAAGCATCATCAACAAATTGATTATCGTCGGCCTGGATGGCCTTGAGCCCGCTCTGGTTGAAAAATTTATGTCTGAAGGCAAGCTTCCTCATTTTTCAAAGATAAAAAAGGAAGGAATTTATGCCCCTCTCCGAACCACTACTCCGGCCATTTCTCCGGTGGCCTGGTCTTCTTTTATGACTGGATCCTACCCCGCCAAGCACAATATCTTTGATTTCCTAAGCAGAGACCCCAAAACCTATCTCCCTGACCTCTCTTCAGCAAGAATTGGAAACCCCAAGAGAGTCTTATCCCTGGGAAAATACAATATCCCCCTCTCCAAACCGGAAATCAAGGGTCTGCGCAGGAGTGTCCCCTTCTGGAAGATTTTAGGAGAGAACGGCATTTTCAGCACTGTGCTCAGAGTTCCCATCACTTTTCCTCCTGAGAAATTCCGAGGTCATCTCTTTTCCGGAATGTGTGCTCCTGACTTGAAAGGAAGCCAGGGAACATTCTTTTTCTACACAACCGATGAACAAAAAATCAAAAAAAGGGAAGGCGGGATAAACATTCCCGTAACCATCAACAAGAATAAAATAGAAACCTATATCTCTGGTCCAGAAAATTCTCTTCTCAAAGAAAAGGAAGAAATCCGCCTCCCCTTGACCATTATTCTTAAAGAAGATAAACAGGAAGCGCTCATCGAGGTTTCTGATCAAAAAATCAAATTAAAAAAGCACCAATTCTCAGATTGGATAAGATTGACTTTCCGTCCTGGTCTGGGAATGAAAATCAGGGCTGTTTGCCGTCTGTACATCTCCCAAATCTATCCTCATTTCGAGATGTATGTCACCCCGCTCAATATTGATCCAGAAAAACCTGCTCTACCCATCTCCCATCCGTTCATCTATTCTGTTTATCTGGCGAAACTGCTGGGAAGTTTTATCACTCTTGGAGAGGCCAACGACACCTGGGCCCTGAATGAAGGAGTTCTCAGCGAGGAAGCTTTTCTGAAATTGACCTACTCCAATCATGAAGAATGGGAGAAGATGCTGTTCAACGCCATAGCCAAAACCAAAAAAGGACTGGTCACTTGTGTGTTTGAAACCACCGATAGTATCCAACACATGTTCTGGCGCTATTTGGACCAAAACCATCCCGCGCTCAAAACCGGGCAAGCCAAGATGAGTTCAAAAGTTATGGAAGACCTTTACACAAGAATGGATGATCTGGTGGGAAGAGTCCTGGATACCATGGATAGAAAAAGTATCATGATCATCATGTCTGACCATGGGTTCAAATCTTTCCGCCGCGGGGTGAACCTCAACTCATGGTTGTACAAGAATGGATACCTCAACTTGAAAGAAGGAAAACAAGAAAGTAAGGAATGGTTCAGTGAAGTGGATTGGCAGAGGACCAAAGCCTACGGCCTTGGTCTGGGAGGAATTTATATCAACCAGAGAGGTAGAGAAGCCAAAGGGATAGTGGATCCTGGTGATCCCACCAAAGCCTTAAAAAAAGAACTGATAGAAAAATTATCCGGTCTAAAAGATGATAAATATGGGATTACAGCCATCAATAAAATTTTTGACCGGGATGAACTTCCTTCTGGACCATATTACGAAAATTGTCCTGATCTTATGGTTGCCTATAACGAAGGTTACAGAGTCTCTTGGGATTCTGTCACCGGCAAAGTCAATTCCACTTTATTCCAGGATAACAGGAAAGCCTGGAGCGGAGACCACTGCATTGATCCCCGTTTGGTGCCCGGGGTCTTCTTTTCCACGGAGAAAATAGAATCAAATTCTCCATCCATAATTGACATCGCCCCTACAGCTCTTGAGCTGTTCGGGATCCATCCCCCTTCCCATATGGATGGACATTCGCTGATAGATGTGAAAAAATTAAAGACAATGAGAAAGCCTAAAAAAGAGGACAGGAATAATGAACCGCCTAAATCGTAGAGATTTCATCAAACTTGGCTTTAGTGCCGCTTCTCTTTTGGCCTTAGGGAATGGATCGGATCTGATCACCAAAACTTTAGGCAGAAGAGACACTCCAAAAAAAGCTCTTATCCTGGGGCTGGATGGAATGGATCCCCATTTTCTGAACATCTGGATGAAACAGGGGAAGCTCCCCAGCTTCCAGCGTCTGGCAAACGAAGGAGATTTTCGCCCGTTGAGAACAAGCATACCCCCTCAGAGCCCGGTCGCCTGGTCAAATTTCATCAATGGAACCAATCCTGGAGGACATGCTGTTTTCGATTTCATCCATAGAGATCCTGAAAACTACATTCCTCTTTTTTCAGCCTCAAAGACAGAAGAATCCAAAAAAACCATAACTCTCGGCAATTACATGTTCCCTCTTTCTGGAGGGAAGGTCAAACTCCTGCGCAAAGGAAAAGCTTTCTGGCAGATTTTGGAAGAGCATGACATTCCCAGCACCGTGTTTAAGATTCCTTCTAATTATCCACCCGCTCCCACCAAACAGAGGACAATATCAGGAATGGGAACTCCAGATATCCTGGGATCCTACGGCATTTTCAACCACTATACCACAGAATCAAAGGAGATCAATCAAGATATTGGGGGAGGAAGAATCCATGAAGTCTATGTGATCGGAAATAGGGTTGAAGCTAGACTTCCGGGACCGCCCAACACCTTTAAAAAAGACAGACCCGATCTTTATATCGATTTTAAAGTATTTATCGATCCGGTTAATCCAGTGGCCAAGATTGTCATCCAGGACCATGAGTTCATCTTGCGGGAGGGAGAATGGAGTGGGTGGAAGAGGATCCATTATCCCCTGATCCCCACTCAAAGTGTGAGTGGAATCTGTATGTTTTACCTTAAACAAATCCGTCCCCAGTTCAAGCTCTATGTGTCTCCGGTCAACATTGACCCTGAAAATCCTGCGCTTCCCATCTCTACACCCAGCCACTATGCTGATGAACTGGAGGATAAGTTCGGGCCTTATTTTACCAAAGGCCTACCAGCAGACACCTCGGCTCTGGATAATGACGTGTTAAACGACGGGGAATTTCTCCAGCAAGACGACTTCGTTCTCCAGGAAAGACGGAATATGTTAGATTATGAACTGGAAAGGTTTGATTCAGGACTTCTCTTCTACTATGTCTCCAGCACTGATCAAAGGCAGCACATGTTCTGGCGGCTTATTGATAAAAAACATCCCATGTATGACCCCACTTTAGCATCAAAATACGGAAACGCCATCGAAAATATTTACATAGAAATGGATAGCCTGTTGGAGAAGGCCTTAAAGAGAGTGGATAAGGATACCACTGTTCTGGTCATGTCTGATCATGGTTTTACCCCCTTCCGCCGTGGATTGAACCTGAATTCCTGGTTGAAAGAAAATGGCTATCTCCGACTGATCAATGAATGGAAACAAGGAGAAGAAGCGTTCTTCCTGAATACCGACTGGTCCAGGACCAAAGCCTATGCATTGGGTCTTAACGGTCTGTACATCAATCAGAGAGGAAGAGAGGCAGAAGGCATTGTCTCTTCGGGAACAGAAAAGGAAGCCTTGGTGCGGGAGATTGCCCGAAAATTAGAAAACTTAACAGATCCCCAGACAGGAGAAAAAGTCGTTCTCCATGCCTATGTGGCCAAAGACGTCTATCAAGGGCCTTATGTGGAGGAAGCTCCTGATATCATCGTAGGTTACAACAGGGGTTACAGAGTTTCCTGGGCCTCTCCCTTAGGAAGAATCCCAAAATCTATTCTGGAAGACAATACTGAAAAATGGAGCGGTGACCACTGCATGGCCCCAGATGTGATCCCCGGAATTTTGCTGGCCAATCGCAAGATCAAATCTGATTCGCCGGCCCTGTATGATTTGACACCCACCATATTAAAAATCTTTGGCCTACCAAAAACACGGGAAATGATCGGGGAGCCAATTTTTTAGTTTGAGGTAGGAGAGATGGCAAAAACAAAAGTGAAGTTGGATAAGGATTTGATGACCAAAGTCAAAAAATTTGCCCAGCTTGCTGGCTATTCTTCTGTTGAAGAATTCGTCACCCACTGTTTGGAAAAAGAAATAGCCAAGCTCGAAGGATCAGATTCAGAAGAAGAGATCAAGAAAAAACTCAAGGGATTGGGCTATATTTCGTAAAACAAAGAGGTGCGGCCTGAACCAAAGTCTCTGTATTTTTCCTTCATCGAATAGAAGCAGGGCCTTTGTGGTCAAGTTTATCCAAAAGGAGGAGACGCTCAAGTCAAATGTGGGTATTCAATACAGCCGTAGGCAAGATATTTGAGTTCCTTTTTTTTCCCTTCCGCAGCCTAGGTCTTTGGGCAGGGATGATTTTCATTTCGTTTTTAACCGGACTTTTCATGCTGTTTGTATTCCGTTATACCTCCAACCAGGAAGGAATAAGAAAGGTCAAAAATAAAATAAAGGCCCACCTTCTTGAGATCCGACTGTTCAAAGAGAGTTTTTCCACTTCCCTCAGAGCTCAAGGGAGCATACTCCGGTATAATTTAAAATATATCAGCTATTCCGCCAAGCCGATGCTGATCATGATCATTCCTCTGATTCTGATCATCATTCAGCTCAATTTCTGGTTCGGCTACCAGTCTCTGTCTCAGGGAGAGAAGGCTCTGCTGAAAGTCAAACTGAAAGACCATGTCAGTCCTCTCCAGCTTCAGATGAACATCGAATCCTCCCCCGGCTTTGAAATTGAAACTCCTCCCCTCAGGATTGAAGAAGAAAGAGAAATCGACTGGCGTCTGAGGGCTAAAGAAAAAGGAATCCATCATCTGGTCATCAGTTTGGATGGACTCAAGCTCAGCAAAAGATTAGCCGTGGATCAGAAGCCTCTCAGCCGCATCTTCCCCAGGAAAGTTGGCCAGAACCTGTTAGACCAGGTGTTGTATCCAGGAGAGACTCCCCTCCCCTCTAATTCCCCTCTGGAAGCCATCATAATCTCCTATCCTGCCAAAAACATGAACCTTTTTGGATGGAGGATTCATTGGCTGATTGTCTATTTCGCTCTCTCTATAATATTCGGCTTTTGCTTGAAAGGCGTACTGGGCGTTGAAATCTAGGTTTGTGCTTTCATTTGGCCAAGCGAAATTTGGCCTTTCCCCAACCAAATAATAAATTCTTTTCCCAAGGCCTTTTTCTGTTCCAAGTCAATCCCCGCTTGGCATCGAAGGAAGCATCTTTTTTCCGGGGTGAAATACTAAAAACATGTATTTGGGAATGGCTTCGCTCCCGTCCAGGTTTTTCACGCCGTTCCTTCACCGTCCATCTCGGCGCCTGCGTAACTGCGCATGTCAGTTATATTGGAATATCGCTTATCTGTACTCATACATGTTTCATATGTCTTATCTGAGTATGCTCAAACATACTCGGCGACCGATTTCATCGGCTGCCCTCGATGGACGATTCAGGAAGGCTAAACCTTCAATGGTCGCTTCAGCCATACCCAAACACCTTTTTACCCCAGAAATAAAGATGTTTACTTACCGGAAAAAATATTTGCTATCATCCTGGATTTTCTGATATAGTCCTTAAAGACAAAAAATCCCGTAAAAAAGGAGGTCTTATGAAAAAAGTTGCGGTCACCAGTACTGTCATCATTTTTGTCTTTTTTTCTTTGATGTGCTGCCAGAAAAAAGCCACTGTTCCTGAAGCTGGCTCCGCTTCGGTCGACGATATGCTCGGTCTTGTTCCTGATAGTGCTAAGGGTGTGGTGTTCGTGGATGTGCATAAGGCAATGAACACCGAAATTGCCAAAAAAACTATCCAGCGGGATAAAGATTATCAGAAATACCAAGAATTTGTGAAGATGACCGGAGTTGATCCTAAAGAAGACATCTACTATGTTGCCGTGGCCTTAACTGAAACCATAGTGACGGAGGAAGACAGAAAGACCGAGGGTGCAGCTGTCATCAACCTGAAATACAATCGTGAGGATTTGCTCCCCCTTATCAGGGAAAAAGTCGCTGATCAGGGTCAACAAGTCCAAGAGCAAGACTACAGCGGAGTTATGATTTATTCCGTTAAAGAAGAAAAAGGAAATCCCTTGTTTTTTGCCTTCCTTGATGATTCAAACATAGCGGGAGGAAACGAAGCAGCAGTTAAATCAATCATCGATGTGTGGCAGAAAAAAAAGAAGGATGTTTTCCAGAACGAAGCTCTATCCTCTCTGATCTCTCAAACAAATAAACAAGCTTTGATGTGGGGAGCCATCCTTATTCCAGCTGAGGCCACACAAAAAATGGCCGCTGATAATCCTATGCTCAGCAATTTAGAAGGAGTTACCGCGGTGGCTATGTATTTTGATTACAAAAACAATAACCTCATCGCTGAGGTTAAAATGATGAGCGGTGATGAAACAAAAAATCAACAGGTGGTTGATCTTCTAAAGGGATTAAAAGCCATGGGCGGGATGGCTGCCTCAGAAAAACCTGAAATAGGTGAGTTGGTTGATAAAGTAGAAATCTCTTCTGCTCCAGACCATGTTAAAATTTATGCGAAAATCCCAGAAATACTGATAAACAAACTCAAGGAGATGAAGAAAGCAGAAAAAGAAGAAGAAGAGTAAAACAAGTACTTAATCTTCAAAAATATACTCTTTTTGGGAAAAAACCATACAAGCCAGACCCAGAAAAAATCCTGCTATCAAAAACAGCATCCCCACTGCCGCCCCAGGCGGTGTGGGTTCCAAGCGGAAAAGAAGAAAGGAAAATCTGCCTCCAGAAGAGTAAGGAAGAAGCGATTTCAAATAATGGGCAATGGCAAAACGTTGAGTGGATCCAGGGAAATACTGGATGACATTTTCCCAGCCAAAGCTGAAAACGAGTCCGAACAGGATGGATCTCTTCAAAAAGGTTCCAATAAAGGTAAAAAAAGCACTGTAACAGAGCAGGCCTAAGAAAAGAACCAGTGCATACTTGAAAAGAATTCTATACAGAGAAAAATCAAGCAGGTTATTCGCGTTCAAAATTAAAAAAGACAGTATCAATCCTGCTCCGGTCATCAAAATGATGAGGGAGGAGTATGCGGCATACTTTCCCAAGATAATCGCTGTTTTGGTGACAGGTCTGGTGGTCAAATAAGTTAAAGTCTTCCCCTCTATCTCCTCAGAACATACCGAGGTGCCGAAAAAAAGAGCCAACATGAGAATCAGAAACTGTAGGTACAAGACCATGATCATGTTTGAATAAATATAAATACCTTCCACATGATGGTGAACCGAAAATATTTGGACAAATTTGATGATCAGGGCCAGAAGGATGGGGAGAAAGCTCACTAGGTAAAAGACCTTTGTCTTGCGTGCCTTTTTCCCTAGGGAGAAGAAAAATGAGTAAACACTGATCATTGATTTCAAAAATAAGCGGAAACCGCGTTCTCTTTTTAGGGACATTTTATTTTCCCACCAAATAATCAAAAACAGCTTGCAGATTATCATCGGGTGAAGTGATCTCTCTAACCTGAATATTGTGCTCAGTGAATAAAGAAGGCAGACAGCCGAATAACTTATCCCTGTTGTTGGTTTCCACCAACAGAGAATCTGAGGTGGTTCCGAAATGGACTTTTAACACATAATTTTCACCGATGATTCTTTTAGCCAGTCCACGAGGATCGCTGCATCTTATGGAGACCACATGAGGATGGGTGTCGATCAAATCCCTGATGTAGTGAATATCACCTTGGGCAAAAATCTTCCCTTGATGGATGAGAATGATGCGTTTGGTCATGGCTTCAATCTCTGGAAGCACATGGCTGGAGACCATAATGGTCTTCCCTTCTTTTCCATAGGATTTAATGTGGCGAATCAACTTCCTTCTGCCCAAGGGATCCAAGCCGTTCAACGGTTCATCCAGAATAATGATTTCAGGATCATGAGCAATAGCCTGGGCGAATTTAAGTCTCTGGCGCATTCCCCGACTGTATGATTTAATCACTCTGTGTTTATCGTTGACCAACTCCACAATCTCCAGGACTTTTTCAGCTTTGGCATTGATTTCTGGTGGAGAGAGGTGATGGAGTCTCAGCAGGCCTGTTAAAAATTCCCATCCTGTCATTTCTTCATAAAACGAATCCTGTTCAGGGCAAAATCCGATTCCAAAAAATAAAGGATAGTTATTTCTGATCTTCTCTCCTCTTATGATGATCTTCCCGATATTGGGTTTTATCTGGCCGGTGATGAGTTTCAGAAAGGTTGACTTTCCAGCTCCGTTGGGTCCCAGAATGCCTGTAACTCCAGCTTCGATCTTGAGGGAAACATCGCTTAATCCCAGGACATTCCCGTACCACTTAGAAAGATTTTGTGTTTCGATCACCGGAATCATTTTATGATTCTGACTCCTTTGACTTTATTCTTTAAGACCAAACCGGCCAAAATACAGAAGGCAAACAAGATTAAGAAAGAATAAATCCAGGAAAATGGATAAGGCGTTTTCTGGTTAAACAGGATATGACCGACCTGCTGCAGGTTGGATTTTAAGGAGAGAAGAGCAACATGCTGGCTTCTGAATATTCCATAAAAAATGCCGTAGAGAATATCAGAAATAAAATATACCCCAAAAATAAAGATGGCCACATACCTTCTGTTTTTGCTCAAGGAAGATAGAAAAAGCGTGTACAAGGAGAAGAATGCTGTGACCAGGAACGAATAGCCAACCACAGATACAGGGAGCCATGGATAGGCACGTAAAAATTCAAAGCTTCCGGAAAATACAAGCTTCATGATAAAAAAAACCAGTCCGGGGATGAGAGTGACCATAAACAAGAAAAACGCCACCACCGAGATCTTCCCCAGAAAATAGTCTTTTTTTTTAAGGGGACGGGAGAAGTAGAGCTGAAGGGAGTTGTATTTAAGGTCATCAGAAATCAGTCCCGCTCCACAAAAAACCAAAATCATCACCATGATGAACAGCAGCAAGCTGCTGGTGAGATAAGAATTAAAATATCCTGGATTGATCTGGATAAAATCAGGGGATTCTTTTATCATAAACCGGAAATCTTCTAACCTCTCTGAAATATAGATTCCCACCAGAAAAACTAAAGCTGGAATAAGAGACAGGAAAAACAGCAGCTTGAAGAATTTTCTCCTGAAGGTCAATTTTATTCCCCATCTGGTGATAGGCTTCCAGGGAAATTTTCCATCTCTCAATTCACCCTGCCAATGGGTATATCCTTTTTCTTTTATGGTCATCAATCTACCCCTACAGCTTTGGCAAAAAGGTCTTCGAGGGAAGTCTGACTTTTTACAAAATGTCTTATTTGGAGATTTTCCTCATCAGCTATCCGGAAGATATCTTGAGGATCTTCTTCCGGAGGGATATAAACCTTTAATATTCTATCCTCAGTCTCATTCACCTTGCATTTCATGGTTTGCAGTCTCTGGAGAAATTTTTTTTCATCTCCTTTGATCTTTATCTCATACAAACTGTATTCCACTTCTTTGAGGCGGCTCATCTCTCCTTGAGCCGCAACTTTTCCCTTGTCCAGGATAACCACATAAGAGCAGGTCGCTTCAATATCCACAAGAATGTGGGAAGAGATCAGCACTTGGATAGACTTCTTAGAGGAAATATCCATGATCAATCCCAGGATTTCCCTGCGGCCTCGGGGGTCCAAGCCAGATGTGGGTTCATCCAGAAATATGAGTTTTGGATCATGGACTAAAGCTTGCGCCATTTTGAGCCTTTGCTTCATCCCCCCTGAGTAAGTTTCCACCTTCCGGTATCGGCTTTCCTCAAGGCCAACATAAAACAAAACTTCATGAGCACGCTTCATGGCTTCCTGGCGGGGCATTCCCGAAAGTTCTCCCAGGTAAGAGGTGAAAGACACCGCATCCATCCCGGGAATGAAACAGTCATCCTCAGGCATATAACCCACAAAGCGGCGAATCAGGCGCTGTTGACTTCCTATATCGTAGCTGAGGACCCTTCCCTCTCCCCTGTCTGGAGAAAGAAAGCCCAGCAGAATTCGCAAAAGAGTGCTCTTGCCAGCTCCGTTTGGTCCCAGAAGGCCAATGGCGCCCTGGGCCAAGTCCAAACTGACTCCACTCAAAGCCTGGATCTTACCGTAACTGAAATGGATGTTTTTGACTGTTATACTCATGGCTCACCGACACCTGGGTGCTTCCTTATTAAAATACGATGATCCCCTTCCAAAAGTTCAACAAGTTTGACTTTAATCATTCCATGGTGACTTTCTTTCCTTCTCCACAGACCAGGGCTTTGTAGGCTTTTTCTACACGATCCCAGTTTTCCTCTCGATCCAGAGCCCAAAACCTGCCCATCACTGTCACCACTCGGCCTAAAGAAAGACCGCGGCACATCTTTTCAACTTTGTTCACATACACAGCTCCACTTTCTGGCTTCTCCCCTCTCCTTCCGATCAATGAATGGACATAAACTTCCTTCACCTTGGTCTGTTTGGCAAGTCGAAGCAATTGCTGCAGATGTTCAATAGTGCCGTGAGAGCTGTAATGGGATACAATTCCTAGAAGATGGAGAGCCTTATCCTTTTTTTTGGCTCCTTCCATAGCCCAGAGGAAGGCCTGGTTTTTGTAAAAACTTCCTTCCTGTATGGCCTTATCGATTCTAACCCGGTCCAGAAGAATCCTTCGGCCGGCACCGATATGAAGATGGCCGGCTTCAGAATTTCCCACTGTGTCAGCAGGCATGCCCACAGCCTCTCCTGAAGCTTGAAGCTGAGCATGGGGATAATCTGACCACAATCGATCAAAGTGAGGGGTTTGAGCTTCAGCGAGGAGATTGCCTTCCTTTTTATCCCTCATTCCCCATCCATCCAGGATAAGCAGTAGCACTCTTCTTTTTACGGAGGGTAGTTTTGGGGAATTTAGAAACAGACTTTTTCCTGTCATGGACAGCGGTTTTTCCAATCCTAACAATTCAAGAACAGTGGGAGCCACATCTGAAAGCTCACCTTTTTTCCTCAAAATCCAGTCCTTCGGCTTAGGAACAGAGAAGTCAGACAATATAAAAGGAACAGGATTTTTGGTATGGCCGGTGTTGACGGACCCGTCTTCATACAGCCACTCTTCCACAGTTCCATGATCTGAGGTGACCACCAAGGTTATTCTCTTATGGAAACAAGCCTTGATGATTTTTCCCAATTCCTCATCCACCGTTTCTACAGCTTTGAGAACAGCTTGCTTGTCTTCGAGATGGCCCACCACATCCACATTTGCCAGGTTGGCCATAATCATTTGATAGGATGGATCATCTATCTTAGCCCTAACCGCTTCACCAACTTCCTCTGCGCTCATTTCTGGGACAGAAGCATAGGAATTTATCCCCTGGGGAGAAGGAACAATCCATCTCTCCTCTCCGGCAAAAACCTGGTTGCTTCTTCCGTTCATAAAAAAACCGATATGTACCGCCTTTTCGGATTCTGCGATCTTGGCTAACTTCAAACCTGCCTGAGAAACAATTTCACTCAAAGTATTTCTGATTTGTCCCTCAGCGGGGAAAGCCACTCTCACTTCAAGGGAAGGATCATACTCTATCATGGTTACAAAATTCAGTCTTATATTTTTCCTCACAGGAAAATATTTGAAATCTTTTTCTATCAAACTCTTGGTCAGCTCCACTTCTCTCTCTCCACGGATATCATAGAAAATGACGCAGTCACCGTCTTTGAATCTTCCCAGGGGTCGGGCTTGAGAGTCCACAGCGATGATCGGCTCTAAGGACTCATCCTCCTCTCCATCCTGGTAAGCTTTTTTTATGGCATTCACCAGGGGTGAATGGCCAAAATCAGCCTTTTTTTCTTTCATCTCTGATCCTTTTTTGAGGCTATACTATAGAAACGACAACAGGCAATGTCAACTCTGCTTCAGGAAGGTATTTTTATTTCCATGATAGGGTGAGGGATGGAATCATTGACTCACCGCTTCAATACCGGTTCTGAAGCGAGGATGGATATCAGAGAATGAAATCCAGTACAGAAAAGGGATCAACCCTGCTTCCCAAAATTTTTACTCCCCAGTGGAGGTGAGGACCGGTGACTCTCCCGGTTGCTCCTACTTCTCCGATGATTTCTCCTTTCTTCACTTGTTCTCCCCGCTTAACAGCGATTTTGGAAAAGTGACAGTAGATGGTGAATAAACCCAGACCATGGTCGATGATCACGGTCCTGCCCGCAAAATAGAGGTCAGTGGATAGAACCACTATCCCTGAATTTGAAGCCTTGACAGGATTTCCAGCTGGAGCAGAGATATCCACTCCTCCATGAGGAGAACGGGGTTTGTTATTGTAGATTCTTCTTTCTCCGAAGTTGTCAAGAACTTTTCCTGAAGTAGGAATGACAAACTTCTCTTCACCCAGCCATTGGGGAGTGAATCGGGCGTAGATCGATCTGAGAATATTTGATTCTCTTTTTATTCTTTCCCGGACTTCAGGTGGGGGGATGACATATTTTTCTTTAACCCATAATCTTTTAACCGGAAACTCCTTGGCTTGAACAACGATTTTCTTTTCCAATGACTCCCATCCCCCATCAGATTTCTGTATATATATCTTCATGTTATATGTTCCGGGTTCAAGTCCCAGATCAAGGCCCAGGAATGCCAAATATTGGGAACGAATATCATCCTTTCCCATCACGTATTTTTTTTCTAAAAATTGAATCATGACCTTGCTGATTCTGGTTCCGTCTTGGACAGAAACAGTTATTATTTCCCCAGGCTGCAAAGCCCTGTAAGTGATATTGATGGGCTCTCCAGAGGGGCTAAACCATCTTTCGCTGTGAACGGCAAGAAGAGCTGATGCAATAAGATAAAAGCATAAGACAAAAACCGAAAATTTTCTCATTTTTCTCTTTCCTTCCCAACTGGAACCATCTGTAATATATTAAATCAACCAAAAGAAGTCCACACTGATTGCTGTCGAAAATCCCTCTTTATTAGCTATTAGTTCGAAAATAGCCTGTTTTCATTGTTTGTGGGTGGCGTACCCGCCATGGGAAATTACCTAGAAAATAGCCTTGTAACTTCAATGTTTGCAACAAATCAGTTAGTTTCATGGTTCGT
>JBKHJA010000004.1:0-50382 GCA_046538375.1 Candidatus Aminicenantota bacterium
CGGAGGAAGAATCCTCCGCTCTGCGACCAAAGGGACATATCCCCTTGGAACCCCAACTGATTTGTGGAAAGCCACAAATCAGGAAAATTAGCTCCCATTCGGACTTCGCTCTCCTCTCCTTCGGAGAGGAACCATGTCCGCTCAGTCCTCATAGGGGCTTCCTCACCCCCCATCCCTCACCCCTTTTAATCAAAATATATATTTATACTCATCACGGTTTTAGAAATGCTTTCGGAACCAAGGGGCTTTTTCTACATGGACCAGGCTCTGTCACCAAACTCCCTGCTCTGTTTTTATTTGAAGAACTTGAATCTGAATATGTGGAAGACAGCGGCAAGTCCATCTTTCCAGCCAATTTTCTTGCCCTCGCTGTAGTCTCTTCCTGAATAGGAGATGGGGACTTCATAAATTCTGCACTTCAGTTTGGCCAGCTTGATGGTGATCTCCGGTTCAAATCCGAATCTTTTTGATTTCAGGCTGATCTTATCCAGGATGTCTTTCCTGAAGACCTTGTAGCACGTTTCCATATCCGAGAGATTCAAGTTGGAAAGTATATTGGAAAGGGTAGTCAGAAGTTTGTTTCCCACGTAATGCCAGAAAAATAAAACTCTATGGGGGCCGCCGAGGAAACGGGAGCCGTAGACGGCATCAGCACGGCCGTCCAGGATTGGCTCTAAGAGCGCTGGGTAGTCGCTGGGATTGTACTCCAAATCCGCATCTTGAATCAGCACGATATCCCCTTCTGCCTCGGAAAAACCGGTTTTGAGAGCAGCTCCTTTCCCCAGATTCCGGGAGTGGAAGATTTTTTTTATATTGGGGTGGTTCAATTTTTTGATAACATGGCGGGTCCCGTCAGTGGAGCCGTCATCCACGATGATGATTTCTTTTTCCATGTTCACATCTGCGTTTTGAACCCGGCTGATAAGCTCTTCGATGGTGTTTTTTTCGTTGAGCACAGGGACGACCACGGAGAGTTTCATGGTGCTAATCTCTTTTTATGCCCAATTTTTGCTTAAAATAATGGATGGTTTTTGCCAGCCCTTCTTCCAGCTCTACTTTGGGTTCCCAACCCAGCCTGTCTTTGGCCAGAGCGATATCCGGACATCTTCTCACCGGATCATCGGAAGGGAGGGGTTTATGCACGATTCTGGAGGGGCTTTGGGTGAGGTTGATAATTTTTTCTGCCAGCTCCAGGATGGTGTATTCCTGTGGATTTCCCAGATTGATGGGGCCTGTAAAATCCTCTGTTTCCATCACCGCAATGAGGCCCTGAACCAGGTCAGAGACATAACAGAAGGAACGGGTTTGAGTTCCATCTCCATACACGGTCAGGGGTTTTTTCCGCAGTGCCTGGACGATAAAGTTGCTGACCACCCGGCCGTCATCCACGGCCATCCGGGGGCCATAGGTGTTGAAGATGCGCACGATTTTGATGTCCACTTCATTCTGCCGATGATAATCCAGCATCAATGTTTCTGCCACCCTTTTGCCTTCGTCGTAGCAGCTTCGCAGGCCGATGGGATTGACATTTCCCCAATAGCCTTCAGACTGAGGATGCACTTTGGCGTCTCCGTATACTTCTGAAGAGGAAGCAAGGAGGATGCGGGCTTTTATCCTTTTGGCCAGCCCTAACATATTGATGGTTCCCATCACATTGGTCTTGACCGTTTTGATGGGATTGTACTGGTAATGGATGGGAGAGGCGGGACAGGCAAGATGGTATATTTTGTCCACTTCCACCAGAAGGGGAGTGATGATATCATGGCGGATCAGTTCAAAATAGGGATTGGAGAAGAGATGGCAGATATTGTCTTTATTTCCTGAAAAGAAATTGTCCGCACAAAGCACATCTGATCCTTTCTCCAAAAGATATTCACAGAGGTGGCTCCCCAGAAATCCTGCTCCTCCTGTGACCAGAATATGATTCATTTTTTCTCTCCTTCTGCTCCGTAGACCATAAAAAGAAGGCTATTTTTTTTAAGAACATCTTTTTGAATTTGGATCATTTCTTTTATTCCTTTATCCGCTAAGTCCAGAAGGGATTCCAATTGTTTTCGGGAGAAAGGCTCTTTTTCAGCGGTGACTTGGACTTCAACGATTTGGCCGGTATCGGTCCCCACCACATTCATGTCAATCTCAGCCTTGGAGTCTTCACTGTAATCAAGATCAAGGAGCATTTCGCCTTCCACCACTCCCACGCTCACCCCGCTGACCAGATGTCTGAGAGGCATCTGGTCGATGATTTTTTCTTCTATCATTTTCTTTAAAGCCAGAGCCAGGGCCACACAGCCAGCAGTGATAGAAGCGGTTCTGGTTCCGCCGTCAGCCTGGATAACATCGCAGTCCACGATGATGGTTCTCTCTCCCAGGACATCAAGCTCTGTCACTGCCCGCAGGGATCGGCCGATGAGGCGCTGGATTTCTTGATTCCGACCGGATACTCTCCCCGGAGTTCTTTCCCGCAGGGTTCTTTTTTCCGTGGAGCGGGGAAGCATGGAATATTCGGCCGTGATCCAGCCTTGGCCGCTTTTCTTTAAAAAATAAGGAACTTTTTCTTCGATGCTGGCAGCAGCCATGACTTTTGTTTTTCCCATTTCTATGAGAGCTGATCCATCAGCAAAATCAAGGTAATCGGGTCTTATTTTAATGGGTCTCAGTTCGTCTGAGGGGCGTTTTTTGGCTCTCATCAGTCCTGTTTAAGATTGAATCTGGTGAACTTCTGAGGATTGTCGATCTTTATCTTCTCCTTCTGGTCTTGTTTTCCACCTTCTATGGAACCAAAACCAATAATTGGGGTTCTTTCGAATTTGAGCTTCTATAATCTTAGTGCATATCTGGGTGATTTTCAACACATCCTCCGGATGGCCCTTCTGAGATACATGAACAGGGGGGTGTATTTTCAGAACGTAACGGTCAGAAGATAGGGGATAGCAGAAAGCAGGCACAAGAGGTGCCCGGGTTCTGGAGAAAAAAGTGGCCAGGCTGGGAGTGGTGGCTGCTTTTTTACCGAAGAAATCCACGAAAACGGCTTGGCTGTGGAGGACATTCTGGTCTATCAGAAAGGCCACCATTTCTTTGGCTCCGAGCGAGTGGAGAATAGGTCTGGTGGCCTGATATTTGGATATCACCTCTGATCCCAAATTTTTTCTGATTTTTTGAAGCTGTTTATCCAAAAGCTTGTTATCCAGAGGCCGGGCGATCACCTTCAATTTCCCCTTTTGAGAGAAAAAAAAGGAAGCAATCTCCCAGTTTCCATAGTGAGCTGAGAAAAGAAGGACCCCTCTGCCCTGGTTGAGTGCTTGATCAAGGTTTTTTTCTCCCTCCACAGCCAGGATTCTGCTCTTTTTCCGGTGGCTGAGGAAAGAAAATTTCAAAGTGTCCACCACCACCTGACCGAAATTTTGGAAGCATTCAAGAGAAGTTTTTCTTAGAAATTGAGTTGATATCTGAGGGGCAAAGGCTGTTTTCAGGTTGCCTTGGGCGATAAGGCGGTGTTTTTTATCAAAAAAATAAGCCAGTGATCCCACCATCCGTCCCCAGGAGAGACAAACAGGCCGAGGCAGGATAAACACGAACATTTTTACCATTAAAAAAAGAAGATATTCCAGCACTTCCCTGATTGTTTTCATGCTCATGACCGATCTTTATTCTGGAGGAAGGAAAGGACGGTGCTGTAAAATTTTTTTTCTATTTCCACGTCGATTTTAAGGTAGCAGGCTGGAAATTTTTGACCGGCCATCAGAGGAGCCAATTTTACGGCATCTTTCTCGGTGGTGATCAGGGCATCTGCTTTTGCCCTGCGAAATGTCTGGATGATTTTGTCCAGGGAAGGCTGGGGATAAGGATGATGATCAGGAAATTTCAAAAAAGATACAGGGTGTATTTCCTGTTCCTGAAGTAAAGAATAGAATCTTTGCGGCCGAGCGATGCCGCAGAAAGCCATGACTTTTTTTCCCCTGATTTTGGCCATTGGTATGTTTGCGGCCTGGTTTCCTAATTTGAAAAGGCCGCGGCAGGTCACTCTGTATTCAAAAGCAGATGATGGAATCAGGGAGCTTCTCGCAGTTTTTTTTCCTGTTGATTTATCCATGCTTTTGATCAACACCACCTGTGCCCTTTCCAGAGAGGAGAGAGGCTCCCGCAGAGCATTCTTTTCAGATGGATCATAAAGGACAATATCCAGGTCTCGATGAATGCGGCGGTGCTGGAAGCCGTCATCCAGGACTCCCACATCAAACCCGGTATTTTTTGCTCTATAACAAGAAGCCAGGCGGTTTCGGCCTACAAAAATCCCAGCTCTGGGGATGTTTTTGGCCACCATGAAGGCTTCGTCGCCAGAGTCCTCCCACCGGCCTAAGATGTTACGGCCATCTGAGAGCACTCCTCCTGACTTTTCCCAGTTTCCTTTGTATCCTCTTGTGATCATGGCCGGTTTATAACCTTGATCGAGGAGAAGAGATATTATTTTCATGACTAACGGCGTTTTCTCTGACCCCCCGAAGGTGATGTTCCCTATGCTGATGACAGGAAAGGGCGCTTTTTTTGGCTTGATGAGCTTCCATCGGTAAACAAGATTTTTGGCCTGGCATACTGATCGGTAAGCATGGGAAAGGACGAAAAGGAAGAAATTCATCCTACGGCGACTATACACCATTCATTTTTCCGTTTCAAGAAAATAGGGTTCTGGAGTCACCTCCTATCACGGATAAAGAAATGCTTACATGCTGGTAACATATGAATGCATCCCCCAAAACCGTGATGAGTATAAATATATACTGATAGTGAAAGGTGAGGGATAGGGGGTCGTCAGCACGCTAATTTTCCCCAGCGAGGAAAATTAGCTCCCGTTCGGACTTCACTCTCCTCTCCTTCAGAGAGGAACCATGCCCGCTCAGTCCTCACAGGGGCTTCCTCACCCCCTATCCCTCACCCTTATCACGAAAATAAGGATGCTTCTGTGACATATCTTTACAGATAAATGACAATTTCATATAATATCTGCTGATTTTTTCCTTTAAAGGAGGAGCAAATGAGGAAAAAAACACTCATCCCCATTCTCATAGTGATCATTTCCTTTGCCTTCTCTGTGTGCAGGAGGCAAGGTGAAGTTAAGGGAGTTCTTCTGGATGTGGCTTTTTCGGAGTCTCCTTTAACAGACAATCTGATAACAGACATGAGATATAAATGGACCATTGATGATGAGTTTGTGGAGCTAAACAGGGATTATTATGTTTATGTCCATTTCTGGCATAATAACAATATGCTTTTTCAGGATGACCATACCCCTGAAGTACAGACTTCGGAATGGAAACCCGGTCAGGAATACACTTATTCTCGTCGAATCTACATCCCCCCTTTTATCGACGAGTTTGACCCCCAGTTCAAGGGAGAGGAAACCTTGGAGCTCTCCGTGGGCTTTTATTCTCCTTATGACAGGAGCGGAAAGTCGAAAAAGAAGGTTTTATCAAAAGAGCTCAAAGTCCTTCCTCCTCCTGCTGATACCCCTGAAATCATCTATGAACAAGGATGGTATGACTTAGAAAAAAATCCGCAGGCATTTCTCAAGCAGTGGAGGTGGACTGAGAAGGAGGCCCGATGCCTCATCGATAATCCTCACCGTGATGCCCTTTTGGTCATAAGGGGAGGAATCAATCCTGATGCCGCGGAGGATCAAAAGGTCATTTTTAAGATTGACGATTTGATTCTGGATGAATTCATCCCTGAACAAAGTCATTTTGAGAAATCATACAAGATAAAAAAAGAAATGCTGGGTGAAGGAGATGAGTTCTACTTGACAGTGGCCACGGATAAGACTTTTATTCCATCTCAGGTCATTCCCAACTCCAAAGATCAAAGAGAACTGGGCGTTCAAATCTCATTCATCTATTTCAGATAATAAGCCAGGCAAATGGGACAGGCGAAGCATTTCCAAAACCGTGATAAATATATATGTTGATTGAAAGGGGTGAGGGATGGGGGGTGAGGAAGCCCCTATGAGGACTGAGCGGGCACGGTTTCTCTCCGAAGGAGAGGAGAGCGAAGTCCGAATGGGAGCTAATTTTCCTCGCTGGGGAAAATAAGCGTGCTGACGACCCCCCTCCCTCACCCCCCAATCAGGGAAAAGAAATGCTTACGGGGTAGGCTATTTTTTGCCTTGCTGGCTCCAGCGTTCAAGTTCTTTTCTAATCTCTTCCTCTTCTTTTTTTGCCTTTTGAAGTTTCAGGTAGGTCTCACTTATTTCTCTTTGGATGCTGTCTCTTGAAGTCATATCATCCAAGCTGTAGAACTCCTGCCACAGGCCGTTCATCTTAAGGGATAATAAACCCACATATTCTTTGGCCTTCTCCCATCTCTGTTCAAGGTCTGAAATTTTTTTGTTGAGATTGGCTGTTTTTTGTTCTTCAGCAGGCTGAGGTACATCAGGGATTGTGGTTTCCCGGGGAGTGATGGGAATGCGTTTTTCTTGTTCTTCTTCTGGGGGGAGAGGAACGGAAACAGCAGGCTTTTTTTTGAATTTTTGAAGGTCAGCATTGGTCACCACTATCCCTTTCTTCCCTTTGAGTCTTTGGCGCCTCTCTTTTTCTTTTTGGGCTAACTCAACCAGACTTTGGGAGAAGAGAAAGGAAGAGAGAAGGAGAGGAAGAGTGAGAGCAGAAATGATTTTTTTCCCATCCATGTTCATTTTTAAGATACATAAAATCATAAACGGTGTCAATCTGAAGGAAGGTTAGAAACAGCGGTGCGGATGGAGATTTTCTTTCCATCCGAAGAAATTTCTATGGCCCCATGGAGGTCTGTCCGATAAATTTTGGCTCCTATTTTCTTGTACCTGTTGAGCACCTCTGGATCAGGAAATCCATACCGGTTTCCTTCTCCCACAGAAATGATCACCACTTGAGGATGGACTTTACGGAGAAAGTCCATGGAGCTTGAAGAGTTGCTGCCGTGATGGGGTGATTTCAGCACTTGACTTCTTATCTTTTCAGCGGTTTTCAGAATCTCTGCTTCTGCATGTTTACCGATGTCTCCGGTCAGAAGAAAGGACGTCTTTCCGTAGGAAAGGCTTAACACCAGAGACTGGTTGTTGTGGACAGCAGGAACAAGGGGATATTTTCTTTCCGGATGAAGCACATCCACCTTTACTGGATTCTCAACCAGAGATTCCCCTCGGAATACTCTGTGGCAAACCGTAGAGGAGGGAATTAGGCTTCTGAACTCAGCATAGCTCTGGTTATCAGCAGGGCTTAACGCTTCCCAAAATTCTTTTATTCTGAAATTTCTGGCCACAGCTTTCAGGCCGTTCAGGTGATCAGGATGAGCATGGGTCAACACCAAATGATGGATTGTCTTTATGCCTTTCTCCCACAGGAAAGGGGAAACAACGTTTTCGCCTATATCAAAAGTTTCTGTTTGATAACCGCCGCCGTCTATGAGCATTTTTTTCCTGCCCGGGAATTCCACCAGAATAGATTCTCCCTGTCCCACATCTATCAGGGTGAGTCTTAAATTTTTGGATACAGGAGGAAAAGGATAGGTGATGAGAACGGCCAGAGAGAGAAGAAAGCAAAGCACAAGAGCCAGAGTTTGCCTTCTGATTTTTGGCGGGACAAGCAGCAGCAGGAGAAAGACATAATAGGCCATTATGGTGACCAGATGAGGAGAGGGAAGGCGGTAGGAGATGGAGGGAATCCAGTCCAGGAAATGGCTGGCGGAGGCAAGAAAATTTATCAACAAAGAGATGACTTTGGCTAACAGTTGGCTGAGGAAAGAGCTGATACAGGACAAAAGGAAAAAGAGGTAGCCGCAGCCCATGATCGCGCCCACCAGAGGCAGAGCGATATAGTTGAGAAGCAGAGAGGAGAAGGTGACCCGGTGAAAGACACTGGCCATAATGGGCAGTACCCCGAGTTGGGCAGTGAGAGAGAGGACAAAGATTTCGCTGATCCTTAAAGGAAGGCGTGGAAAATATTTGATGAGGCGCGGGAAAAAAAGGATGATGGATAAAGTGGCCGCGAAGGTGAGCTGGAAGCCCACATGGAAAAGGCTGAAAGGATTAAAAAGAAGAAGAAAAAAGGCACTGATAGAGATGGTGTTGATGAGATTGACATTGCACCAGATGATTTTTCCTAGAAGAAAAGCCAGGGTCATCAGGGTAGCTCTTACCACTGAAGGGCGGCCTTCCACCAGAAAGGCATAGAAGATCAGAAAAATCATGATCAGGATGTAAGAGAGTCTGTGGGGAACGCGAAACAGTTTAAAAATAGAAAAAAACAGAAAAGAGATTATGGCGATATGGGCGCCGGAGATAGCAAAAAGATGATAGATACCCGCTGATTGCAGAGAGCGGGTGAGGGAATCATCCATTCTTCTTCTTTCGCCCAGGAGGAGGGCCTCAAATACGGCCCCAGGGGAGGAAAGAGAGGTGGGATCTGAGGAGGGGAAATGGTGTTCGATTTTTCTCTGCAAGCCTTGACGGATGAAGGAGATGAAACGCAGGGGAGAAAATTTGCCGCCCGATTTTATTTTTTCCACCAGCATGGGGCTCTTGGTGAAAGCTCTGTTATGGATCTTCTGTGATTTAAAATAAAGATCCATGGAGAAATCATGGAAATTTCTGAAACCTCTATAGGAGAGCAGGCGGGCGGAGACTTTGATTTTATCGCCCACCAAAAGGCCGTACAGAGAGGCAGATTCAGGAGAGTGATAAACAGTAATCCGCAGATTGCCGTCTATCCTTTTGGCTTTATTCTGGAAGATGACTTTTTTGGCTTTTAGAAAAAGATAATCTTTATCTTTTCCTTTAGAAGGGGATTTGTAGAGAGTCCCGTAAAAATCGGCATAATCTTTATAGTGGAGGTTATGGAGAGAGTTGGCTTCGAAGTTCTTATGGTGGACGGAATAAAGGCTGGCTCCAAGAAGAAATGTGGAGAGGAGGACGAAAAAAAAAGAAAGTTTTGTTCTTCTCAACAGGAAAAGGATCCAGGCAAAGGAAAGGATGACCAGGAGAATGACGGCCCAGGCTCCGGGGGAAATAGAGAGAAATCGAGAAAGAAAGATACCCCAGGCCAAGGATACACTCAGAAAAAGGAAAGGAAAAGCCATGGCCTACAAAGAAAGACGAAGATGGCTTCCGGGAATGCTCTGATGCGCCAAACAGTCCAGAAGCAGGTGGCACATGATTTTTATACCTAGAGAAATACTTCTTTCATCGGGATTAAAATAAGCACTGTGAAGCGGAGCCATGTTTTTGAGATGGGGGCTCTTGACGCCTAAGAAGAAGAAAAAGCCAGGAATTTTTTGACAATAATGGGAAAAATCTTCAGCCACCATCTGGGGCTCTATCTCCTTGACATGGTCTTCTCCCAAAAGATCAACAAGGGTGGGCAGCATGAGCTCTGCCAGTTGGGGATGGTTGTAAACGGGAGGGGGTCCTTGTTGATAATGAAATGAGTAGTGTGCACCGAAGGAATGGGTGATTCCCTGGATGATTTCTTCCATCAGCTTTGGAATTTTCTCTCTGTTGGCGGGGCTTAAAGTTCTGATGGTGCCTTCAAGGCGGACCTGTTCGGCGATGATATTCGATCTTGTGCCGCCCTCTATTGTGCCGATAGTGATCACAGCCGGGTCCACGGGATCGATCATGCGGCTGATAATAGATTGGATTGCCAGCACAACTTGAGAAGCAATGTTGATGGCATCGATTCCTTCATCGGGTTTGGCCGCATGGGAGCTTTTGCCCTTGATAACAATCTGGAATCCATCAGCACTGGCCATCATGGGACCAGGGGAAAAGAAAGTATTCCCCAGATCTTGAGGCCAGACATGGAGACCGAAAATGGCTCTTACTGGAGGAGATTCAAGAACGCCTTCTTCGATCATCAGCCGCGCTCCTCCCTCCTCCCCTGGAGGAGGCCCTTCTTCTGCTGGCTGAAAAATGAATTTGATATTGCCGTTGATTTTGTGCTTAAGGGTGTTGAGGACCATTGCGGTGCCCAGAGCAATGGAGGTATGAATGTCATGACCGCAGGCATGCATCACCCCTGGATTTAAGGATTTATAGGGAACATCGGTGAGTTCTTGGATGGGAAGGGCATCCATATCTGCTCTAAGCGCTATGGTAACTCCAGGCTCGTCACCAGAGAGAAAAGCAGTGACACCGGTTTTGGCGATCCCGGTTTTGACCTCCAGGCCTAAAGAGATCAGTGTGGAGGCCACCATTTTTGCCGTTTGATACTCCCGGTTGCTCAATTCGGGATTCATATGGAGAAAACGGCGGATGTTGATGATCTGACTTTTGTTTTTTTCAATTTGTTTCTCTATGAGCAGTGCTGTGTTCTTATCCACAGCCAGGGAGGCGAAAGGGAAAAAAAGCAGGAAGAGAAGGAGAGAAAAAGATAGATGTTTTAAACGGATGGACATGGATTTATCTTAGAATTGGTTATCCACAAAGTCAAGAAAGCAAAGCATTGAGCAATCCTCACCCCTATCCAATGTTCAGACTTATTTGTTCAGGGTTTTGGTGATGGTTTCCTTGGAATTCCAAACGGGGATTAAAGGGAGAGGTTTTCTACATATGTTCCGTACGCCTGCTTGAGTACAGAAGAAATTTCTCCAAGAGTAGCCATGGCTTTGACAGCCTCGATCATAGGAGGAAGAAGATTTTTTTCCTTCTCCACAGCTTTCCTCAGGGCATCCAATTTATTTTGAAGTTGAGCATCTGACCTTTTTTGTTTGATGTTTCGAAGTCTTTCCAGTTGAGCCTTTTCCAATTTCTCTGGAGGAGAGTAGAGCTTAAATTGTATTTTTTCATCTTCTTCTGCATATTCATTGAGACCAACCACAATCTGTTGTTTTTTTTCAATGCTTTTCTGGGATAGATAGGCGCTTTCTTGAATTTCTCTCTGGACATATCCGCTTTCAATGGCCTCCAGCATTCCTCCCATATCTTCTATTTTCTGCAGGTATTCTTCCACTTTTTCTTCTACCTGGTTGGTCAGAGATTCTGTAAAATAAGAACCGCCCAACGGATCAACGGTGTTGGTGACTCCGGTTTCATGGGCAATAATCTGCTGTGTGCGTAGGGCAATCCGGGCTGATTCTTCACTGGGAAGAGCCAGGGCCTCGTCCCGGGAGTTGGTATGAAGGGATTGTGTTCCCCCCAGAACTGCACTCAGAGCTTGAAGAGCCACTCTGACTGTATTGTTGTCTGGCTGTTGAGCCATCAGAGTCACTCCGCTGGTTTGAGTATGGAACCTGAATTTCCAGGAACGGGGATTTTTGGCCTTGAATTTTTCTTTCATTACCCGAGCCCATATTCGTCTGGCGGCCCGAAATTTAGCGATTTCTTCAAAGAAGTTGTTATGGGAGGACAGGAAGAAGGAAAGTCGAGGAGTAAAAGTATCCACATCCAGACCGGCCTTGAGGGCGGCTTGGACATAGGTGACAGCATTAGCCAGAGTGAAAGCCAGCTCCTGGACAGCAGTGGCTCCTGCCTCCCGGATGTGATAGCCGCTGATGCTCATGGTGTTCCAGCGGGGCACCTTTTCTGGGCAGAAGGACAGGATATCAGCGGTTATCTTCAAGGATTCTCGAGGAGGATAGATGTAAGTTCCGCGGGCTATGTATTCTTTGAGAATATCATTTTGGATGGTGCCGTTCAATTTGCCCCAGGAAACACTGTACTTGTCGGCCAGAGCGAGATACATGGCCAGGATAACCGCGGCTGTGGAGTTGATGGTCATGGAGACACTGACTCTATCCAGCGGGATGTGATGGAAAAGTCTTTCCATGTCCTCGATGGTATCCACAGCCACACCCACCCTGCCCACCTCGCCGTGGGCCTGAGGGTGATCAGAATCGAGGCCTAACTGGGTAGGAAGGTCAAAGGCCACACTTAGACCCGTCTGCCCTTGAGAGAGAAGAAAACGGTATCTCTGGTTGGATTCTTCTGCCGTGCCGAAGCCGGCATACTGGCGCATGGTCCACTTCCTCCCTCTGTACATGGTGGGATAGATGCCTCTGGTAAACGGATACTGGCCGGGTTCTCCCAATTGTCGGGATGGGTCAAAGCCGGGAAGATCGTGTGGGCTGTAAACCTTTTTAATTTTAATCCGGGAGGAGGTGGCAAACTTTTTTTGGCTTTCTTTGTGGGAGGGCATTTTCTGATCAGCTTTGACCGGAAATGATATTCAGAAGGGCTGGATTCTTCAAATCAGCTTATGTAAGGGGCATAGATTTGAGAGCCCGCATACAGGCCTTTATCTTCCAGCTCTTCTTCTATTTCTAAAAGCCTGTTGTACTTGGCCACTCTCTCGCTGCGGCTCAGGGATCCTGTTTTTATTTGCCCTGAATTCTGCGCCACACTCAGATCAGCGATGAAGGTGTCTTCGGTTTCTCCTGAGCGGTGAGAGATGACAGTGGAATACCCCGCTTGGTGGGCATAGTCCACAGCGGCCATGGTCTCACTCAGAGTCCCTATCTGGTTCAATTTGATGAGAACGGAATTAGCGATTCCCCGTTCCACACCTTTTTTCAGTCTATCTGGATTGGTGACGAACAGATCATCCCCCACCAGCTGGATTTTCTGTCCTAAAGCACTGGTCATGGTCTTCCAGCCTTCCCAGTCATCTTCAGCCAGGCCGTCCTCTATGGAAATGATAGGATATTTCTGGATCAGCGTCTGGTAAAATTCAAGCATCTGATCCACAGTCCTTTTTGATCCGTCGGATTTTTTAAACACATATGTCTTCTCATGGTAGAATTCCGAAGCAGCCACATCAAGAGCCAGGTAGACGTCAGTGCCAGGAGAGTAGCCCGATTCATGGATACTTTCCAGAATCAAATCCAGAGCTTCCCGGTTAGACCGTAAATTGGGAGCAAAACCTCCTTCATCTCCAACAGCCGTACTGTATCCTTTTTTTCGGAGGATTTTTTTCAAGTGATGAAATATTTCTGCACCTGCTCTGATGGCTTCAGAAAAACAAGTTCTTCCTGCTGGAACAACCATGAATTCCTGAATATCAACGTTGTTGTCGGCATGAGGGCCTCCGTTGAGGATGTTGATAAGAGGAACCGGCAGCCGGTAATCTTCTCTTTTCACCAGATACTTGTAGAGGGGCAGGCCCAGAGCTTTAGCGGCAGCCACAGCCGCAGCCATGGAGACCGAGAGAACGGCATTAGCCCCTAATTTTTTTTTGGAGGGAGTGCCGTCCAGATCGATGAGCCGGTTGTCTATTTCCTTCTGCTGAGTTGCCTCCATGCCCACGATTTGAGGTGCGATAACTTCCTTGACATTGGAGACGGCTTTGAGAACCCCTTTTCCTAGAAAGCGGGAGGGGTCATTGTCTCTTAATTCCAGAGCTTCATGAGTGCCTGTGGACGCACCAGAGGGAATAGAGGCTTTTCCCACCACTCCGGAATCGAGATGGACGCGGGTGCTTATAGTGGGATTTCCTCTGGAGTCCAGGATTTCTCTGGCGGTGATGGCAGTGATTTTGGTGTTCATTGGATGGCCTTTTTTTTCAGAAAATGGGGGCTGAACAGGGGAATTTCTCCCGTTTAGAATTTATCAGGAGAAGGAGCAATCTATTTTTTTTCCACTTCTTCTTGCTTCTGTGTTTCTGGAGCCTTTTTTGCCAGTTCTTGCTTTTTTTTCTCCACAAATTCTTTTATAGACTCGATTCCTTCTGTGGTTTTGTCCTTGACCACTTTGATTCCTTTTTCTGCTTCCACAGCAATTTTTTCATAGGTGTCTTTGGCTTTATGTCCACCTTTGGAGGCTTGATCTTGGATTTTCTTCCGGGTTTCCTCACCGCTTGCCGGAGCGGTAAGTATACCCAGGACAAAACCTGCAGCTGCTCCCAGCAGGAAAGACAGCGTCACTTCAAAACCTGATGATCCTTTATCATTTGCCATTCTTGTCCTCCTTTCGTTTTTTTCTCTTCAATTGCCGCCAACCGAGCCGGACCAACGGGAAGAGAAAAGGCCAGTACTTGGAAGAGGGACGAATGATTTTGGTGGTCAGAAACCAGGTGATTTCAGATAGACTGATGGCCGTATTCTTTGAAGCTTCCACCAGTTCTCCCAGATCGTCCACTCTAGCATTGACTTTTTGGCTGGTCTCTCTAAAACTTCGACTCAGCTCTCTGATTTCCCTCAGGGTTTCCTCCCCTTCCTTGGCTGTTCTTCGCAGTTGAAAGAAAAGAGTAGCCAGGAATGTGACCATGACCACCACAGCAATGGTGATCACTAACAATAAGAATTGATCGAGTGTCAGCGGCATAGTATTTAAATAAAATAAAACTTTGAGTTTGTCAAATCCACAAAAGCATTTCCCTCACCCCCCATCCCTCACTCCTTTCAATCGACATCTATATTTATACTCATCATGGTTTTGGAAATGGTTTCATAAAAGGCTGAATGCAAGCTTTTTTTGGTGAAGATTTCAAAAAAGAGAGAGGTAAAGACAAATTTATTTCCACAAAATTTTGTGGATGTCATGAAGGTTGTATTCTTTTTTGATTTTCCCCAGAATCTGGGAGAAAGACTCCTCTCTTTTTGACCTCACCGCACCTTCCCACTCTTGGAACAGGGGGGAGGGGACGAACTGATAATTTTTCTTTAACAGCCTGTTGAGACCTCTTAGGGCCTTCCAATGGGTGATCATCAGGAGGGCCAATACTCCGAAAAAAACGTTGGGGCCGGGAAGAAGTCCAGCCAGTCCGCTCAAAGGAAGCAGGAGCGTTTCTCCGATGAGGATGACTATGTGTTTTGTTCTCTGCCTCTGGAGGAAGAAGTAGAACTTGGTTCTTATTTTTTTTCTTTCCATGTTGCCTGAGTAGTAAATCTGGATTCTATCCTTTGGGAGCTTCAAGATACGGCCAAAAGCTTGTTCCTGCCTGAGGAGCCTCTGGGGAAGAAGCATCAGTTTTTTTTTGGCCTGTTCCCATATTTCTTTCCAGCGTGATGTTTTAATCTGGATTGGAGCAATGGGTTTAGAGGAGAAGTATCTGTATTTTGAGCGGTAGTCTTGGACAAAAAAGAACTTCATCCTGGATCCTGAGCCTCATTTTAGCATTTCACCAAAAAAAGTAGCAACCCATAAGAAAATGGGGACATGTACGAGAAAAGAAAATGGGGACACGTTACCAATTTCCGGATTTAGTATTAATATATGATAAATGATAAGGATTGGCTGAAATTGGTACATGTCCCCATTTTCTTCTCCCCATTTTCTTTCTATCTTCTTTGGTTGAGAAGATAGATGAAGAAAGGTGCTCCCACCCCTGCCGTGATCACGCCGATGGGTAATTCTGTGGGGAAGAGGACAGTCCGGGCCAGCAGGTCGGAGTAGATGAGGAATATTCCTCCAGCAAGAGAGGAGAAAAAGAAGAGATGCCGGTGATCAGGACCGATGAGGATGCGTATCCAGTGAGGAACAATCAAGCCCACAAAGCCGATGATCCCGCTGACAGAGACAGCCGAAGCCGCCAGCAGGGTGGAAACAGCCAGGAAAGTTTTTCTGACTCTGCTCACCGGACACCCCAGCGATTGGGCCATATCATCTCCCAAAACCAGCAGATTCATATCCTTAGCCAGCCATTGGGCGATAATAAAGCAAAGCAGGAAATAGGGGAGAACGGCTGTGATCTGATTCCAATCAGCGAGGGAAAAACTTCCCAAAAGCCAGAAGACTGCCTGCTGGAAAGACTCTGATTTAAGGAATATGAGAAAAGAAGTCAGAGATGAGGCCATGGCTCCTGCAGCAATTCCGGTGAGAAGCAGGGTTTCCACTTTGTAGACCCCGCTTCTTTGGGATAGAAGATACACCAAGGACACCAGAGCGAAGCCAGAAGCAAAAGCAAAAATACTCTGGATAGAAAAACCGAAGAGTTGCGTGCTCAATCCAAGAGAGATAGCCAGCACTGCTCCCAGGGAGGCCCCGGATGAAACTCCCACCACAAACGGCCCTGCCATGGGATTCTGGAAATAACCCTGGAGGATGGCGCCGGAGAGGGAAAGACTTGCCCCTACCAGAAAGGCCAGGAGAGCCCGGGTGAGCCTGAGGTTGACGAAAATGGTGGTGTAGGTTTCATCATGATGGAAAAGAAAATCCCACAGGTCGCCAAAACCAGTGGATACCGGTCCTTCCAGAATGGAAAATAAAAGTCCTGAAAAAAACAAAACCACCAGAATCAGGAGAAGGTTGATTTTTTTGGGCTGTATTTTCATGGGACTTTTTTAAATTTTTGGGGGTGAATAATCCTGGACAGATCAGCCAGGGCATCCACAATCCGGGGGCCGGGACGGGTGGCTAAATTCTCATCCAGAAAATAGATTCTGTCTTCAGCCACAGCCTCCAGGGTTTCAAAAACATGTTCATCCTTTATCCATTCCTTTGCCTGGTGGAATTCTTCCATAGATTTAGAGATGATGATGATCACTTCAGGATTTTGATGGATGAGCTGTTCTCTGTTGAAATGAATCCATCTCCTTTTTATGTTTCCAGCGATGTTTACTCCTTTGGCTTTTCTCACTAGATCATCCAGGAAACTATCCTGGCCGCAGGTCCACAGACCCATTCCATGGAGAGAAAAAAAGACTTTGGGTTGGTGTTCCACCTCCCGGAGAGCCTGTTGAATTTTTTGGTGTTTTCTTTTCATGGATTGAACCAGGAGGGCCGCCTCTTTTTCTTTTTGGGTTACTTTTCCAATTTTTTCGATGATGAGAAAGACAGATTCAACGGTTTTGCCCATTTCCAGGACAAAGAGTGGAAGATCCAGCTGGCGAATCCTCTGGAGAGTTCTTAAAGGATTTCCCCTGAATCCTATGATCAGGTCTGGATTCAGAGCTTTGATTTTCTCCAGATTGGGGTCCACCATACCCCCGATCTTTTCCTTTTCCACAGCCGGGGGGGGATAATCACAGTAACGGGTGACTCCCACTATCTTATCTCCTAGGTCCAGAGCATAAAGGATTTCTGTTATGTTGGGAGCCAGAGAGATGATTCTTTGAGGGGCTGGGCCCAGCTCATGCATATAGCCCAGGGAATCTTTGATGGTTTTCGTCTGGTCAGCCCACCAAAGAAAAAAGAGCACAAGGAAGAAGAGCCCGGGCTGTAATCTATTCCGCCGCATTTTTTTCCAGCAGTTTTGGATTGAGGGATATTTCAGGAAGCAGAGAATGAATGTTCTTTCTTATTTCCACCTCAGCCTGGAAGACAGACCGGATGTTTTTTTTGGTGATGAGTTTTTCTGGAAGACCCTGGGCATAAATTCTTCCTTTTTTAAGGAAAACAAGCTTTTGCGAGTAAGGAATGGCCAGGTTGATGTTGTGTTCTGTGGTGAGGATGGTTTTCTCCCTTTTCTGTTGGAGCTGCTTGAGAATTTGGTAAACTTCCACTTGGTAGCTGATATCCAGGTGGGAGCTGGGTTCGTCGAGAAAAAGGAGCGGGGTGTCTTGAGCCAGGGCTCTGGCAATAAACACCCTCTGGCGTTCACCCCCGCTGAGGTGAGCAATTTTTTTGGTCTTGAGATGAGAAATCTCTGTAAGGTCCATGATTTCCCTGATCATGGCCGCGTCCTGGGGTGAAGATCTGGCCAACCTTCCTTGATGGATGTATCTTCCCATATGAACGATTTCTTCCACGTTGAATTCAAATGCGAAATTGAAAATTTGAGGAACATAAGCTATGTTCCTGGCAATCTGCCGGGGATTTAAAGAAAATAGATCCTGGCCGTTGATTTTGACCTGTCCAGAAACGTTTTTCAGAAAGCCTTGAAGAGCTTTTATAAGGGTGCTTTTGCCTGAGCCGTTACGTCCCAAAACAGAAACAAATTCTCCTTTATCCAGAGTGAAGGACATGTTCTCTATCACATAATCTTTTTCATATCCGGCACTGAGGTTTTTGACTTCTAGAATAGCCATTTGCGTAATCCTTCCCTGGAGGGAAAGCAGAATTTCATTCTTGGTGAAAACCTGTCCTTTGTCAAGGCAGGAATCTTGACTTTTGAGGGCAATGAATCTAATATTGAGGACTGATTTTAGAGAAAGGCTGACCGCTTTTCTTTAATCTCACCTCATACAAAAGCAGGATAAATCCAGCCATGAAGGATGAATACAAATTCAAACAGATTGAGGGAAAATGGCAGAAAGTCTGGGAGAAAGAGAAAGTCTTCAGCAGGGATGAAGATCCCCAGAGACCAAAGTATTACTGCCTTGAGATGTATCCTTATCCTTCTGGTTATATCCACATGGGACATGTGCGCAATTATTCCATCGGGGATGTGATTTCGCGCTTTAAAACCATGAAGGGATTCAATGTCCTGCATCCCATCGGCTGGGATGCTCTGGGAATGCCTGCAGAGAATGCCGCCATTCAGCAGGGTATCCATCCAAAAAAATGGACCCTGGACAATATTTCTCATATGAAAGAACAGTTGAAGAGAATGGGCTTTTCTTACGATTGGTCCAGAGAAGTGAACACTTGTTTCCCTGAGTACTACCGCTGGAATCAGTGGATTTTTCTCAAGATGTTCGAGAAAGACCGGGCCTACAGGAAAAAGAGTTGGGTCAACTGGTGCCCTCAGTGTCAAACTGTTCTGGCCAACGAGCAGGTTATCGGGGATCGGTGCTGGCGCTGTGATTCTGAAGTCAAGCAGAAGAAGATGGAACAGTGGTTTCTCAGGATTACTGATTACGCTGAGGAGCTTCTCTCCGGACACCGCATGCTGGAAAAGTGGCCCCAGCACGTCCTCACCATGCAGAAAAACTGGATCGGGAAGAGTGAAGGGGGTTTTATTTCTTTTCCTGTGGCCCGATCGTCTCGATCAATTGAAGTGTTTACCACCCGGGTGGATACGATCTACGGGGCTACCTTTTTGGTTCTTTCCCCTGAACATCCCATGAGCCAGGAGCTGATTGTTGATTGGGATCAAAAAGGGGAACTCCAAAATTGGCTCAAAAACAGTACTGCCCAGCCCAGCCTTCAAAAAGATTTGGAAAAAGAGGAAAAAAAGGGGGTGGATACAGGGAAAAAGGCTTTGAATCCTTACACCGGAGAGGAAATTCCCATCTGGATTGCCAACTACGTTTTGATGGAGTACGGCACTGGAGCCATCATGGCTGTGCCTGCTCATGACCAGAGAGATTATGAATTCGCACAAAAATATTCATTGCCAATAAAGGTGGTCATTGTTCCCCATGGCCAATCGCCTTCTGGTCAGCCAGAGGAAGCGTTTGAGGATTATGGGGTGGTGGTCAACTCAGGACCCTTCTCCGGCAAATCTTCCCGGAAGGCCACAGAAGAAATGATCCGGTATGCAGAGGAAAAGGGATTCGGCAGGAGGAGCACTCTTTATCGGCTGCGGGATTGGGGGATATCCCGTCAGCGCTACTGGGGAACACCTATTCCCGTCATCTATTGTGAGAAGTGCGGTATGGTGGGAGTCCCTTACCAGGATCTCCCTGTCCAACTTCCTCAAAAGGTGGAGTTTAAAGGGGAGGAAGGATCTCCCCTTGCCAATGTGGACAGCTTTGTTAACACCACCTGTCCTCGATGCCAGGGAAAAGCCCGGCGGGAAACGGACACCATGGATACGTTCTTTGATTCTTCCTGGTATTATTTTCGATACACCTCGCCTCAGGAAAATAAGCTTCCTTTTCAAAAGGAAGCTGCCGACTACTGGCTTCCTGTGGATCTTTATATCGGAGGAGTGGAACACGCCATTCTCCATCTGATCTATGCGCGTTTTTTCTGCAAGTTTTTAAGAGATTTACTTCTGACAGGAGTGGATGAACCCTTTCCCCGTCTTCTTGCTCAGGGAATGGTGACCAAAGATGGTGCGGCCATGTCTAAATCCAAAGGCAACGTGGTCTATCCCGACCACATGGTGAATGAATACGGTGCTGATGCTCTGAGGCTGTTCATTCTTTTTGCGGCTCCTCCAGAAAAGGAGTTTGCCTGGAGCGAGAAAGGTATTGAAGGATGCTTTAGATTTTTGAATCGTGTTTGGGCTTTCTTCCATGAAAATATGGACCTTTTTGATGAGAAGGCCGTCGCCGGAAAGCAGGAGCAGGGAAACAAGAACAAACCAGAGGGCCTGAGAGTCAAACTGCACCAGACCATAAAAAAAGTCAGTGAAGATATAGAAAACAGATATCATTTGAATACGGCCATAAGTTCGATAATGGAGCTCTTCAATCAACTCAAAAAAGAAAGACAGGATTTAAGGACCACTCCCCAGGGAAGGGAACTTCTCGCAGAAGCCATGGAAAAGCTGATTTTACTCCTTTCCCCTTTTGCTCCTCATGTCTGCGAAGAACTCTGGGAGAGGTCAGGGCACAGGACGTTTCTTATTCGTACTCCCTGGCCCTCATTTGATCCTGGATGGGCTCAACAGGAAAGAGTCACCATCGTGGTTCAGGTCAACGGGAAGTTAAGGGGCAAACTGGAAGCAGAAAGAGACATGCCCCAGGAGCAGATAGAAGAGAAAGCCCTGGGGTTAGATCGGGTTCAGAAATTCATGGGAGAGAAAAAAGTAAAAAAAGTCATATTCATCAAAAACAAGCTGGTGAATATTGTTCTGTGAACGGAGCAAGAATGAAAAAAATGGTTTTCCTGATAGTTATATGTCTCTTCTTCCTTGATTGCGGCTACCATCTGCGGGGGACAGGGAGTTCTCTGCCTCCTCACATCCAAAAAGTCAACATTCCTATGTTCAAAAATTTAACCACTCGGTATGAGCTGGATGTGAAATTGACCAGGAAGGTGATAGATGAGCTGGTGACAAGAGGAAAGGTAGAGATTGCTGGAGATGTCAAATCGGCCGATGCTGTTTTGATCGGGGAGATCATCGAATTTGATGCTGTGCCCATTGCTTTTTCCGGAGAAGGCCAGGCTGATCGGTACATCATCAAAGTGATAGCCAAGATTACACTCAGAGATTTGATCAACCGAAAAATCATATTTTCCGATCCCCGGTATGTTTACAGGCAGGAATACGAGGTTCAAGAAGGGACGGATTTTGAGACGGTCCAGACAGAAGCCATCGATAAGGTGTCAGAAAGATTCGCCAGGAGCTTGGTGATAACCATTCTGGAGGGATTTTAACAGAGATTGTACAGTTTTCTTCTGAACAAAGAAATCGATGAAAACACAGCGGCCAGCTGTTACTTTTTCTATGGTGAAGAAACTTTTCTTGCCTACCAGTTTATCCAGGAGTTGAAGGAGAGTCTGATTTCCGCTGATGTTCAAGATTATAATGTGGAAAGATTTGACCTCCAGGAGCATACCTGGATGGAAATCATCGATCTGGCCCGGACTGTCCCCTTTTTTCTTTCCTCCCGGCGGATTATCTTGGTGGAAGCAGCCAAAGGAAAAGGGGAATCTCTTTCTTCATCAGAGAAAAAAATATTAAAAGATTATTTTTCTTCTCCCTCCACACAGACCGTTATGGTGATCATTTTTTCAGGGAAAATAAGGAAAAATTCTTCTCTTTTTAAGTTTTTTACTTCTCTTCCAGGCTCTTTGGTTTTTATGAAAGAGCTCAGGCCTTTGAGAGAACGCGCGCTTTTTGCCTGGATGGACAGAAAACTTAATTCCCTGGAAAAGACAGCTTCTGTGGAGGCCAAGGAAAGAGTGAAAGAACTGGCCGGGAATGATCTGAGAAGAGTGAATAACGAGCTGGAAAAACTGGTGACATTCATCGGTGAGAAAAAAGAAATAGAGCTGGACGATGTCAATCAGGTATCGGGTTGGGTGAAGACCTTTTTTGAATGGGAAATGTCCGAAAGCCTGGAAAGGGCGGATTTCAATCAAGCTGTGATGGTGTTGAACAATTTGTTCAAAGAAGGCACCAGGCCTGAGTTCATAGTAGGGATTATCACCCGATTTTTCAGGGACATTTTCTTGGCAAAACTCTGGTTAAAAGAGAGGGATAAAGACCGTAAAGCCATCTTCAGAGAACTCAAGCCTCATATCCAGGAAAGATATGGAAAATTTTACAGAGATAAATTCAACCAGTTTTTCTCCTTGGTGGAGAGACTGTCCCTGAGCGGATTGAATCATTTTCTGGATGAGCTGCGGAAAATAGACCTGAAGATAAAGACTTCAGATGCCTCCGCACAGTCTTTGCTGGAAAGCTTTCTTTTTGATTATTGTTTTCTCAGTCAAAGGGAGAGAGTTACTTGGAAGAAGGGTTGATCATGGCCACCTGTCTGCTTAATCTGGATTTGTATCTTCTGCCCTTGTTTTCATGAATGACTCTCTTTTTGACCGATTTATCTATGATCGAAAAGGTGGGAGGGAGAAGCTTTTCCGCTGCTTCCCTGTCTTTGTTTTGGATGGCTTCTCGAAGTTTTTTTATTTTGGAACGAAGAAGGGTTTTGTTTTTCTTGTTGACTGTCCTCCGGCGTAGACTCCGTCTCCACTGCTGGATAGCGGATAAATGCTCTGCCATTTCTTTCTCCTTGATAGAAAAGCTATGATAAGATATCTTTCGGGCAAAGTCAAATGGAAGACAGAGAGAAAAACAGAAGACTGGTGAAGGCTACCTTTGCTGTGGCTGCCCCCACTCTATTGAGCAGGATTTTCGGATTTATCAGAGATGTGATCCAGGCCTTTTATCTAGGAACCACCACCAGCGGCGATGCCTTTGCCATTGCCTATGTCATTCCCAATTTGCTGAGGCGGTTGACAGGCGAGGGAGCGATGACCGCAGCCTTTATTCCTGTTTTCAGCCAGTTGAAAAAAGAAAAATCAAAACAGCAGCTGTGGAAGTTTGCTCACACTTTCTTCTTTGATTTAACCTTGATCATGGCTCTGCTGGCTGTGCTGGGGATTATTTTCTCTCCCCTGTTGGTAAAAGTCATCGCCTTTGGGTTCAAAGATATCGCCGGAAAATGGGAGCTGACCACGGTGCTCACCCGGGTCATGTTTCCCTACATTTTTTTGATAAGTTTGGCCGCTTTGGCCATGGCCATATTGAACTCTTTCCACAAATTTATGGTTCCCGCCTTCACTCCCGTGCTTTTCAATCTGGCCGTCATCAGTGCGGCCTTGATATTTGCCCGGAAAGTGGAAGAACCCGCCCTGGTGTTTGCGGCGGGAGTGGTGTTAGGGGGAGTGTTTCAGCTTACCTTCCAGATTCCTTTCCTTTGGCGCCAGGGAATGCGGTTTAGGTTCAGACTTTCCTTTTCCCATCCAGCCGTTCGCAAAGTGGGAAAGCTCATGATTCCAGGGATATTTGGAGTAGGGATCTACCAGATCAATTTTGCTATCAGCCGGATGATTGCTTCCCTGCTGGAAGAGGGAAGTGTGGCTTCGCTTTATTTTGCCTCTAGAGTTCAAGAGCTTACCCTGGGCCTCTTCTCCATCGCTCTTTCTATCGCTCTTCTTCCCACCTTCTCCGATCTTGCTGCTCAGGAGGACACTCAGGGAATGAAGAGGACTCTGGTTTTTTCCTTTAGGCTCATATTCTTGATCACCTTCCCGGCCATGGCCGGTCTTTTGGTTTTGAACCGACCCATCATTCAAGTCCTTTTTCAAAGGGGGGTCTTTGATATCCAGTCCACCGCTATGAGCTCTTCGTGTCTTTTTTATTTTGCTTTTGGACTTCCCTTTATTTCAGGAGTCAAAATTCTTGCTCCTGCCTTCTACTCGCTCAAAGACACCAAAACGCCGGTCATTGTCGCTTTTTTTGTGATGTTGATCTACATTTCTCTGTCTCTGGTATTGATGAATCCGCTGAGAGTGGGAGGCATAGCTCTGGCCCTCTCTCTCGCTTCAGTGTTCAATTTCCTGTTCCTTTTTTTTCTTTTGGAAAGAAAGATAGGAAAAATAGAGAAAAAAGAGATAAAGGCCTCAGGTTTAAAGTCCTGTTTGGCAGCGGGAGGAATGGGAGTCTTGATCTGGGTTTTCATAAGAAATTTTCCTTTCCAGCGTCTGGTTTTCATCCAGCAGTTTGGGGTTTTGATAGCGGCCATTTTTTTAGGGATAGCGGCCTATTTCTTACTCAGTTTGCTTTTCAACCAGGAAGATTTAAAAAGTCTGCGCCGACTTTTTTCTCGGAAGAAAATTTTGAAAAGATGAGGGAAAGACATGAAAGTGATCCTACAGAGAGTTAAGGAAGCTTCGGTCAGGATTCGAGGTGAAATCAACAGCAGGATCAGGGAAGGGATGTGTTTGCTGGTGGGAATTGAAAAGGGAGACACAGAAAGAGATGCTGAATATTTAGCCCGGAAAGTTGCGGAGCTGAGGGTTTTTCCAGATGAGGAAGGGAAAATGAACCGCGACCTATCAGAGATCAAAGGTCAAGTTCTAGCGGTGTCTCAGTTCACTCTGGCCGGCTCTCTCAAAAAGGGACGAAGGCCAAGTTTTGATAAAGCGGAATATCCTGAGAGAGCGGAGAAACTGTTTGATTATTTTGTGGAACGGATCAGGCAGAAAGGCATACAGGTGGAAACAGGAATTTTTGGGGCCTTGATGGAAGTCCATCTGGTGAACGACGGGCCGGTGACTTTCATCCTTGAACCAAAAAAGCCCAAGAATACAAAGGAATCATTTCCAAAACCATGATGAGTATAAATATATATGTTGATTGAAAGGGGTGAGGGATGGGGGGTGAGGAGGCCCCTATGAGGACTGAGCGGGCATGGTTCCTCTCCGAAGGAGAGGAGAGCGAAGTCCGAATGGGAGCTAATTTTCCTCGCTGGGGAAAATAAGCGTGCTGACGACCCCCCACCCTCACCCCTATCACTGAAAAAGAAATGCGAATACAAAGAATTGATTTCCGCTTATATTAAAATATGGGAAGATGTTAGGACTAGCTGAATTTCAGACTGCTGATCTTCTGTAAGCTTTGCTCGGCTGCTCTTCTCACGAATCGATTTTCATCTTTGGCCAATTTATTGAGGAGAAGGAGAGCCTCCCTGCCGCCGATTTCACCCAATGCTTGAGCAGCGCTCCTCCGGACTTCAACGTTTGAATCGTTGATGGCGGTTTCGATCAGGTTTATGGAAAATTGACTTTTTCTGCTGCCCAAAATTTTCAACACAGCGCTCTTCACATACCACGGGGTTTTGATCAATTTCTGGTAGAGTCTGTTGAGGTTGAAATATTCTCTTTTTCCCAGTTGGTCCACCACAAAAGTCCTGATCTCTTCGGATGAATCGTCTAAAACTTCCAGCAACACCTCATTCACCCAGCTTCCTGGTACCCTGGCTAAGCCCTGAATGATTTTCTGCCTGGTTTGCTTTTCCTGGGTGGCTCTTATTTTTTTAAGGGTTAGCTGAAAAAGGTGTCTGTCTTTTTTCTCTTTTTTTTGCAGTTCTTTTAATGCCTTTTTGGCGGCCCTGGCTACGGCTTTAGCTGGATCTTGGCTGCATTCCTGAAGAAAGATTCTGTCTTGGTGAGAAGTCAGGCTCAATAACTCCACTGCGGCTCCCCGCACTGTGGAAGGGAAATCTTTTTCTTTGACAGTGGAGAGAAGGAAGGAAATCTTTTCCTTGTCTTTGAGCGTATCAAGGTGTTTGTGGATGAATTTGATCGTTTCTTGGGGAGGGAGGGACTTGAATTTCCCTGAAAACTGCTGATAATTCATGAGAATAAGACAGGGGATTTATTTATATTTATGGGATTATCAGACCATTTCTAGGATATGCCCCATCTTTTCCTTCTTGGTCTTCAGGTATTTCATGTTATTTTTGTTGGGTTGAATTTCGATGGGAATCCGGTCCACAATTTCCAGCCCATAGCCTGCCAGGCCGATGAATTTTCGTGGATTGTTGGTGATAAGGCGGAGCTTGGTGGCTCCTAAACAGGCCAGGATTTGAGCTCCTATCCCGTAGTCCCGATGATCAGGTTTGAAGCCCAGCTTCCGGTTGGCCTCCACCGTATCAGCCCCTTTTTCTTGGAGGGCATAAGCCTTGATTTTATTGATCAGGCCAATCCCCCTTCCTTCTTGGTTGAGAATATACAGAATAATCCCTTTCCCCTTTTTGTTGATCATCTCCATAGCCCGATGAAGCTGTTCTCCACAGTCACATCGTACAGAACCAAATGTGTCCCCTGTCAAACACTGGGAATGAGCCCGCACCAGCACCGGTTCATCCTTCTTGATCTGTCCTTTAACCAGAGCCACATGGTATTCGTTGTGGATGGTGTCTTCAAAAACCATTATCTTGAATAGTCCGTAATAAGTGGGAAGATCTGCCTGTTCGACTTTTTTCACCAGCCGTTCGTTTCTCATCCGGAACTTGATAAGATCAGCGACGGTGAGGATGGGAATGTCATGGGTTTGGCTGAATTTCTCAAGCTCGGGCAGACGGGCCATGGTTCCGTCTTCATTCATTATCTCACAGATGACACCAGCGGACTTAAAACCAGCCAGGCGGGCGATATCCACAGCAGCCTCTGTCTGGCCAGCTCTCTCCAGAACACCCCCATCTCTAGCTTGCAGGGGAAAGATGTGACCAGGCCGGACAAGGTCTGAGGGCCGTGTTTTAGGATTTATGGCCGTTAATATTGTTTTGGCTCTGTCGTGGGCAGAGATTCCAGTGGTGATCCCTTTTTTGGCATCCACAGAAACCGTAAAGGCGGTTTGGAAAGGGGCTGTGTTGTCTTGAACCATCAGAGGAAGTTCCAGTTTTTTCAACCTTTTTTTGGTCAAGGGGAGGCAGATCAAGCCCCGGCCGTGCTTGGACATGAAGTTGATGATTTCTGGAGTGACTCTTTCCGCAGCCACCATCAGGTCTCCTTCATTTTCCCTGTCCTCATCGTCAACCAGGATAATCAATCTGCCGGCTTTTACCGCCTGTATAGATTGTTCCACAGAGGCGGTTTTGGTTCTTCTTTCCATTGGCTGTGTCTCTTTTATCGGTGTGTGTTCTGTTTGCTTATCCAATTATACACATATTTTCCGATCATGTCACATTCTATATTGACTTCCTGGCCTCTTTTCAGGTCTCCTAAATTGGACTCTGCCAGGGTGACAGGGATCAATTCCGCCTCCAACCAGGATGGCCCCAGTTCAGCGATAGTCAGGCTCACTCCGTTCAAAGCCACCGATCCTTTGGGGATGAAGTAAGGCCTGAGATGCGGCGGGAAGGAAACGGCAAGTCTCAGGCCGTTCTTTTTCTTTATAATTTTCTGCACTTTCCCCCGGGAGTCCACATGTCCAGAGACAAGATGTCCTCCCAGAGGGGTAGAGAGAGTAAGAGGAAGCTCCAGATTGACTTTTTCTCTGGACCGCAGTGAACCCAGAGTGGTTTTCTGGAGGGTTTCTTCAGAGAGGGAGAAGAAAAGAAGGTTGGCTTGCTTCCTGATAAGAGTTAAGCATACCCCGTTAACAGCTATGCTTTCTCCCACCTTGATCCTGGGAGCCAGGGCAGCAGCTTCGATGATTATTTCTTTCCTTCCGTGACCAAAGCCTCTAAACAGACCAACATGTTTGATGATGCCTGTGAACATCACAAATATCCTTCCATCATGATGTCTCCGTCCATATGAAAGACATGGCTTTTTTTCAAAAGCAGTGAGTTTTCGACCTGATTGACTCCTTTCCCTTGGAGGAGCGAGAGAGCATGTTTTCCTCCGATCAATTTGGGAGAAATGGTGATAAAGATTTTATCCACCAGTTTTTCTTCTATCAAGGAAGTCAAAACACTGGCTCCTCCTTCCACCAGAACACTGGCTATCTGATGTTTTCCCAGCCATTCAAGGACTTTTTTCAAGTCCACCTTAGACCCAGAAGAAGCAATAGGGACAACTTCCACTCCTTTTTTTCTTAAGGCATGAGCTTTTTTTCCAGAATTCTGAGGAAGGGTAAACAGAAAAATTTTCCCCTGGTCAAGGGTGGTGAGAATGCGGGCTTGGGGGGGGAAGCGAAGACGGGAATCAACGATGATACGCATAATTCTCTTTTGTCCCCAGTTGGGATGACGCACCGTCAACAGGGGATTATCTTTAAGGAGAGTATTGATTCCGATCATGATGGCATCAAATTCTCCTCTTAACAGATGGGTGTATTCTCTGGCTGGGGAAGATGATATCCATTGGGAGGAGTACCTCCTGGTGGCTATCCGGCCATCAATGCTCACCGCTGCCTTGGCCACCACAAAAGGGATTTTTTTGGTGATGTATTTTAAATAACTTTCGTTTAAGCGGCTGTTTTTCTCCTGCAGAAGGCCCACCTCTACTTCAATGCCTGCTTCTTTTAATGTCTTTATTCCCTTTTTGAAGACCAGGGGATTAGGATCCGGGGCAGAAATGACCACTCGTCTTGGCCCGGCCTGGAGAATTGCGTCCACACAGGGAGGTGTTTTTCCCCAGTGCACGCAGGGTTCGAGGGTTATGTAGGTGGTGCTGCGGCGGGAGAGAGAGCCGGCTCTCTGGAAAGCGAGAATCTCGGCATGAGGATTTCCCGGCCTTTCATGATAGCCGTACCCAGCGATCATATCTCTTTTGACCACCACCGCACCTACGTAGGGATTGGGACTGGCCCATCCTTTGGCCTTTTCCGCCAAGGCATAGGCCATTTCCATATAAGAAATATCTTTAGGATTTTTCATGAGAAAAGGGCTTGGACGAATTGGTTTGGGGAGAACTGAAGCATATCCTTTTCACTTTCTCCTATCCCCATGAACTTGATAGGAAGGTTCAGCTGGTCCACGATGCTGATAACACTCCCTCCTTTGGCTGTGCCGTCCAGCTTGGTCAGGAAAACCCCAGTTAAACCTGAAAATTTGAGGAATTCCTCAGCCTGTATCAAAGCGTTTTGGCCGATGCTGGCGTCAAGCACCAGCAGATTCTCATGAGGAGCACCCTCGATTTCCCTGGAAATAACCCTTTTGATCTTTTCCAGTTCATTCATCAGATTGATGTTGGTGTGAATGCGGCCAGCCGTATCTACCAGCAGGATGTGGTAGGAGTGAGAGATGAAGGATTGAAGTGCGTCATAAATCACAGAAGCAGGATCCGCACCATACTGGCCCTTGATGACAGGGATGTTCAATTTTTCTCCCCACCGAAGCAGTTGTTCTTGAGCAGCAGCACGGAAAGTATCTGCTGCCACCATCAGAACTTTTCTTTTCTTCTGTTGAAACCGATAAGCCAGTTTAGCCAATGAGGTGGTTTTTCCGCCGCCGTTAACTCCCACCACCATGATCACAGAACATGAGCTGTTGAAATCAAAGGAAGCAGGATATAGAGAGAGAATGCTCAGCAGCTCTTCTTCTAAAATGTTTTTTATACAGGAAAAATCATCATTCTTTTTGCTTTTTTCTCTTATGGAATGAATGATTTTTTCTGTGGAGGGAACACCCACATCAGCCAAGATCAGGGCTTCAGAAAGTTCATCCAATATTTCTTCTCTTTCTTTTTCACTCCGTAATAACTCTTTGAACGTTTCTTTGAAGGTTTTTCTGGTTCTGGATAGTTTCTGTTTGAGGTTTTCGATCATTTCATAATCATTATATTTTTCGCCATTTGCAAAGTCAATCCAGACCAAAAGTGAGGACCTCCGATAAATTGTTATGACAAAATCTGAGGAGAGCGAATACATCCCAAAAGGACCATTACCACACAAAATTGGGAGAACTCCAGATGCATGTCCATCCCCATTGTGGATTAAAAATGATTGTGATAAAGTGAAAAAAATGGATGAATCTGTGTGGATCATGACTCCTCCCCAGAGAGAGGCCCGAAGGCTGGCGGTAGAGCTCGGCCTTCCACCTGAAATCGCTCAAGTATTGGTAAATCGGAATATTCACCATCCCCAGGAAGCGCAGAAATTTCTTTTCGGAAAATTGGACCATCTCCATGATCCTTACTTGATGACCGGGATGGAAAAGTCAGTGGAGCGGTTGAGGAGAGCCATATCCCGAAAGGAAAAAGTGCTGATTTTTGGCGACTATGATGTGGACGGCGTTCTTTCGGTGGTTGTTCTCACCAAGGCTCTCTCCTCTTTAGGATTGGAAGTGGATTATTATATCCCCAACAGGCTGGAAGAGGGTTATGGCATCAAAGAAGAATACATAGATATCGCTGTCAAAAAGAAAGCCGATCTGGTGATGAGTGTGGACTGTGGAATAAAAGCCAATGCTTTTGTGGATAGAGCCACCAGAGAAAAAATTGATGTCATCATCACAGATCATCATCTTCCGGGCAGAGATCTTCCCGCTGCGCTGGCTATCTTGAATCCGGCTCTTCCGGGCTCAGCTTATCCTGATAGGAGATTAGCCGGAATCGGGGTGGTGTTCAAATTGATCCAAGCCCTGTTTGGTGGACAGAAGAAATTATCTTCTCTTCCTCATTATTTGAAGATGGTCTCTATAGGCACTATCGCAGATATTGCGGAGCTAAGGGGGGAGAACAGGCTGTTTGTCCGTTATGGGCTCAAAGGGTTGGAGGAGGTGTCCAACCAGGGACTGCTGAATCTTCTGGGAATATGCGGGCTGGGGGGGAAGGAGATTTCCGTAGGTGATGTGGGCTTTCGGATTGGCCCAAGGATCAACGCTGCTGGGAGGATGGGATTGGCTGATCTGGCTGTGGAACTTTTCCTTTCCCCGTCGCCTCGAAAAACGCAAGAGATAGTGTGTCGGCTTGATTCATTGAATTCAAAAAGACAGAGGATTGAGGAAAAGATATACAATCAAGTCTTGGATCTTATAAAAGGAAGAAGTCTGGATCAACGGTATAGAATTTTAATCATGGGTTGTGAGGAATGGCACCGAGGGGTCATCGGCATAGTGGCTTCCCGGATCAAAGATCTTTACCACCGCCCCGTGCTTCTTTTTTCCTATGAAGACCGGAGGGCCTATGGTTCAGGGAGAAGCATCAGTGAGTTTTCTTTGATCGATTGTCTGGAGGAAAACCGGGATTACTGCCTCAATTACGGAGGACACAGGTTGGCTGCCGGCTGCGAGCTGGAAAGAGAGAAGATGGGTTTTCTGAAAAAGGGTTTGAATGAATGGGCCCATTCTAGGTTAAAAGAGGAACATTTGCGCAGAAAGATCTATATCGATGCCAAGATCGAGTTTACGGATATCGATTATTCTTTTGTGGAAAAACATTCTCTTCTTTCTCCGTTCGGGGTTGGAAATCCTAAGCCCCTTTTCTTGACCCAAAAGGTGGAAGTTGTATCCAGGCCAAAGAGAATGAAGGGCAGGCATTGTAAATTTTTGGTGAAGCAAAATGGAAGAGTGCTGGAAGCTTTAGGTTGGAGACGAGGAGAATGGACGGATATTATCTACCAGGGGATGATGTTGGATGTTGTCTATTCCTTCCATTTTTCTCAATATTTAGGAGAGGAAAAACTTTCTCTTGCTGTTGAGGATATAAAAATCTGAGGCTGCACCATGGGAAAAACAAAATTCGACTTTCCCAGGTTTATCAGAATTTCGGTAGCTGTTTTCTTGGGAGTGGTTTTTTTTCTGATCGGATGGAATTTTTTGACCCGTTCCAAGAGAGAAGCCGAGGTTCCTGTCCACACCGTAAACATAACCCCTCAGAAAGTGGAAAAAAAAGAAAAAATTGAACACTTTGAAGTCAAGGGGGAACAGGGGAATTTTAGGGTCAGAGCGGATAAGCACTACAGGGGAGAAGACCGTCAATATCACTTAGAAGGAAACGTGGAAGTTGTTTTTTTGAAAAAAAGAGAAGGGAAAGATGTGTACATCCAGGGTGAAGAGATCATCTATGATCAGGGAGGAAAACACTTTTTGCTGAAGGGAAAGGGAAAGGTCAGGTTTAAAGATTTGACTATCGAATCTTCGTTTGTGGATTACCACAGTAAGAAAGAGGTTTTCCAGACGGAAAGAGGGATCAAGTTCTCTTCTCAAAACCTCTCCGGATCTGCCAGAAAGCTGGTCTATGCGATGAAGGAGGAACGAATAGAGCTAAAGGGGAGCGTTGACCTGGCCATAAAACCTCAATTGGAAACTTCCCTTCCTGTCCAAGTTCAGGGGAAAAGATTTGTCTATGACCGCAGAGGCAAGCAGGGGCTGGTGGAGGGAGATGTTCATCTCGTGCATGGAAAGAGCCGTGCTTGGGCTGATTCCTTAACATTTGAGCTTTACCTCCATGGAGAACAGATAAAAAATTTGTTGTTGAAAGGAAAAGTTAAAGCCATTATCACAGAAACAGAGAAATCCCTTTCCCTGGGGAGCACACCCCTGATCCCTCCAGGGAGCAGGCGGCAGCTGGAAGCAGATGAAATAAAGATAAGAGGGTTTCTGGATCTTCCTAGGATTCATGAGCTGGAGGCCAAAGGAGGCTGCAGGTTCAAATTTATCTCACCTGAGGGAGGTTTTACTCTGATCCAGGGTGAGCTGGTGAAATTTTTACTGACCACCCAAGGAAAGCTGAAGGAATTCCAGTCCATAAAAGAGGCCAGGATCACAGAACAAGCAGAAGGCCCTGAACCAGTAAGGGTCATCGAAGGGGAGATGATGAGTGTGACCGGAGAGGCTGATGTTCTCAGCGTGAGGGGGGAGAAGAACCTCCGTCCCCGTCTGTGGTTTGAAGGAAGTGAGATCTATGCAGACCAAATCAGTGTATTCCTGGACAGCAAAGATTTAGAACTGAAAGGCGAGGTGAAGGGATCTCTTCGGTTTCAAAAAGAGAGCCAAAAATCTGTGGGGATTTTCTCCGGGGAAAAGCCCATTTTTATCACTGCTCCAGGGATGAGATATTTGGAACAGCAGAAGCGTTTCCTTTTTAAGGAAGGCGCCAAGATGTGGCAGGAGAAAAAAAATCTGACCGCACAGGACGTGGTGATAGATGAACAGACGGGCAGAATTTCCTGTTCGGGGGGAATGAGGTCCGTTTTCCCTTATAAGCCCAAGAATAAACAGGAAGAAATGATAGAGATTTCGGCCCAATCCATGGATTATGACCCAGAAGAGAACAATCTTTCCTACCAGGAGAAAGGATCTCTGAAAGTGAAGGACACCCATCTTCAGGCTCATTCTATTGTTGTTCATATGAAAGGAAAGAAGGGTGATATGGAGGATATTGTTGCCCGCCAGGGGGTGGTGATTGTTCAAAATCTGCGGGAGGGGCGGGGTGATGAAGCAAGATATGATTTGGAAAAGGAGGCGGTTGTTCTGGTGGGAGATCCGGTGCTTATAGACAGAGATAAAGGCGAGATCAGGGGAGACAAATTGACATTTCATATGGCCGATGGTAGAATCGTGGTTGAAAATAAGGACCGGGAAAGGTCAGTTACAGTCATAAAACAGTGAAAGATGAAAGATTTTTTGGAAGCTGCGGGATTGGAGAAGAGCTACCATCAGAAGAAGGTGGTGGACAATGTTTCTGTCAGAGTCAAAAAAGGGGAAGTGGTCGGTCTTCTGGGACCCAATGGTGCCGGTAAAACAACCACTTTTTCCTTAATCCTCGGTCTCATCCCCCAAGATTCAGGTCGGGTGTATCTGGAAGGAGAAGATATCACCTCTCTTCCTATGTACGTCCGGGCAAGAAAAGGCCTGTCTCTTCTTCCTCAGGAACCTTCGGCCTTCAGGAATTTGACCGTGGAGGAGAATCTTTTATCCATCATGGAGACTGTGAGAGATGCCCGGCTGAGGGATAACGGTCATTTTGAAGTCATCATGGAAGAGTTTGGTCTGAAAAAACTGTCCAAGACCAAAGCCTATGCTCTTTCTGGAGGAGAGAGAAGGAGGCTGGAGATTGCCAGAGCTCTCATCACCCACCCCCAGTACATCCTTTTGGATGAGCCTTTCACAGGAATTGATCCATTGGCTGTGGCTGATTTGCATAACATCATCCTTTCCTTAAGAGAAAAAGAGATAGGTTTGCTGGTCACTGATCACAGTGTCCGGGAGACCCTAAAAATCTGCCAGAGAGCTTATATCATACATAAAGGGAAAATTTTAAAGGAAGGAGAGCCTCAAGAATTGGTTTTTTCCGACGAAGTGAAGCGGAACTATCTGGGGGACGACTTTTCGCTGGATTAGCTTTCTTCTTCAGAGGAGAGAACAGCCGGGATTATGGTTTTGAAGCAGCGATTAGACCAGAAGCAAGTCCAAAAATTGATTCTGGCCCCTGCACTTCAACAGGCCATAAAGCTTCTTCCTCTAACCAATCTCGAACTCATAGAGATCATTGACACCGAACTTTCTCAAAATCCTATGCTCGAAATAAAAGAAGAGACAGGAGATAGAGGATCGGAGACAGAACAGGAGAGAGAAAGGCAGGAAGAGAGCCCAGCAGAGAGAGAATTATCTGAAGATTCTAAAGAAGAGGAAGAATTAGCCTCTTATTTTCAGGAATATTTTGATAATCGATTTCGATCTTTTTTTTCGGAGCGGAAAGAATCACTTCCTTTGGAGAATATGGTATCCAAAAGTGCCTCCCTCTGGGATCATCTGAATTGGCAGGCCAATCTGACTTTCCATGAACCCAAAGAAAAAAAAATTGCTCACTACATTATCGGCAACATCAACCAGGATGGCTATCTTACCCTTTCTGTGGAAGAGATAGCCCAGACCATGAATGTTTCCACAGAAGAAACAGAAAAAGTCAGGGAAAAGATCAAAAGATTTGATCCGGTGGGAGCAGCAAGCCTGACTCTCCAGGAAGCCCTGTTGACTCAGATGGATTATCTTCAGGTTGAAGATGAAGTGAGTCGAAAGATTATCTCCCATCACCTTCATGTTTTGGAAAAATCAGATTATGCCCAGCTGGCCAAGGTTTTAGGTATTCCCCTTTCCGATATCAAGTGTCATATCGAAGTTATCAAAGGTTTGGATCCTGCCCCGGGCAGGAAATACAGCCAGGAAAGAACCAACTATGTGATTCCGGATATCGTAGTGACCAAGGAAGGCGATGAGCTCAAAATCACCATGAATGATGAGGGATTGCCCCGCTTAAGAATCAACAGTTATTATAAAAGACTCCTGGCCAAAGCTTCTAAAGAGAACCTGGATGCCCATAAATTTATAAAGGACAAGATGAAAAAGGCCTTCTGGTTTTTGCGGAGCTTGGACCAGCGAGATCAAACCATTTATAGAGTCGCCAAGTACATCGTGGAAAAACAGAAAGATTTTATCGAGAAAGGAATGGACTACATTAAGCCTTTAACTTTGATGGAATTGGCTGGAGAGATCGGTATTCATGAATCCACGGTGGGCCGGGTGGTAGCCAATAAATACATGATGACACCCAGAGGAATTTTTTCCCTCAAATATTTTTTCCACAAATCTCTCTCTGGAGATTTTGGTGAAGAAATCTCTTCCTTGAGAATCAAAGAAAAGATTAAAAAGCTTATCCACAATGAGAACCAGGATCAGCCATTAAGTGATATTGAGATCGAGGAGATATTGGCCAAAGAAAATTTCCACATAGCCAGAAGGACGGTGGCTAAGTACAGGAAACAGTTAAAAATCCCCCCTTCTCACATAAGAAAAAGAAGATATTTAATGGAGAAGAGTCAATGAACATAAATTATACAGCCCGTCATGCCCATATCACCCCTGATATAAAGGAATACTGTGAAAAAAGAGTAAAGAATTTAGAAAAATTGCTGGAGGATCCTTTGGAGGTAGACTTCATTTTTTCTGTTGAGAAATACCGAAAAAAGGCAGAGATCAACATCAAAAGCAGGAGGATGGCCTTGAACGCGGCCGAAGAAACCCCAGATTTGATGAGTTCGCTGGGGTTAGCTTTTGACAATATTGAGAAGAGAGTCAAGAAGGAAAGGGGAAAACTGAGGGAGAGAAAAAGAAAAAAGAGAGGGGAAAGAGAGGTTCTGGTCCCTTCTGAGCAGAGAAAAGAACAGCAGAAAAGAGTCATCAGGAGCGAGGACTACTCCTTGAAACCCATGCCCCTGGAGGAAGCCCTGCTGCAGTTTGATCTGGATAAGAGAGATGTCTTTGTCTTTCGTAAAGTGGGCTCTGATAAATGGGCCGTCATCTACCGCCGGAAAGACGGGAATTATGGTTTGGTTGAACCCGAATAGATGAAGTGAGCGGTTGCGGTGAAGATACACAATATACTGATAGATGATCTGATCATCGCCGATCTGGAATCTTCCCAGAGAGAAGATGTCCTGAGAGAGATGGTCAGTTTTTTGAAAAAGAGGAACAGGATAGTCAAAGATAAGGAATTGTACGAGAAGCTCCTTCAAAGAGAGAGGCTGGGAAGTACAGCCATCGGAGAGGGAGTAGCCATCCCTCACTGCAAAATGAAAGAAGTCAAAAATCCCCTGGTTCTTCTGGCTGTTTCCAAAAAGGGAGCAAACTTTTATTCCTTAGATGGAAAGCCGTCAAAAGTCTTTTTTCTGGTGGTTTCTTCGCCCGATTCACCCAGTTTAAACCTGCAAATTCTGGCTGCCATAGCCCATCTGGTTCGCAAATCAAAGCTGTTGGTGAAGAAGATCCTGGAAGCCGGAAGCATAAGCAGGGTGAAGGATGTTATCCAGGAAGAGGAAGAAAAAATAAATGAATAAACAGAAAAACTCTTCCCCCTTGGTAAAAATATCTGGAGGACTTCTTCAGGTGTTCGGAGTGGGTGTTCTCATAAGAGGGGACAGCGGCATAGGAAAGAGTGAGAGTGCTCTGGAGCTCATCTCCCGGGGGCACCGTTTCGTCTGCGATGATGTGACCGAACTGAGGAAGACAAAAAAAGGCAAATTGGTAGGCACATCCCCAGCCATCAGCCGCTATTTCATGGAGATAAGGGGGTTGGGAATCATCAATATAAAAGAGATTTTTGGGGACAAGTCTGTATCACCCAAGTCAGAACTCGATCTGGTCATCAATCTCAAAAGATGGAAGGAAGGCAGAGAATATGACCGATTGGGCTTGAAATTTCCCCAAGACTATGAGATTTTAGGTCAGAGGATTTCTCAGATCGCCATTCCTGTAGGCCCCGGAAGAAACATCGCCACCCTGATCGAAGTGGCCTGCAGAGTGCATCTTTTAAAAGAAAAAGGTTATCTTGCTCCTCAAGAACTGGACAAGAAATTAAACCGAGCGCTTTCCATACCTTGAGGAACAGATGGAAAATAAGCGGAGGGATGATCGGTTTCTTGTCATCACCGGTCTATCAGGATCAGGGAAAACTGTAGTCAGCCGCTTTCTAGAAGATTTGGGCTATTATTGTATGGACAATTTGCCGGCCAAGCTCATCCCCAGCTTCGTGGACCTCTGGCTTCACAAAGAGGTAGAGATTGCCAAAGTGGCTTTGGTGGTGGACATCAGAGAGGCAGGTTTTACCACAGAATTTCCCAAAGTACTGGAAAAGATCAGAAAAAAAATATCACCCCGGTTGATTTTTCTGGAGGCCTCGGATGAAACTCTGGTGAAGAGATTCAAAGAATCACGGCGGCCTCATCCTCTGGCCAGGGGAAAATCGGTTTTAGAGAATGTGGGTTTGGAGAGAAAGAGATTGGAAGGGATCAAAAAGCTGGCTGATGATGTGGTGGATACATCAAAGACCAATATATCTGAACTCAGAAAATTCCTGACCACAAGACTCTTGAGAAGCAAAGATCAGGCCTTACAGATCCTGATTGTCAGCTTTGGCTATAAATACGGTATTCCTATGGATTCGGATCTGGTTTTTGACACCCGGTTTCTTCCCAACCCTTTTTATATAGATGATCTCAGTGAAAAGACAGGAAGAAGTCAAGCAGTCAGAGATTATGTTCTCAATTCACCTGAGACCCAGAAATTCATTAAAGAATTATTCCAGTTCATCGACTTTCTGATGCCCCGTTTTGTTGAGGAGGGGAAGAGCTACCTCAATATTTCCATGGGATGCACCGGGGGAAAGCACCGGGCTGTGGCGCTGGCTGAGGAGCTGAGGGATCATCTCAAAAACACAGATTACAGGATAAGGATTTATCACAGGGATATCTACAAGTAAACCTCTGCCGTTTACCCTGGATAATAAAGGAATCTTTAAAAAGCTTAAGGTTAAGACCAAGACATGGTATTATTATGCTGGCGCTGTCGGAAAGAATAGGATTGTATCATAGAGCGGAAAAATGATCGGCGGAATCATTGTTTCTCACGGAAAACTGGGGGAGGAGCATCTCAATGCCTTGACCATCATACTGGGTGAAGTTTTAAACATAGAGGCCATTTCTATTGGCTGGTATGATGATGTGGAGGAGTCGAAAAAGAAAATCAATCAAAGTCTCAAGAAAGTGGACCAGAAAAACGGAGTGATCATTTTTACTGATATGTTTGGAGGAACTCCTTCCAATCTGAGTTTTAGTTTTTTGAAGGACAGTCAGGTGGAAATCATCACTGGGGTGAATCTCCCCATGCTGATAAAGTTCATCTCTCTCCAGAGAAGCAACAATCTCAAAAGGGTGGCCAGAAAGGTTGTGGAACAGGGCAAAAAAAACATCCATCTGGCCAGTGCTCTGTTGAGTTCAAAGCATTGATTTTGACTCTTCCATGGTTGAGAGAAAAGTCACCATAAAAAACAAGCTGGGCCTGCACGCGAGGGCAGCGGTTAAATTTGTTAACCTGGCTAATCGTTTTGCTTCTTCGGTAAAGATAGAAAAAGACGGGGATGAAATCGACGGAAAAAGCATTCTTGGAATTCTGACCCTGGCGGCGACCCAGGGGACTGAGATCATACTGAGAATTTCGGGAAATGATGAGAAGGCCGCTTTGAAGGCGCTGGTGAGATTGATTGACAGCAAATTTCAAGAAAAAGAGTGATTGATGGATTATTTCAGGCTGAGAGGGATCGGCGTTTCGCCAGGAATTGCTATCGGAGAGGTCCATCTCACAGAGAGAGTGACTTTTACCACTCGAAAGGAAAGGATAGCTTCTGATCAAGTGGAAACAGAATTGGAAAGATTGAAAAATGCGGTTGACCGGACTAAAAAGGAATTGACTGGCCTGAAAGAGCAGATAAAAGAAAAAATAGGAGATGAGCACTCCTTCATCTTTGAAGCCCATCTGCTTATTATTGAAGACAAATCACTGCGCTCGGAGATGGAGAGGATCATCAAAAAAGAGCTGTGCCGGGCCGAATATGCCATTTCTCAGGTCCATAACAAATACCAGAGGATATTCGATTCTCTTGAGGATGATTATTTCAGACAGAGAAAGTCCGACGTCTCTGATGTCCTGAGCAAATTCTACAGAAACCTGGAACACCATGATCAGAAAGATAGGGATGATGATAAGGAAAAAGTACTGGTGGCCCATGACCTTCTTCCCTCAGAGGCTGCTTCCCGATTGAGCAAGGGAAATGTGCTGGCAGTGGTCATTGACATGGGAGGACAGACCTCTCATACAGCTATCCTTGCCCGTTCGTTGAACATCCCGGCAGTGATGGGTCTTCGCAACGTCACCCAAAGGGTAAAGGATGGAGATTATCTGGTGGTGGATGGAACCGATGGTGAAGTGATCATCAATCCTCCTCTGGCCATCAAGAGAGAGTTTTTGAGCAAAAAGAAGAAATATGATGATTACCGCCAAGAGCTTCAAAAGACGGCCAAACTGGTTTCTTCTACTCTGGATGAGGTAAAATTTTTTCCTTTAGCCAATATAGAGCTTCCCGAAGAAGTCAATCTTGCCTTTTCTCTGGGAGCAGAAGGGATTGGTCTTTTCCGGTCAGAGTATATATATCTCCACAGCCCTGCTCTTCCTGGAGAAGAAGAACACTTTTCCATCTATTCCCGGATAGCCGAGGAAGCTTATCCTGCTCCTGTGTATATCAGGACTGTAGACCTGGGAGGAGAAAAGAATCTGCCTCAATTGAATATCGAGAAAGAGCCAAACCCAGCTCTGGGCCTGAGAGCTATCAGGTTGTCGCTGCGGGATAGAGATCTTTTCAGAGTGCAGCTCAGGGCCATTCTCAGGGCCAGCTACAGGAAAAACATCAAAATTCTCATTCCCATGGTCACAGAGATGGAGGAGATTGAGGAGATTAAGCTGCTTTTGAAGGAAATCAAGGAAGACCTCAGGCAGAGGCGGGAAAAGTTCGATGAGAACATTCCTTTGGGAGTGATGATAGAAGTTCCGGCAGCCGCAGCCATGACCGATATGCTGGTGAGGGAAGTGGATCATTTGAGTATAGGCACCAATGACTTGATCCAGTATTATCTGGCTGTTGACCGGTCCAATGAGCTGGTCTCGTACCTGTACAAGCCTCTTCATCCTTCTATTTTGAGGCTTATCAAGTATATCATCGAGACAGCCCAGAGAGAGGGCAAAGAGATCAGTGTGTGCGGAGAAATGGCTGCTGATCCCCTCTCCGCCATTGTCCTGCTCGGATTCGGATTGAAGAAATTCAGCATGAATCCCATCTTTATCCCCCGGGTGAAGAAGGCTCTGCGTTCGGTGGAATACAAGGCCGTAAAAAAGATTGTCCAGAGGGCCATCACCTTGAAGACCTCTCGGGATGTCGAGGAGTATATCATCGAGAAAATCCTGGTCAAGCATCCCAAAGCATTCTTGATGGGAAACTTAAATAACAAAGGGAGATGAAAATGAAGAATATAGCCAGGGCTTCCCTTAAAGATCTGTTGAGATATGCGGTGAGATCAGAGATCGATTCTAACCAGGCCTATTCGGATTTGGCAAAAAAGCTTTCCAATCCTCTTCTTAAGGAAAAGTTTCAGTGGCTGGCCTACGAAGAGAATAAACATAAACAAACTGTAGAGAAGCTCTTCCATTCCCTGTTCCAGGGAGAGAAGCTTCAGGTCCCCGAAGAGCCGGCAGCAGAACTTCTCAAGAAGATTGAAGTCACCCCCTCCTCTACCCTGGTGGATATCTTGAAACAAGCCATGGATTCTGAAAAATCAGCGGAGACTTTTTATGCCAGCCTGGCCGAGAAAGTCAAAAACATCCACAAGAAGGTGCTTAATTATTTGAGCAAAGTGGAGCATTCTCATTACATGATGCTGGAAGGAGAACTCTCTCTAGCTCTGGAATTCGAAGACTATGCCGAGCAGCCTATCGATAAAGTGGTGACTTAGCTGTTCTCCTGAATGGAGTTATCATAAAGTCATCATTAATTTGGACTAAGCAGTCCGCAAAAAGGAGGTTTGAGATGAGTACTGTCTATCACGAGGCCGGATTATCAAAAGATGCCCAGGAAATTCACCGGGCACTGGCCAGCCTCATCGAGGAGCTGGAAGCTATAGATTGGTACAACCAGCGGGTGGACGTCACCGAAGACCAGCAGCTCAAAGCGGTCCTGGCCCACAACCGGGATGAGGAGATTGAACATGCTTCCATGGCCCTGGAGTGGCTGCGCCGGAAGATGCCCCGGTTTGATGAAGAGCTGAAGACTTACCTGTTCACTTCAGCTCCCATAACGGAAGTGGAAGAGATCAAACAAAAGGAAAAAAAGGATTAGACCGGAGAGGTTAAGAAGGCGGCTGGTTTTTATGGCGGTTTGTTTTGTCTTCTGATTTTTTCTGGATAACCTCGATCAACCGTTTGACTTCTCTCTGTTCCGGGTTCAGGCTTAAAGATGCTTTCAGAGCATCCAGGGCTTTATCTTCCTGGTTTGTTTGGTGGTAGCAGTAACCCAGGGAGTTGAGCAGCCTGGTGTCGCTGTTGTAGATTTTATTGCCTTCTAAAAGATTGTGAATAGCCTCTGAGTACTGTCCCTTTCCCATCTGAACTTGTCCTTTGATCAGGTAATAGTCGAACTGGAGTTTCTCCTCAGTTTTTAAGGTCTCTACCAGCTCAGAAGCCTGGTCGAACCTGCTTTTCTTCAGAAGAAAGTAAGCATACTCCACCACCCCGTCTTTATAATCGGGATTGGCCTGGTATCCTTTCCTGTAAAACTTCTCTGCCTTCTCATAATCTTTGATCCTGTCATACTGATAGGCCAGGGAATAAAAATAAAGGAAATTATTGGAAAGAGGAAAAGACTTGGCCAGAATGACCGGGCGGGGAAGATTCGGCTGAGGAGAGATGATGAAATGGGCCTCCTTTTCATCCATCACTTCTCCTCCTCCGTCAACCAGAGCCAGATTCATCTGATAGTAATCTGGAGGCAGTTGTTGAACGGGGACAGGCTGGAGGATGTTCATGTTTTTATGATAAGGGTGATCTTTCAGCTCTACAAAATAAGATGTCTGAGCAGGTCTGACTCTTTGAAGGCCCTGAATGTCCACTTTCAATTTCCCGCTCTCCCAAAGGGCTTCCGGCACATTCAGCAGAGTGCAGCTGAAGGCCGGTTGATCCGAGGCGGAGAAGGTTTTTTTAGGGTCCACCAGTATTCTCTTATCCACAGACCTGAAAGGAATGTGCATCGGACTTTTGTACTCTTCAACTTCGTATCCCAAAACCGGCTGGCTCAATCTGGGGGAAGAGGATGTTTCTGGAATGTGGAAGCTTTTCTCGAAAACCGTGAATTCTTTTCCCACCGAGTTTTGGACCAGGATGTTGAGCTGGTATTCCCCTTCAATGACCGGAAAGGAATCCTGGATAGCAATGCCGTTGCCTTTTATGGAGTCCAGATTGTCAGGTGAGACATAAAAAGGGAAGTCCTTGGAATACTGGAGAATATTGTCCTCTCCCTTTTTTAAGCTCACGTTGACCTTGAAGTTGCAGTAATACTGGTCTTTGGGCTCGAAATAGTCCACGGATATGGTTTTGGGGACCAGGGAGAAATGCAGGAAGTTGATTCCGTACAGAGGATCATGGTTCCAGGCGATTTGGGTTTCGTTTTCTATGTAATTGGTCAGGTACTCGGTGCTGACTATGCCTTTGTAGTCAAGGAAATGAGTGGCATAAGAAGGGTTGATATCTTTTTTTGGAGATTCAAAAATTTTGGCCAGGATGATATTATTCCTGGGTGAAGGCTGGAAGTTATACGGATATTCTCCCGGTACTAAAGAAATGGCCATGTTGGCCAGGGTCGGAGCCAGTTCCTTTATTTTTTCATAAAGCTTCCGGTAGTCGGTCAAATCCAGACCGGATTTATGGATGATCAGTTCAGCCGGCCCGTCAGAGAAGGGATTGTACAGCTTGTATTCTCCTGAGCCATGCCTTTGAAAAAAAACAAGACCGAAATGGGTGGGAAGGCCCTTTTTCTTGTCTCCGTAATAGTACCAGATCTCGCTGGGATAAAGTCCCGCCTCATTGTGTCTTTCTATGCTCACCGGAGGTCCCAGGATGATGTAGATTCTGGCCATATCGGTCATCCATCCCTCTCTGGGCGAGCCCCGTTTGAAGCGCTTGTCGGCGTACAGAAAACGCTTGATGTGTTCCTCTTTGAATTCATTCTGCGGTGTGCCGGGGGTGGGATCTCTCTGCTTCCAGAATGTTTTGATAAACAGGTCCCTATCCCTGTTGCTGGAAAGCTCCATGAACACTTCTCTCTCTTCAGGGAGGATGATGTAGTGCACCAGGTTCAGCCACTCTCTGTATTTTTGAGGGAGGTCTTTCTCTTTTATCTTGCTGGTGTATAGACTCCCTAAAACAAGAAAAAAGCAGATAAAAAAGATGATGATGGATTTTGCTTTCATGGCTGCCGTCCTTAGTGGTCTTTATTCCGTTTTGATTTTTTCTATTTTTCTAAGTTTGTTGATTCCCTCTCTGTCTTTAACCAGAACATCAACATAATATTCGCCCGGCTTCAATTTATAGGGGAAGGTAAAGGTGATGAATTCCAGATCCAGGACTTTTTCCTCCAGCATTTTGAACTGCTTTTCCCTGGTGAATCTTCCCACTTTTTTGCCCTCTTCCTTGTAGATAAAAAATTCGAACTGAAGATCACTCACCAGATATTGGTCCTGCTGTTGATAGTATAAATCTTGGGCCGGGATGCTGATGATGATCTCCTGCTGATCCCTTTTGTATTCAACCTGAAAATCTGCCGGCTCTTCTTTCTCTTCTTCTTTGATGCTGAACAGCAGTTTTTCTCTCTCCATGGCGTTGATCAGTTTCACCGGGTAGTTGTTTATCCTGAAATCTCCGGTGCCGTTTCGGTCCACGAATTCCACAGCCATCCTGTACTGGTAGTAAGCCCACACGATGCGGGCTTTCATGCTGGGAAGATCCAGGAAGGGCTGCTGTATTTTTTTATCTGGAGGCCCCAGCAGAAGGTAGATGCGGCCGCGGTCTGTTTTCCACCCCGGCCCTGTGCCTTCTTTAAAATAGTGATTGGCTGTTTCCACTCTGTTTTGAAACTCTTTCCTGGCTTCGTTTTCTTCTGTGGAAGGATCGGGATCTCTTTTTTCCCAGAATTCCTGGATAAACTCCTTTCTTGATTTTTTATCCGGAAGCCGGGTGAATATCTCTTTTTCTTCATCGGTCATGATGAACCGGGCGGTCAGGAAAAACCCCCTGCTCTGTGGGTCCAGCTGGGAGGTTTTGTACACCGTGCAGCTCAAAGTCAGTCCTAGGCAAATCAAAAAAGCGGTTTTTAAATATTTCATTTCCTGCATTCCTTTATCAGGGCCTCTATTTTCCGGCGCTCTTCAGAGGAGATGGAGTTTTTTTTAAGTTCCAGATACTTTTCAAAATATTCAAGCGCCTGATCTTTGTTTCCTTTTTTCAAATAAGATATTCCCAGGTTGTAAAGCGGAAAATCATAATCTGGGTCCAGTTGGATGGATTTCTCCCAGCACCACACAGCCTCATCCGCTTTTCCCATGAGCTTATAGACTCCCCCCAAGCCGTTGTAGGCCGAAGCGAGCTGAGGATCGATGTGGATAGCCTGTTTGAAATTGCGGGTGGCTTTCTCCAGATCCTGGGCCTTTTTGGTTTTCAGAAACAGGGAAAGATAAAGAGAGCCCAGGTTGTTAAACACCATGGCGTAGTTTTTATCCAGATCCAGGGCTTTGTTATAGGCGTCCAGGGCTTTTTGATGCTCTCCTTTTCTCCAGTGAGCCACTCCTAAATAATTCCAGAGCTGAGGGTCATAGTCGATCAGAGCGATTCCCTGCCCAAGAATCTCGATGGCTTTGTCGAACAGTCCGGCCTCCACCAGGAGGATGCCGTAGGTAGAGAGAATGGTGTAATTTCTGGGATTATGAAGGAATCCTTCTTCCATGATGCTGACAGCTTCCCTCATCTGTCCCTGGGATTGAAGCATCACAGCAAGACGGCAGTAGGCCAGATCGAAATCTTTTCTGGTCTGGAGAATTTCCTTCAATAAATTGATCCCTTCGCTGATTCTTCCTTTTTCATAGGACACCATGGCCCGGGTGAATTTATTCTGGACAGGAAGCAGGGTTTTCAGGTCGTCCTCAGGGCCATGGTGCGCTTTCTGTGGAGCTTGAAAGGAAGAAACATATCCCAGGCTTTCCAGTTTCTGCCGGGTTTCCCGGTCCATCTTTTGAGCCGTTTTTGCTCTCTGGGGGGAGGAAAGCCTCTTTTGTATCTTTTTCAATTTTTTCTGGTAAGAGGAAAGATGGTTTTTTTGAGCCAGGTTTTTTTGTTCATCAAAGTCTTTTTCCAGCTCATACAATTCAGGAATCGGAGATTGGATGTACTTCTTTTTCTGTTCGATGAAGCCCCGCAGGGGTGCCCAGTTTCGGTTGTAGTGGGCATGAAGGGATTCAAAATAGATAACCCTTTTATTTATTTTTCCCCCGTTGATCAATGGCACAAGAGAGATTCCCTGAAGAAAAGGAGGCTTTTTCTGTTCCAGAATATCGCAGATGGTGGGAAAAATATCCGCGTGGCTGACATAAGCCCGGCTGCGGCCGGCTCTTATCCCCGGACCAGCCATGATCAGGGGGACCCAGAGAGTGCTGTTGTAAGCAAAATAGCCGTGGGTGGATTCCCCGTGCTCTCCCAGAGATTCGCCGTGGTCTCCGGTCAGGATGATCAGGGTATTATCAGCCGCACCTTCTCTTCTTAAGTATTCAAAAAGCCTTCCCAGTTCCTGGTCCACATAAGCCACCTCTCCAGAATAAAGGTCATCCTGGAAGGTGCTTAGAAAAGGCTGTGGCGGCGAGTATGGCTGATGGGGATCCCAGAGATGAATCCAGGTGAACCATTTCCCTCTCTGCTTTTTAAGCCATTTCAAAGAAGCTTTTATCACTTCCTCTGCCCGCCTTTCCGCATAGGCGAATTCCTGTGAGCTCTTGGAGCCGTAATAGTCATCATACACATCAAAGCCCTGGTTCAGCCCAAACCGGGAATCAAGCGGAAAAGCGCCCACAAAGGCTGAAGTGGCATATCCTTTTTCCTTTAAATATTCCGCCAGAGTATAAAAATCATCATGGAGTCTGAACTTGGAGTTGTCATGGATGCCGTGGTAGAGGGGAGTGGCGCCCAGCAGGATATTGGTGTGGGAGGGAAGAGTCAGAGGATTGTGAGCGAAGGCTCGAGTGAAAACCATCCCTTCTTCTGCCAGGCCGTCCATATGAGGAGTTTTCAAGTATTTATCACTGTAGCAGCTCAGCCTGTCCGGCCGGATGGTATCGATGGTGACCAGTAGGATATTCAGGTCAGGAGGGGTTTTTTCAGAAGAAAAAGCATGAGGGTCTGAAAGGAATAAAAGGGCCGCGGAGAGAAAAATACAAAACGGGAATCCCTTTTTCGGTCTTCTTTTCATGCAATTTTACTTGTTGATTTCCTTTTTCAGATAATCGATGAATCCTTTGACCTGCTGGGCCCTGCCGGAATCAGGGTCGTGCTCCAGATAGCTCTCAAACTGTGCCAGCGCCTCCTGGTGTTTGCCCATGGCGATATAGGTCAGGCCAAGCTGGTATCTGGCATCCAGAAATTCATCATCCCGTTCGACCGCCCTCTGGTAGTATTTCAGAGCTTTCTCATACTGGGAATTCTCGTACAGGGAATTGCCGATGTTGTAAAGGACGATAACATCCTCGATTTTTTCAAACTGGACTTTGTCGTACCAGGCCATGGCTTCTTTTTTCCGGCCCCGATTGGAGTAGCAGTTGCCGATGGCGATCAAGGCAGTGGTGTTTTCAGGATCCTGTTCCAGCACTTTTTTATAATGCTGTTCAGCCTGGCCGTATTCTTCCATCTGAAAATAGCAGTTCCCGATATTGAGGGAAATGATGTAGGCATCCGGATACTCTTCCAGCATATTCTGGAAAACCTGGATGGCTTCCTGGTATTTCCCTTCGTCATACAGGGTGTTTCCCTGCCTCAAGGTTTCTTTCAGCTCTTCTGTCAGGACCAGGCCTTCCATTTTCTTCATGGTGATCTCAATGTCCGGGTTTCTCTTGTTCTCATAGATTTTGATGCTTATTTTTTTGGGCTCATACCCGATTTTCTCGAAGTCGATGTTCCATTTTCCCCGCCTTATCCAAAGCGCCTTCCACTCCCCGTTTTTATCGGTGGTGGTGGTGAAGCCCGCATCTGCCTTCAAACTGTACAGTTTGACTCTGACTCCCTCCACAGGATTGCCTTCATCGTCATAAACATATCCCTTAATTTTGCCTTTGCCCTGGTATCCTTGAGAGAAAAGGATTGAGGTGGTGAGAGTGGATAAGACTAGAAATAAAAGGCATGCCTTTTTCATCCTTCGTTCTCCTTCATTTCCATCCTAACAAAAAAAGGGGCAAAAAAAAAGCCCCCCGCCTTGGGGCGGGAGGCTTTTCTGCTCTTGGGCTTCTTTTAGAACTCGTACCGGACGCCGAACCTGAACACAGTGGGATTAATAATCCTCTTGGTCTCCATGAAATCTGTTCTGTCAATGCCAGATTCTTTCTTCAGAGCAATGTTGTTGTTGGTGATGTTGAAGCCGTCGGCTGAAAGCACCACCCGGGATCTCTCTCCAACCTGGAACACTTTTTCCAGTCTAAGGTTGGCGATCCAGAAGGTGGGCAGTCTGGTGTCTCCCATCTTTCCAAAGTAGAGACTATAAGAAGAGCTTACTCTGGGCGAAGCAACATTGATGTACCGGGGAATGACATAGCCTTCGCGGACGATCAGGGTTCCGCTGATGTTCACACCAAAAGGAAGCTGGTAAAGGCCCATCAATTTACCCTGCCATCTGGAGTTTACGAAGATATCGGTCATTCCGGAGCCGCCGCTCTCAGGGGCCTCCACACCGCCGTCATAGAAATCCACATTGCTGGGATTGGCATAGTCGCCGCCGTAATAGAATTTCCAGTCCGAATAGGTAAAGGAAGCATCCAGCATCCACCGGTTGGATAGCCTCTTGTTCAGAACCAGCTGAGCGGCCAGGTACCGGGTGTATCGTTCGGAATTCACTCTTTGCTCTCCGTAGGGATAAGCGTAGCGGCCGTAGTAGTCCTTGGTCTCGCCTTCTCTGGTGACAGTACCGGCCACGAAGTAATCATCCTGTGTCTCCAGATGGCCGTCCGCATAGTAATCACGGTCCCAGGTGAGTTTGTGCCTCTTCTTGTAGAAAAGCTCGATTCTGGCGGCAAAATCGGTCATAAGTTCCTTCTGGTAGGAGACCATCAACTCATCCAGGAGCGGAGAGTTGTAGTCAGGGTCGAACTTGTTGACAGTTTTCAGAGCAGCGGGATCAGCAGGGTCAAAGTAACCATACCACAACCAGTAGTTGGGATCGTTCGGGTCTTTAAGCTCCCCGGTGGTCCAATCAAAACCATAAAGCTCGTTGTCCTGGATGACTCCATCACCATCATCCATCCACAGCAGGTCGATTTCTGCCCAGCCGCCAGGATTCACATGAGAGGCCAAGCTGTTTCCGGACTGAGAGCCGTAGCGGGCTGCAGAGACCTTGAACACATCTTTTCCGGTTCCGAAGATATCCCAGGATATGCTCAACCGCGGGGAGATTCTTTCCCAGGCCACCCCGGGATCCCATTCGTCGATCTTTATGGCTGGAAGGAAGTTGCTCATGTGAGGAGCTGCGCCTGTTTCCTGGTCTTTCACCAGGGCTTTCTCCCGGTCGTACCTTAATCCCAGGGTCACAGCCACGTTGCCGAAGGTCATCATATCCTGGATGTAGGCAGAGTATCTGTTGAACGCGTAGTTGATGTAGTAATCTCTCACTATCCAAGCCTCTACCCATGGATCTATGTCATATCCATAGTAAGTGTAGAGGTTTCCAAATTCTGCGATATAAGCATTGCCTTCCAGAAGGTCATATGTGGTGGTTTTGGCCCAGATGTAATCAGCGCCGAACTTGATCTCATGGTCCGCACCCATAACGTTTTCCACCAAATAGGTACCCACAAAGTTGGCATTGAGCTGGTCTCTGTCGGTTCCGTAAAGTTCGCAGTTTCCATACCAGTATAAAGTTGGATAATACTGCATATGGAAGTATTCACCACTCCCCCAGCCTACAGGGGTCAGGCTGAACCCGCCGTCCATGAAGGTCACCCTTCCGGTCAGAAGCAGGTCCCCGGCGATAAATTCCAGCTCGCCTTTGTACAAGCCGCCGGGTCCTTCCTGATTCCAGAGGTTTTCCGGAGCCTGGTAGGCGTAACCAATCCAGGCTCTACCCCATTTGTTCTTGTTGTCGTATTCGTAGAAGGCTTCGGCCCGGATGTTAGGAGTGAGTTGAAAATTCAGCTTGGCATACCCGCTGGTCAGCCAGGTTTTGTCAGAACCTCCGGTCAGGGTTTTGGCGTCAATGTCCTGGATTCCCCAGGCCAGGTAGAACCAGGCTTTGTCCCGGATAATAGGCCCACCAAAGTTGGCTCCGTACAGATAGACCTTGTTGATGCCGGCGGAGATGTAACCTGCTTCCTCCATGTCAGAGGGGACATTCTCTCTCTGCCAGGCGCTTCTTTCTGCATCCAGGTAAAAGGATCCGGTGTAGTTGTTTCCGCCTCTAAAGCTGACGATATTGAGCTGGACACCGCCGGTGGGGCTGATCACGTCGTTGGAACCGTAGTTGATCTGGAGCTCCTCGTAGTTGGAGATGTTGACGTAGGCCGGAGCTGCGCCCAGGGCGGAATTATCGGTGATGTTTCCGCCGTCCACAAACCACAGGCTGTCAGCGTCCGAAGAACCGTGGCCGTAGTAGGCTGACTGCTGGCCGGCTTCGTTTCCGCCCACATCCACTCTGTCCACCAGCATCCCGGGCACCAGGTCCATGATCACCCAGGGATTCCGCGAAGTGGGCAGGTCCATCAGCATCTCTCCAGACACCGTGATCCCCACCTGGGTTTTTCTGGTGTCGATGATGGGTGTTTCAGCCACCACGGTGACTTCTTCTTCCAGGGTGGTGGGCTCCATGGTGATGTTCAGAACCACGTTTCTGCCGTAACTTACCACGAGCTGTTCTCGGACCACTGTCTTGAAGCCGGGAAGTTCAAAGGTCAGCCTGTAATCTTCGGCTACCGGAAGCCTCATGAACCTGAAAGTTCCTTCCTGGGAAGTGACCACTGTTCTTTCCGGATAGTAAGCGGAAACAAGGGTGACGCTTACGCCGGGAAGATCCATTCCTTCGGGATCAGTGACCTTGCCCACGATGTTTCCGTAGTCTTGGCAATAACCCCAGGCTGCAAAAAT
>JBKHJA010000068.1:0-14546 GCA_046538375.1 Candidatus Aminicenantota bacterium
CCCATCCCTCACCCCTTTCAATCAACATATATTATTTATAATTATCACGGTTTTGGAAATTCTTAGGCAGGAAAGGAAACATTAGAAGGAAAAAGCAAACTCTGCTAGAATAACTGACCCTAGTAAAAATAATTTCTGCTGGCAATGATAAAAGGCATCCAAAGAATTTTCTCTGAAGTGGTGAATAGCTACGAGCTGGTCAACCATGTTCTGACAATGGGATTGGATATACACTGGCGGCGCCGGGCAGCCCGCCAAGGCGCCAAAGCTCAGGGTATCTACTGGCTGGATGTGTGCAGCGGCACAGGAGAAATGGCCCGAAATCTAGCGCGGCTGAGAAGTAAACGAGAAAAAATCATATCTGTCGATTTTTCTTATCCCATGCTGTCCAAGGCCCTGGAAAAAAGCAATCAGGCTAACATCTCTTTCGTCCAGGCTGAGGCCAAATTTCTTCCCTTTCCTGACAATGTCTTTGATCTGGTCACCATTTCTTTCGCCACCCGCAATATCACCCCCCATGAGGAATACCTGCTCTCCCATCTCAAGGAATTTCATCGAGTGCTCAAACCCGGAGCTAAATTTCTAAACCTTGAAACCAGCCAGCCGCCCTCCACATTTTTCCGGAAACTTTTCCATATCTACATAAAGCTGGCAGTCAAGCCTTTAGGAACTTTTCTCTCAGGGTCAAAAGCCGGCTACAGTTATCTTGCTTTCACCATCCCCCGCTTTTACTCTCCTCAGGAATTTTCCTCTCTCCTTTCTCAAGCAGGGTATAAACAAGTCCGCTTTCACCGGCTGCTTTTGGGAATCGCTGCCATCCATGGGGGAGTGAAATAAGGCACCCTGTACCCTTTTCCTTAATGTTTTTGATGATGTATCATAGAAACAACTGATATGGAGATAGAATGAGATACAGAAAAGCTTTGAAAATTTTGGAAGCCACTCTGGCAATCGAAGCCAATCACCCACAACTTCTTCCTTCTCTTCCCCTCAAGAAAGAAGTCAAATCTCTTCTTACAGATTTTAGAAAAGTCGAAGAAATACCTTTTTCCAGTCATGTTGACGGCTGTATCCTCATCGAAAATGCCCAGGAAAAGGCCTCCTATGAGCGGATTGGAAATAAGGTCAAATTCAGGGGTCCCTTTCTCAGGCTGAACGATGAGGCATCTGATCTCAGGTTCGGGCTGTGGGGAAACCAGGGTTTTCTGTACAGATTCGTTCTTTACCTTCTGGAAAAAAAGCATCACATTTACAATTTCCATGCCTGTGCTCTTTACCAGCAGGAAAAAGACAGGCTGCTGGTGATCATGGGGGGAGCTGGCAGTGGTAAAACAGTCTGTCTCCTCAGCGGACTTACCAAAGGGCTTAAACTCTATTCCACGGAAACTGTCCACTTCCGCCTCCGCCAAAAAAAAGTCACTTGGTTCATGGGTTCTGTTTTTGACAATGTCAGATGGGGAACTCTGATACACCATTTTCCTCAATTCCTGCCGGAGCAGAAGACTCCACAGCGAGGAAAAGAATGGCAGCATAAAACCGCTCTAGATCTTTCCCCTTTCCAACATTCAGAGGAAAAGCTGGTCAATCCTCGATCAGTAACCATTCTTTTTCCCCGAATCGAGGAAGGACGAAAAGGCTTTCTCTTCTATCCTGTAAAAGACAGTAAAAAGGCAGCCAAGGCTCTTTTTGACAACCTATCTCAGAAATTAGTAGAAACCACGCTCCTCTACGACCATATCCCGGTATTAGGACTGGAGGAGAAAAAAATGGCGGAGTCCCGTCTCCGAGTGGCAAACAATCTGGTTCACCATGAAACACTCACCGAGATAGCCTATGTCCTCTCCAATCCCTCTGACTGCTGGGGAAATTTATTGTCATAAACCAGAAAGGAGAAAAAAATGAAAAGAGCTTGGAAAAATGTGATAACCATGCCGTCGCCAGGAAGAACAATCAAACCTCGAAAATCAGGACTGACCATGGTTATAGATAAAGGAATAGGACTTCAGCAGCTCCAGGATTTGATTCAGGTGGCTGGAGATTATATCGATATCATCAAGCTGACTTTCGGAACTTCGGCCCTGTATGATGAAGAATTCTTGAAGAAAAAAAACCAGATGATCACTTCCTCTCGGATAGACGTGATGCCAGGAGGAACCTTACTGGAAGTGGCTGTCTGGGAAGGCGTCTTTGACCGCTATCTTGAAAATGCCATAGAGTTAGGATTTTCAGCCCTGGAAATCTCTGATGGAACCATAGATCTGGACCTCAAAACCCGCCAGGAGATCATAAAAAAATCTGTGGATAAAGGTTTTAAGGTGATCACAGAAGTGGGCAAAAAAGACCCCACAGAAGTACTGCCTATTGCCCTGGTGCACAAATTGATAAAGGAAGACATGAAAAGCGGAGCCCTTAAGGTCATTGTGGAAGCCCGGGAGGCCGGAAAAGGAGTGGGCATATTCGATCAACAAGGAAAAATTAAACAGGAGGAACTGGACAACATCATAGCCGGAACCGATGATGTGAATGATCTCCTCTGGGAGGCCCCCCTGAAAAATCAGCAGCAGGCCTTGATTCTTCACCAAGGAGTCAACGTGAACCTGGGCAATATCCCCCCTGAAGAAGTGCTCGCTCTGGAGGCTCTAAGAGAAGGACTGCGTGGAGACACTTTGAAGAAAGCCTATCTTGGAAATAAAAAGTAAAAAAAGGAACCCTCACTTTTTATTATGGTATTTCAATCCAATTTTTCCAGAAGAAGAATCATCACCGTGTGTTCTCCCTCAGGAATGGAAAATTTTCTTGATTTTCCCTCAAAGACCTCTTTTGTTTGATCATCCACCCGGAGCTGATACCTTCCTTTTGTCAGAAATTTAACTTTGATTTTTCTCTTCTCCAGAGACTTGACTTCAAAATAAATTTCATTCTCTGAATACAGGAAATGACGAAACACCGCTCCTCCGTTGGCTCTCAGGATGGCTTTGCCTTCCTCTTTGAGCTTGACTTCAGAGGGGGTGACTTTCACCATGTAGTGCCTTCCCTGGATGGAAATACGGGTCAGCTTTCCCTTCTCTTCTGTCTGGAGCATCCCGAATCTAAATCCTTCCCAGGGTGTAAAATCCAGGTATTCTTCCAGGGCAATCAGAGCAAAAAGGGGGCCCCAGCTCTGGTAGCGTCTGCCGCCGGGTTCACCGGTGCGGGAATCGAAATTTTCTGGACAGAGCTGAAAATTTTCCCAGCTGCGAAGAAATAAATCCAAGCTCTTCCGGGCAAATTCCGAAGCAACAACATCAAGCCTGTACGCTTTCAATCCCTGATAAACCAGATAATTGGTAGGAGGCCAGACAGTCCCTCTCCAGTACTGCTGATCTTTGAAGGCTGGATCACCACGGGAGACAGTGGGGATGAGGTAGTCACCCCAGAACTCTTCCGGATCAAGAAGATGCCTGATCATGCTCAAGGCTCTTTTTTCATCGGGGATCCGCGCCAGAAGAGGGTAAAAATTTGAAGCGGCTTTTCTTCTGGAGAACCTCCCGTCCCAGTGGCGGTCAAAATAGAATCCTTCTTTATCATCCCAGAGATGGGCATTGATCAAATCCTTCATCAATTCATACTCCGCCGTATATCTCTGCTGATCCTCTCTTTTATCCAGAATTTTTGCCATTTGTGCCAAGCACCAGGCATCAAGAGTGTAAAGAGAGTTCAGATCGACACAATTCATGGTGAGGGTCCCTGTTTCTTCATCAAAATCGGCCTCATCCCAATTGGGCAAATCATCCTGGCCGGATTCCCACATAGCCCGGGTTTTCCCTTCCGCTCCCTCTTCCCAGGGAGGAACGCTGTTGGGGATAAGTTCTGTATCCGAACCCCATTCCAGAAGACCATCTCCATTTCCATCACGACGGAGCTGACCGTTGTCCTTTTTTGCCTTCCAGAAAGAATGCCAGCTTCGAAGATAAGGATAGGCGTATTTCAAAAGCTCCAGGTCTCCAAATTTCTGGAACAGCTTCAATACCACATATGATCCTACCGGAGGCTGAGAACGGTCCGGCGCTCCCCCGTAACGTCCCCGCCAGTTGGGAATGTTGCCGTTGGGATATTGAGTATCTAAAACAGCTTTAATGATATCTTTAGCATGCTTGGGGCTTTCTATAGAAACTTCCAGGGCATTAAAAAAAGAGTCCCATTCGAATATGGTCCAGTGATCAGGACGGCCGTTTTCCTGAGGAAAAATCCAGCGGCGGCCAGCAGGGATGTAGAGTCTGTGTTTTCCGGGCTGATACAGGGTCATCCAGAAGATATTGTTGGTGATGGCTTTGGCTGCTCCTTCATACAGATTATCGATTTTCACCCTTTTCTTCTCATATCTTTTTTCTTCTTCTTTCAAAATAGAATCGATGACCTTCTCGTTCTTGTAGCGGTAGATGTGGTTTCTCAGTATTCGGGCATCCTCCTCTACTCCGGCCACAAAATAGAGTTTCTTTTCCTCTTCTGTGGAGAAAGAAAGAGCCAATTCCTCCTGTGCTTGATCATCGAATCCGGAAACAGTCCCTCCCCGTCGGCTGGTCCAGAGAAGATAGTGATATTTTTTTGATGCTGTACTCTCTCCTGCCACCTGCCTATCGGGGAGAAGGATGTACTCCCCTTGAAAATCCCATGGGAAATAATGGACCAGGTGAATTTCTATTCCTTTTGGGGCCTTGACTCTGCCCAGGATTGTTTTTTCATCTTGACGTGACCACTCCACCACTAAAGTATCAGACTTTGAGGGCGGTTTTATCAGAACAGGGGTTTCTGGACCCCGGTTAAAGGGGAGGCTCAAGTCCATCTTCACCCTTGCATACTGGCCATCAGGGGCATGAGGCCCCACTTCAGCTATCAGAAAAAATAGGTCGCTGCCGTCAGCCACCTCACCCCCTTTTTTTATCCTTAACCGAAAAGCAAAAACACTGTGGGGATGAGGAGCCAGCACCAGACCTGCCCAGGCTCTGGCCTCCAGAGCTCCCATATAAACATCTTTCCAAGGATAATAGACTTCGGTTTTTGCCGCCGGGAGGACGAAAGAAATCACGAAAAGAAAAACCAGAAACTTTTTGAGCCTGTCCATTTATCCGATCACCGCCACATTAGGATGAAACAGCAACGCCGTTACGGCCTGGCTCACCGGACTAGCCAAGTAAGACCATATTTTTTAGCCCATTGAAGGGCTTCTTTATACTCGCTTCTTTTTATCCTCCGGGCAATTTTTGGATACTGGGAAGCCTGGTGTTCAGGCCGGTATTGAGCCATGATGTTGAGGTATGTGTCCTCAGAAAGATCCTCAGCCACAAATTTCAAGAATTCCTCTGTTCCGGCTATCCTGTTGGGGAGAATCAAGTGCCTCAACATCAACCCTTTGACGGCAATTCCCTTTCCATCCACTTCCAAATTCCCAACCTGACGGTACATCTCCTTCAGGGCAATCTTGGCATAATAGGGATAATTGTAAGCTTCATCTGAGTACTTGGCCGCATGCTTTGGTTCCATGTATTTGCAGTCCGGCAGATAAATATCAACGATGCCATCCAAAAGCTGCAGCACTTCCAATCTCTCATAGCCTCCCGTGTTGTACACCAAGGGAAGGTGAAGTCCCATGGGAACAGCCAGCTTGACAGCATGGACGATACTGGGAACATAATGGGTGGGGGTAACCAGATTGATATTGTGGCATCCCATACGTTGAACTTTTATCATGCTCTCTGCCAATCTTTGATCCGAAATTTCTACCCCCTCCCCCTCTATGCTGATCTCATAATTCTGACAGTACACACATCTCAGACCACAATGGGAAAAGAAAATGGTGCCCGAACCTTTTTTTCCCACCAGAGGAGTTTCTTCGCCGAAATGAGGAAAAGCACTGGATATTTTGACTTTGGAAGTGGCTTCGCAATTTCCTGTCTGATTTTTTGTCCTGTCCACCCGGCAGTCTCTGGGACACAGCCGGCAGTTCTCATAGTAGGAATACAGCTCGTCTACCCGCTCTGAAAGAAGGCCCTTCTTCTCCAGCTCTAAGTAAGAAGGGTAAAGCCGAGATTGAGACTTTCCTGAATGGGAGTTACCCCTTCTCAAGGAAACAGGAAGGGAAGGTAAAAAGAGGGCAGAGCCTGTTAAAAACAAAGAACGGTTTAAGAAGTTTCTCCTGCTTACAGCTTTCATTTTCTGCTCTTAATATAACTCAATATTCTTTTGTTTGTAAACCAGGGATGCCAAACTTTTCTATTTTCCCAAACCCACCCTCTATCACTTGAAACGGCATACGGAAGCATTTCCAAAACCGTGATGAATATAAATATATTTGTTGGGAGGGGTGAGGGTGGGGGGGGTGAGGAAGCCCCTATCGCGGAAAAAGAAATGATTACACGGCATTCCTGCTTCTTTACTTGTATCTTCTTTTTTCATATAATCTAAAAAAATTGATGAGAATCAAAAGGAGGTCTTCATGAAAAAAGCAGTCATATTTATACTGGCCATTATTCTCCTCTGCTCCCTGACCTGGGGAAAAGTGGGAGATATTCTCCAGGTGATAAAAACTCCCGGGCCCTGCCCCACCGGCCTGACATTTGACGGACAGCATCTCTGGCTCTGTGATGATTTTACAGACAAAATCTACAAGATAGACCCGGAGAAAGGAAAAACGCTCACCAGTTTTGATTCCCCCGGCCATCATCCACAGGGTCTAGCCTGGGACGGGAAGCATCTCTGGCATATTGACTCCGTGGAGAAATACATGTACCTCCTGGATCCAGAGACCGGGAAAGCACTCTCTATCCTGGAATCAAACAGCTCCTACCCACGTGATCTTGCCTGGGACGGAGAGTATGTGTGGATTGCTGACTACAGAAAAGACATCCTGCTCAAGGTCTCTATCCATGATGGAATGATGGTTCAAAATTTTCCTTCCCCGGCCAGAGAGCCAGCAGGACTCACTTTCGATGGCAAATATCTTTGGGTCACAGACCGCACAGAAGACAGAATCTACCTGGTTAATCCTTCTGATGGACTCTGCTTATCTTCACTTCGTTCCTACGGCCCTTTCCCCTCAGGCTTAGCCTGGGGAGACGATGTCCTCTGGAATGTGGATTATGAAAATGATGAAATATACAAGATAAAAGTCTTCTGTGAAGACATCTTAACCAAATGGGACCAGCGCTCCATGTCCCTCCATTTTATCAAAGAATTCAGAAACTACGGACCCGGGACAGTGAAAACTCTGGATATCTACCTCCCTATACCCAGGAACCGCGACAACCAGATGCTCCTGGATGAGGTGGAATTTGATCCAAGACCTGATGAAATTATAGAAGACAGCTGGGGACAAAAAATCGCCCATTTCCGCTATCAAGATCTAAAAGGCGGCGCCGTGGTGAAGCCAAGCTGGAAAGCCGAGGCAGAAATATATGCGGTGGAATATTTTATCTATCCTGACCGAGTGGGAAAACTGGAAGATATTCCGCCTGAAATCAGGAAGAAATACACTCAAGATGGAGACAAATACCGGGTGGATGATCCCTACATCCAGAAACTTGCCCAAAAAATCGCTGGTGAAGAAAAAAATTCCTACTGGATTGCCCGCCGCATTTTTGATTATCTGGGAAAACATCTGAGCTACAACCTCAAGCCGGTGGGAGGATGGAATCCTGCCCCCACTGTGCTCAAGAGAGGAACAGCCTCCTGTTCTGAATATTCTTATTCCATGATCGCTCTGTGTCGTGCACTGGGTGTTCCCATCAGGTACGTGGGTGCAGTCAGCCGCCGCGGGGATGACGCCAGTGTGGATGCTGTTTTTCACAGATGGACAGAAGTCTATCTTCCTCCTTACGGCTGGATTCCTTTTGATGCCAACAAAGGAGACGCGGAACTCCCGGGAAACCAGGTGTTGGGAATCGGCAATGTTTCCGCCCGGTATATCATCACCACGGAAAACGGCGGAGGGGACAGGTATCTGTGGTTCGGATACAACTACGGTTATGAGTGGACATCCGAGGGCAAATGCCGTATTCATGATGAAAGTTATGGACTGTGGTCTCCACTGGGAGAGAAGAAATACCATAAGCCCGTCAGATAAAAAAATCTTCTTGAAATGGCGTTTGATTGCTGGAATAAATTGGATTTAGTGGTCGGTTCGGATTGGTTTCTTTTTCATGGTTACCTGGGCCAGTCTTTCTGTCTGTTTTCTCTTTCTGCGTGCGTTCTTGAGGGCAATTTGTTGTTCTATTTTATGCTGAACCATCTGGTCGAGTTCGCAGCTAGCACAGTTATAAAGTCTTGTGCAGTCTCGGAAAGAAAGCTCGCCACTCAATGTGTATCGACACTGATTTCTTCCTAAGAGAGAATAGACCTTCTCTAAGTAGGGCTTAATCCTTGGGTCATTTTTAAATTTCTCTTTTTTCATCATCGCTACAAAAAAGTCACATCCTCTTAGACACTCGTAGCGATGGGTACACATACGTTTTTTGACTATGCCTGCTTGCATCCATATGCAAGGAGTAACTATCTCCTCTTCAACTGTGGGCTCTTCAACTTGCGGAGCTGGAACCACATCAACTTCGTAAGGTTGTGTGATTAAATCTTCAAGATGGTTGAGCTCAAAAGGCTTGGCCAAATAATCTACGGCTCCCCAACGAAGTGCCTCCATTTTTGATTCATACGAGGGATAGGCCGTGATGATAATAACTTTCGTTTTCGGATTCTTCGCTCTCACTTCTTTTAAAACCGAAAGCCCATCTCGTCCTGGAAGTCTAAGATCGATTATCATAACGTCATAGTCTTCTAAATTAAGTTTTGTCAATGCATTATCACCATCATTGGCAGTATCAACCTTATGACCCCCGCCGGAAAAGTAATCCACCAATGCTTCCCTCATAATATCTTCATCTTCTACAACCAGCATTGATTCTTTTTTCATGATTAACCTCCAATCTTTATTTTTTTTATCCTTCTTTCCACAGGATAGCCTTGACCCCTGCAACTATACTGTTGGAATTAGGAATCTCTTTAGGTTTTTAATAGAGCAAGTTCTGTGCCAAAAGAATAATAATGGAAACATTAAGTTCAGAAATAAAATAAATATAAGAAAATAATAGGGTTATGACGAAAGACAGGATTTCAGGGAATAAACCAAAGAGAAAAGAAGCGTCAATTATTTAGACATTAACCGTCCAATTTATTGACAGTATAGTCGTATTTTTTTAGCTTATTGTATAGAGTCATCCGCTGGATGCCAAGTATCTTCGCTGCCTTTGAGATATTTCCTTTTGTCTCATCAAGCACACTAAGAATATGATTTCTTGTCACCGCTTCGATGGTCTTTCCTTCTGCAGGAGCCGGATGAATAATGTCCTGTGGAAGTTCAGCCAGAGTGACTGTATCATTCTTGGAAAGAATGACACCGTGTTCGATCATATTCTCTAATTCCCTCACATTACCTGGCCAGGAATAATTCAGCATGAATTCAACCACATCAGAAGAAAAAATTTTCACGCTTTTTTGATTTTCTTCAGCATACTTTTTTAAGAAATGCTCAGCTAACAAAGGGATATCCTCTTTTCTGTCCCTAAGCGGGGGAAGGTTAATAGTGACCACTTTTAATCTGTAATACAGATCCTCTCTGAATTTCCCCTGTTTTACCAGAGTCTTCAAATCCTTGTTTGTAGCCGTTATAACTCGTACATCAATATTGGTTTCTTCGTTGCCACCAACCCGGGTTATTTTTTTTTCTTCGAGTGCCCTGAGGAGATGGATCTGTGTATTGGCGTTTATTTCGCCTATTTCATCAAGAAATAAAGTGCCTTTGTCTGCTGCTTCGAACTTGCCTTTCTTTCTTTCCACCGCCCCAGTAAAAGAACCTTTTTCATGACCGAAAAGCTCACTCTCCAGCAAACTTTCTGGAAGAGATGCGCAACTGGTTGCAATGAAGCGTTTGTTTCGGCGCTGGCTTTTATGGTGAATAGCCCTTGCGACAACTTCCTTTCCTGTGCCTGTATCCCCAGTAATCAATACCGTGGCATTGGTGGGGGCTACTGTCTTAATAAGTTCGATTATTTCTGACATCTTAGGACTTTTTGCGATGATACCTTCGAACTTGTATCTATCTTTGATCCTCCGGCGCAGGGAGATATTTTCTTTGATCAAATCTTGATGTGCCGCCAGATTGTTTATGAGATGCTCCACTTTTTCCGGGCAGAATGGTTTCTCGATATAATCATATGCGCCTTCCCTTATGGCGGTTATTGCTGTTTGAATTGTGCCGTGAGCCGTTATGATCACCGTGGAAATTTCAGGAACAATCTTTCTCGCTTTTTTCATGAGTTCGATACCGTCCATTCCTGGCATGATGAGGTCGGCGATCATGATCTTGATCTTCTTCTGTCGGATTATCCGGAGGGCCTCTTTTCCCGACTCAGCGGTCGCTACCTCATAGCCAACACTGCTCAGCCAGTCCTGGAGTGATTCTCTTACTATACTTTCATCGTCAACGACGAGTATTCTGGTCTTTTTGCTCATCCAGAACCTCCAGATATATAGTGAATGTTGTACCAGCGTCTGGTTCACTATCTACTTCTATCTTGCCCTTATGCCGCCCGATTATCCCATGAACAACAGAGAGTCCGAGTCCCACACCTTTGCCTTCTTTTTTTGTGGTAAAGAAAGGAGTGAATAGATTCTTCAGATTTTCTTTGGGAATACCAACGCCTGTATCGCTGATATCTATTCTTACCGCATTCTTGAGCGATCCATTGATTTCAACGCCTTCAGCCAGCGATGTGGCGATGGTTAAGTTCCCACCATCGGGCATCGCCTGGGTCGCATTCAGGAGGATATTGATAAATACTTGCTGGATTTTGTTAAAGTCTGCAAGAACAAGAGGAAGTTGTGGATCTAATTTCTTCTCAAGACTTATATTTTCAAGGCTAATTTGATGTTCCACCAATAACAAAGCTGCTTCTACGGCTTCATTCAATTGGACTGGTCTCATGGTTGGTTCTGATTGGCGTGCGAAATCGAGCAAATTTCTGATTATGCTGGTAGTTCTCTGCAGTTCTTTTTCCATCTTTAAAAGCTGCGTCTCTGTCCATTCACTCTGGAGTTCCTTCTGTTTATATTTCTTGAGAAGAAGTTTGACATAGACCAGAATACCCGCTAAAGGATTATTCACTTCATGAGCAACGCTGGCAGCTAATTGACCCAAGGAGGCTAGCTTTTCGGATCTGATTAATTCTTCCTCGGCAGCTTTCCGCCTGGTGATATCTTCTCCTGAACTAAGAGTGCCAACGATACGGCCTTCTTCATCTGTAATGAGAGTATTGTGCCAGGCGATAATCCTTTCCTCGCCGGATTTGGTTAAAATAATGTTTTCATAGTCTTCATCCAACTCGATTTTTCCGGCCATCAATTTTTTGAATTCACTTTTTCTTTCTTTCCTAAACCTTTCCGGGACACACAGATCGTACCAGTTCCTGCCAATAAGTTCTTCTGCTCTGTAGCCCAAAACATCACATCCCTTTTTATTGATAAGGGTGACAATTTCATTGTTATTGATAGCCACGATTATAACTCCAGCTATATTGAGGTACTGTTGGGCCCTGTTTCTTTCCCGGCGCAACTTCCCCCATAATCCTTTGTGCTTGGTTAAGTCCCTGAAGTTTTCAACAGCACCGATTATCTCATTATTGCTGGACCGCAGTGGTGAAGTGGTTATGTTTAAAGGAACTCTGTTCCCTTCTCTATTGGTGATCATAAGTTCATAATTGTGTACTGGCTTTCCCGTTTCCATAGCTTTTTTTAAAGGACAGATGTCTTTACAAAGATCGCTATTCAGAATCTCAAAACATTTCTCATTCAGCGCCTCCTCCATCTTGAAACCGGTGATCTCTTCAGCAGAATGATTCAAGTAAATGATCCTACTATTTTTATCTATAGCAAGGATTGCTCCTTCCATGCTACCCAAGATATCTTCTAAGAGTTCTTTGGTGATTTCTTCTTTACTCAAAACAATTTCTCCTCATGACTCCATTATATAACAACCCATTCCCTAGTAAAGCATTTTACTGTAAGCGTCATTTTTTCCGTGATCATGACTGTTTTATTCAAACTGCCCCCCTGCCTGGAAGGTAAGGCCTACGGTTTTGGCAGAAACCCGATGAGAGTTCCAAGGGGGATATTCTCCTTTAGATGCATGAAGCTTTGGAGCTTCCGAGAAGGGGAGGCATCGAGTCACAATGCGACGAATGCTGGAAAGGGAAAATCCAAGAAAACTATTTACGAAAAAAATAGAATCTTCCCCTATCTTTCGAGCTGGTCGAGCATGAAAGCGTACATCAAAGCCGTTCTCTTGTACCTCTGAAACCGACCCGAGGCCCCGCCGTGTCCGCTTTCCATATCTGTATCCAGTATCAACAGACTATCATCTGTTTTCATCGCTCTGAGCTTTGCCACCCACTTGGCTGGCTCCCAGTACTGGACCTGGGAATCGTGCAGTCCGGTGGTGACCAGCATGGCTGGATAACTCTTGGCCTCCACATTGTCATAGGGAGAATAGGAAAGCATATAATGGTAATATTCCTTTTTCCTGGGGTCGCCCCACTCATCGAACTCAGCCGTGGTCAGGGGGATACTGTCATCCAGCATGGTGGTGACAACATCCACCCAAGGAACAGCAGCAATGATTCCTTTAAAAAGGTCAGGACGCATGTTCACCACAGCCCCCATCAGCAAGCCCCCAGCACTTCCTCCCATAGCAAAGAGCTTATCTGGACTGGTGAATTTCTCTGCAATGAGATGCTCAGCACAGGCAATAAAATCGGTGAACGTGTTCTTCTTCTTGAGCAGCTTCCCGTCTTCATACCACCGGCGCCCCATTTCCTGACCTCCGCGGATATGAGCTATGGCAAAAACAAAACCTCTGTCTAAAAGGCTCAGTCGAGGGGAACTGAAATAGGGGTCCATGCTGGCTCCGTAGGAACCGTACCCGTAGAGCAGGCAGGGATTGTCTCCGTTCTTTTTAAGCCCTTTTCTGTAGACCAATGATATAGGAACTTTTATTCCGTCTTTGGCGGCAGCATAGAGCCTTTGGGCATGGTAATTACTGGAATCAAAATCGCCCACAACTTCTTCCTGCTTAAGGAGCTTTTTCTCTCTGCTTGTCATATTGTAATCGAAAATAGAGTTTGGAGTGGTCAGGGAAGAATATCCATAACGGAGCAGTTCTGTATCAAATTCAGGATTATGAGCGATGTAAGCTGTGTATGTTTCTTCGCCAAAATCAAGATAATGTTCTGATTTATCATCCCATCTGATGATTCGAAGGTTTGTCAACCCATTTTTCCGCTCATTCACCACAAGATAATCTTTAAACACTTCGAATTGTTCTAACAGAACATCTTCACGGTGGGGAATGATTTCTTTCCAGTTTTCCTTGGCGGTTTTATCAATAGGTGTCTCCATCAAGCGAAAATTCTCGGCCTTCCAATTCGTTTTGATATAAAACTTGTCCTGGAAATGGTCGACTTGGTATAAATGGTCTTTCTCTCGAGGAAGTATGACTTTGAATTCCCCTTCAGGATTGTCTGCATCAAGGTAATGAAATTCGGAAGATAAAGTATGGAATGAACCCATAAAGATAAATTTCTTTGACTTGGATTTGTAAACAAAAGTGTTGAAGGTGACGTCTGCCTCCTTAAACACCTGTTCATCCTTTGAAATTTCTGTTCCAAGGACATGCTTCATGATTTTATACGGCCTGAGCGTTTGTTCATCTTTAACAGCATAGAAAACCGTCTTATTGTCGTTGGCCCAAGCTGCCCTGCCTGAGGTAACAGGAATTTTATCCGGCAAGATCTCTTCTGTTTTTAAGTTTTTGAAATAAATGGTATATTTTCGTCTGCTCATTGTATCCACACCATAGGCGATGAGACTGTTATCCGAACTGACCGTAAGGCCGACCACATGATAAAACTCGTGTCCTTTGGCCATTTCATTGACATTCAATAAAATCTCTTCTTCAGCCTCCATGCTTCCTTTTTTCCGGCAGTAGACGGGATATTCTCCTCCTTCCTCATACCGGGTGTAGTAGTAATAGCCCTGCTCTTTATAGGGAACAGACATATCGGTTTGCTTGATTCTCCCGATAATTTCGTTGTAAAGCTTTTTCTGGAGGGGTTCTGTATGCTTCATAACAGCCTTCAGGTATTCATTCTCAGCCTTTAAATATTCGATGACTTCGGGATTTTCCCGCTCTTTCAGCCAGTAGTAATAATCGATACGGGTATCCCCGTGTATGGTCAGCTCCTTTTTGATTTTTTTCGCTGCCGGCGGTTTTATTTCTTTTTCTGCTTTTTTCTCCTGTGAAATTCCGATACCGACCAAAAAGACAAGGCAGGTGACGGCAAGTCCGATGAAGCCGAGGACACACCAGCTTCCTCTCTTTGAGCTTTTCATGGATTCCTCCTTTTTGTATGTGTAATGGAAAAAAATCTTATAGCACAGGGAAATCCTCAAGTCAAAAAGGGAAAAAA
>JBKHJA010000069.1:0-14479 GCA_046538375.1 Candidatus Aminicenantota bacterium
AGCGTGCTGACGACCCCCCTCCCTCACCCCCTATCACGGAAACAGAGATGCTTACTGCTTCCATGGAAAAGTTGATTTTGGCTCCTGTTTCATTTATAAAGGAGTCTCATAAAAGCGGAGAAATGGCTGAAGTTCATTTTCTCGGGACCGGAGGTTCTGTGGCCACCAGAGAGCGGGACAATACTTCTTTGCTCCTGTCAGAAGATGATTCGTTGGTCCTGGTGGATTGTCCGGGGAGTGTCATCCAGAAAATAAAGAAACTCAACTTTGATCCCCGCCGGATTTCCTCCATTCTGATCACTCACATCCATCCCGATCATATCTACGGCCTGCCTTCACTTGTGCACAGCTTGATGCTGGAGGAGTGCCTTATTCCTCTGTACGGCTCACCAGAGTCCATCCAGTTCTCCAAGGCCCTTCTCGATCTTTTTCGCCTGCGGGAAGAGAAGATAAAAACCAGGATTCGTTTTGAGGTTTTTGAACAAAACAAAGCTGTCCGGCTGTCTCCTTCGATGCGGGTTTCCTGTGTGCCTGTTCCCCATGACTCGTCTTCTTTGGCCTTTCATTTTTATTTTGAAGAGAAGGGAAGGGAGCTGGTCTACTCTGGTGACTCCTCTCCTCATATCCCCCTTTTTCAACGGGCCGGGAAGGCAGACTGCCTGATCCATGACTGCAGTGCTCCTTCCCGTTTTTTCCGAAAATATCCTTCCCTGCACAAAATGCACACCCACGCGCTTGAGTTGGGCCAGCTTGCTGCTCAAGCTGAGGTAAAATTTCTGATTCCCTGTCATTTCTTTGGAGAGCTGGATTTTTCTGTGGTGGAAATAGAAAAAGAGATCCGGGAAAACTACACAGGAAAGCTGGTTATCCCCCGGGATTTCATACACATTGAGTTGTGACCATGGGTTGAGATGTCCCGCCGCTTGCCGCGGGGAACCGGTCACTAAAAAACATTATCCTTTGGAGAGCGTTTAAAACAGGACGCTTACTCTGAAAAACTGGAGGTGACCATGAAAGGGCTCCATTTTATGATTTTATTTTTTATTTTTTCCCTGGTTCTCTCATCCGCCAGCCAGCCGAAAAAAGAGGCCGCTGATATTGTTTTTCTTAACGGAGTGGTATGGACGGTCAATCCAGATCAACCCTGGGCTGAAGCGGTGGCGGTTAAAGAAGAAAAGATATTGGAGGTGGGGACTTCCCTCCACATAAAAAAGCTGGTTAAGGAGCACACCCGGGTCATCGATCTGGAAGGCAGCTTCCTTGTTCCCGGTTTCATAGACAGCCACACCCATTTTCTTGACGGAGGATTTGCTCTTTCCAGTATACAGTTGAGAGATGCCCGCAGCCGCCAGGAGTTTATATCCAGAATAGAAAAGAAAGCCAGGAGCTTGAACAGAGGAGAATGGATCCTTCAAGGCGGCTGGGACCACCATCAGTTTGACCCTCCTCTGCTTCCCAGCAGGGAATGGATTGATGAAGTGACCCCCCATAATCCGGTGTGTGTGAACCGCCATGACGGCCATATGGTTCTGGTGAACAGCTTGGCTCTGCAAATTGCAGGCATAACCAGGAGTACCCCTTCTCCAGAGGGAGGCGAAATCCTCAAGCACTCCCAAACAGGAGAGCCTACCGGTATTCTCAAGGATGCGGCCATAGCCCTGGTGGAGAAGCATATTCCGGAGCCTTCTTTTGAAGAAAAGATGAGAGCTGCTCAAGAAGCCATGAAACATGCCGGTGAAGTGGGAGTGACTTCTGTTCATGATATGGGTGATGCCTCTAATTTTGAGGTCTATCAGGAACTTTTAAGGAGGAATAAGCTGACTGTTTGTGTTTATGTGTATATTCCTGTGACCGAAGTTGATCTTTTGGCCGGACTCAAGTTGAAATCTCCATTTGGCAGCCGTTTTTTAAAGATCGGTGGATTGAAAGGTTTTGTGGATGGTTCGTTGGGATCGTCCACAGCTCTGTTTTTTGAGCCTTATTCAGACAATCCCTCCGGGAGGGGAATCCTCCATTCTCACATGTTTCCGCCGGGGATTATGGAGAAACGCATCCTTAAGGCAGATTTGGCTGGTCTTCAGGTGGCTGTTCATGCTATCGGCGATAAGGCCAACCACATCATCCTTGATATTTTCGAAAAAGCCATCTTGAAAAATCCTTCCCGGGACAGGCGCTGGAGGATCGAGCACGCCCAGCATCTTCTCCCTGAGGATATGGAAAGAATAGCCAAACTTGATGTCATCGCTTCTGTTCAACCTTATCACGCCGTAGATGACGGAAGATGGGCAGAAAAAAAGATCGGCCCAGAGAGATGCCGGACCAGCTATGCCTTTGAGTCTTTAAGGAAGAAGGGAGCGGTGTTAGCCTGTGGTTCAGACTGGACTGTTGCTCCTCTCAATCCTTTGACCGGGATTTATGCTGCGGTCACCAGGCGGACTTTGGACGGCCGGCATCCCCGGGGCTGGTTTCCAGAGCAGAAAATATCCCTGGAAGAAGCTCTCAGAGGTTACACCCTCAACGGAGCTTATGCCGAATTTGCCGAAAAGGAAAAGGGGTCCATAGCGAGAGGAAAGCTTGCTGACCTGGTGGTGCTGGATAAAAATCTTTTTGAGATTGCCCCTGAGAAAATCAGAGGAGCTGAGGTGAAGATGACTGTTTTGGGCGGTAAGATCGTTTTCCAGAGAAAGACTGAATAAATGATATCTATCTATTTCGCGGCTTTGATTCTCTCTTTTGCGCTGCTTTTCAAATGCGCTGATTATTTCTATCTGACTTTGAGGTTTTTTTGCCTGAATGGCTGTGGCAAAGGAGAGAAAAGCAAGATTTTTTTCTTTCTTTATTGAGGTCACCCAAAATATTTGTTAATATAATCCGTCTTCGATTCGAGGAGGCAGTCATGAACGTTGGCGTGATAAACGAAAGCGGAAAAATAGAAAACCGCGCCGGTCTCACTCCCAGCAGTGTTTCCCTGTTAACAGAAAAAGGACACACCGTGTATGTGCAGGCAGGAGCAGGGCTGAAATCTGGTTACTCCAATGAAGATTTTGCTTCTCAGGGAGCGAATATTGTCTTTACCAAAGATGAAGTTTTCGGCCGTTCAGATGTGGTTCTGAATATTTCTCCTCTTAATCAAGAAGAATGCCGACTGGCCAGAAAGAACCAGATATTGTTTGGATTTCATCACCTCGCTGTGGCCCGAAAAAACCTGCTGGAGGAACTTCTCGACAAAAAAGTGACCATCATCGGCTACGAAATCGTGGAAGAAGACAATCGTGTCCTTCCTTTTATCGAAAGCTTGAGTGAGGTGGCAGGACAGATGTGCCTGGTTATCTCAGGTCATTATCTTCAGACCTGTGAGGGAGGACGGGGATTGATTATGGGGGGAGTGGTGAGTGTGCCTCCCGCCACCGCGGTCATAGTGGGCAGCGGCGTTTTAGCCCGGAGTGCCATCAAGGCCATGCTGGGTGCAGGTGCCCACACCATTGCTCTGGGCCGGAATATGGGCAGGCTGAGACAGCTTGAAGACATGACTCAAGGGAGATTGATCACTCTTTTCGCCAGCAAATACAACCTGACCCGGATGGCCAGGATTGCCGATGTTCTGATCGGTGCTGTGCTGCGGCCGGGCGAGAAAGCTCCTGTGATGATCACCAGAGAAATGGTCAGGAGCATGAAAAAAGGATCCATCCTCATCGATTTGGCCATTGACCAGGGTGGATGTGTGGAAACCAGCCGGTTGACCACTCTCGAACATCCCACCTTTGTTGAACATGGAGTGGTCCATTACTGCGTCCCCAATATCACCTCTGCGGTCAGCCGGACCTCCACCAGGGTATTGTCCAACCTGGTTTCTCCCTGCCTGCTGGAAATAGGAGAGGGGGGGATCGATCAAGCGCTGAAGAAGAACAGAGCCCTGGCCCGGGGAGTTTATGTTTATAAAGGGGAGATGGTCAGAAAGGCCATCGCTCAGAGATTCGGTCTGAGCTGCAAAGAAAAGTTTTTCTCTGAAAGCTGACCCATGGTGGAGATAAACAAAATCCTTCATGAGTTCCGTCCTATTCAGAAGGAACTCATCCATATTCTGCACAGAGTCCAGAAGGAATATGGTTATATTCCTGCTGAAAGCATATCTGCGATGTCCGAGTATTTGAATATATCTGAGAGCGAGATCTTCGGCGTTCTCACCTTTTATAAGGCTTTCACTCTGGAGCCCAGAGGCAAGCATTTGATCACTGTTTGTTTAGGAACAGCCTGTCATGTCCGGGGCGGGGTTCAGATTGCCGAAGAATTGGAGAGAAAGCTGGATATCAATGTGGGCCAGACCACAGCCGATAAAAAATTCTCCCTGGAAACAGTCAACTGTCTGGGGTGTTGTGCTATCGGCCCGGTAGTGGTGGTGGACGGCAAGTATTATTCTCACATCAACCTGAAAAAAGTGGATAAGATTCTCCAGGAGTACCAGAACACAGATTTGCGGCCATGAAAAAAATAAGTTATCCGGAAGAGCTGGCCAGATGGAAGCAGCAGATTCTTGATTCCCGGCCTTCCTATGAAAAGACCATCGTCATCTCCTCTGGGACCTGCGGTCAGGCCAGCGGTTCGCTCCAGATTATAGAAGCCGTTGAGCAGGAGCTGGAAAAGAAAGGGCTCAAAGACAGAGTAGGGGTGAGGATCACCGGGTGTCATGGTTTTTGCGAACTCGAACCCAATATAATTGTCTTGCCTGAAGGGATTTTTTATAAAAACCTGGAGCCCAAGGATGTCTCTGAAATCATCGAAAAAACCATCCTCAAGGATAAAGTCATCCCTTCCCTGGTCTACAAGGACGCAGCCACCGGGAAGGAGGCCAGCAAACAGCAGGATATTCTGTTTTACCAGAAGCAAACCCGGCTTCTGACCGAGAATAATCCTCGAATCGACCCCACAGACCTGGAAAGCTATATCAGCCTGGATGGATACCAGGCGCTGGCTGATGTGCTGTTTGACATGACCTCAGAGGAGGTGATTGCTGAAATAAAAGCCTCTGGTTTGAGAGGCAGAGGAGGAGCTGGTTTTCCTACCGGAAAAAAATGGGAAATATGTCGAGAAGTCAAATCAGAAGAGAGATATATCATCTGCAATGCTGATGAAGGAGATCCAGGAGCCTACATGGATAGAAGCCTGCTGGAAGGGAATCCCCACAGTGTGGTGGAAGGCATGATCATCGGTGCCTATGCCATCGGAGCCACCGAAGGCTTCATCTATGTCCGGACCGAATATCCTCTGGCTGTCAAGAATGTGAGCAAAGCTCTCAAGGAGGCCAGAAAATGCGGCCTGCTGGGTGAGTCCATTCTCGGTTCCGAATTCCACTTTGATATCCATGTGGTGGAGGGAGCAGGAGCTTTTGTTTCTGGAGAGGAGACATCTTTGATGGCTTCTATCGAGGGAAAACGTGCCTTCCCCCGGCAGAGACCACCTTTCCCTGCCCAGCAGGGTTTGTGGGGCAGGCCCACCAACATCAACAATGTGGAGACCTGGGCCAACGTGCCTTTGATATTGAGAAAAGGGGCTGAGGGGTACTCTCAGGTAGGCACCAGAAAGAGCAAAGGAACAAAAATCTTTTCCCTGGTGGGCAAGATCAACAACACCGGGCTGGTGGAAGTGCCCATGGGCATAACCCTGAGAGAAATCATCTATGATATCGGGGGGGGCATCAAGGACGGTAAAAAATTTAAGGCCGTCCAGACAGGAGGCCCCTCAGGGGGATGTATCCCCAGTGAGAAGATTGATCTGCCGGTGGATTACGACACCTTGACCAAAGCTGGCTCCATCATGGGATCAGGGGGAATGATCGTCATGGATGAGGAGACCTGCATGGTGGATGTTGCCCGCTACTTTCTGAATTTCACCCAGGAAGAATCATGCGGGAAGTGTGTCCCCTGCCGGTTGGGAACCAGACAGATGGTAGAAATTTTGACCCGCATAACTCAGGGTAAAGGGGAAGAGGGAGATATTGACAAGCTTGAGGATTTGGCCAGGACTGTCAACACAGCTTCTCTGTGCGGGCTGGGACAGACAGCACCCAATCCCGTTTTGACCACCCTCCGCTATTTTGGGGACGAATATGAAGCCCACATCAAAGAAAAAGCCTGTCCGGCTTTGGTTTGTAAGGATTTGATCGCCTATTACATCGAGCCCCGGAAATGTGTGGGCTGCCTTTTATGCTTGAAGAACTGTCCGGTGGATGCCATCAGCGGGGAAAGAAAAAAAGTTCATGTGATCGATCAGGACTTGTGCATCAAGTGTGGGGCCTGCTATGACGTTTGCCCTCCTAAGGTGAATGCTGTTTCCAAATATACGGGAAAGAAGAGGGATAGAATTCTGAAAAAAAGACCCAGGAAGAGAGCTGAGCAGTGAAAATCATCATTGACGGCCGGGAAATCGAAACAGAAGAAAACAAGACCATTCTGGAGGCAGCAAGGAAGAATGGAATTGACATTCCTTCTCTTTGCGACCATTCCCGCTTGGCTCCTTTCACCGGCTGTCGATTGTGCATCGTGGAAGTCAAGGGGAGGAAGGGCTTTCCTCCCTCCTGCAGCACTTATGTGGAGGAGGGGATGGAAATAAAGACTCAGACCCCTCGTCTAAAAAGGCTGAGAAGAGAGATCTTCGAGCTTATCCTTTCCGAGCATCCCCATGCCTGTCTGATCTGTTCGGAGAAGGAAAATTGTGATGAGTACAAATCCACTATCCGGAAAGTGGGCGAAGTCACCGGCTGTGTGCTGTGTTCTAACAATCACCGCTGTGAGCTGCAGGATGTGGCCGAACAGATAGGCTTAAAAAGAGTCAAGTTTCCTGCGCTGTATCGAGATTTTGATGTCAAAAAGGATGACCCCTTCTTTGACCGAAACTATAATTTGTGTATCCTTTGTGGAAGATGTGTCAGAGTGTGTGATGAGGTGAGGGGGGCTGCGGCCGTTTCCTTCATCTACAGAGGATCGCGGGCCGTGGTGGGCACAGCCCTGGATCGTCCTCTGCTTGAATCAGGATGCCAGTTTTGCGGAGCCTGTGTGGATGTGTGCCCCACCGGAGCTCTGGAAGAAAGATTCCTCAAGTATGAAACCCTGCCTGATGAAGAAAAAGAGACCACCTGTGCCTTGTGCAGCCAAGGATGCACCTTGAGAATAGATCTGAAAAAAGGAAAGGTTCTCCGTTCCCAGCCTGTAGATGAGGGGGCAGTGAATAGAGGCCAGGCCTGTGTCAAAGGGAGATTCCTCAACAGAGATGTTGTTTACAGCCCGCAGAGGATCCTGAAGCCTTTGATCCGCCGCAAAAAAGAGCTGGAAGAAGTGGAATGGGAAGAGGCGCTGGATTATGTGGCTCAGAGGCTGAAGAAATACAAAGGGAAAGAGATAGCTGTGGTCACTTCTCCTCAGTTGAGTTGTGAAGACAGCTATGTTTTCTATAGATTTGCCAGGGACACCTTGAAGACAAAAAACGTTGAGGATTCTTCCAGTTATTCTCCTTTTGCTCTTTTTGAGGAGCTGGCCCAAGAGAACGCTCTTCCTCTTCAATTGAATTACAGGATAGAGGATATAGCCAGAGCGAAGACCATATTTGTTCTTGGGGAAGATCTGGTGATTTCTCATCCCATAATGTGGCTTGAGGTTTTAGAGGCTTTGAAAAACGGCGCCCACCTCATGGCCGCCTCTCCTGTGGAGCTTTCTTTGAATCGATTCTGTTCGTTTTTTCTCCGCCATCAACCAGGGAGAGAATTTTATGTGTTGGCTTATCTCTCCAAATTCATCCTGGAGAAAGAGGAGGTGGAAGATTTTTCTCAAGTTCAAGGGATGGATGGCTTCAAGGAGTTTTTAGACAGCCTTAATTCCTCCAGGGTTTATAAAATGACAGGTTTAAAGGAAGAGGAACTGAGGCGGGCAGCAGAGTTTTTTGCCCATGGGGAAGCGGTGGTTCTTTTCGGCACCCGTTTGACCCATTCCAGCTCAGCCCTCCAGAATCTGGCAGCCCTTTGGAACCTGGCCCTTCTACGAGATGCCAAGATATTTCCCCTGGCTCTGGAAAATAATTTGCGGGGGATATTCGAAATAGGCCGCCGTTTTTCCGGTGCGGGATCCAGCTTTTCGGAAATCATCCCGGCCGCCTCATCAAGAGACATTAAAGCCCTTTATGTGGGAGGAGCTTTTCCCTACCCCAGGAAAAGGAAGCCTGAATTCCTAGTGGTCCAGGATAGTTACAACAGCGCAAATTTAGACATGGCTGATGCTGTCTTTCCCGCCACCACTTTTTTAGAAGAAGAGGGAATCACAGTCAATGCGGAAGGAAGGGTCCAGAAGTGGAAGAAAGTGATAGAGCCTGTGGGAGAAGCCAAACCCGATTGGTGGATCATTTCTCAGTTGGCTGGGAAGATGGGAAAAGCCCGTTTTGATTACAACAAGCCGTCCCAGATCATGAAAGAAATCCAGCAGACTATTCCCGGATTTGCCAAAGCCGTTTACTCCAATCTGGAGAAAGGGAAAAAGATTTTCATTAAGGAAGAGAGAGGGGGAGAAAAGAAATTTGTTTCTCCCCGGGTATTTCCTAAAGCGGCCAGGGCCACCAGGAAATTTCCTTATCTTCTTCTTTTGGATTACAACCTGGATTACTACAGAGGCCTGGTGTTTTCTGAGGATAACAAGGGAATGAGGAAGATCAGAGATTCCAGGTGGATAAAATTATCTCCTGAGGATGCAGAAAGACTGCGGTTGAAGGAAGGAGAAACACTGGTGGTTGAATCCTCCCGCGGAAAAGCAGCAGGCGAAGCAAAAATTTCTTCCTCTCTTCCCCCGGGAATAGTCCAGACCAGCTTCTTGGCAGCCCAGAGTTCAGATTTTTCCATGGCCAGTCTGTTATGGGCCTCTTCGCCAAGATCTCATTTTTCAGGATTCCTTGGTCCCATTCCAGTAAGGATTAAGAGAGAGGAATAATGGCTAAAGTTTTGAATAGAGAGCGTTTGGTACCCAATATCCACCTTCTGGAGGTGGAGGTACCGGAAATAGCCCGAAAATGCAAGCCCGGTCAGTTTGTCATCATCATGCCCGATGAGAGAGGAGAAAGGATTCCCTTGACTATCGCTGACTGGGATAAAGAAAAGGGGTCGGTCACTTCTGTGGTTCTGGTGGTGGGCACTTCCACTCATAAGATTTCTCTGCTCCAGAGCGGGGATGAGGTTCCTGTTTGTGTCGGCCCTCTTGGTAAACCTACTGAGATAGAGAAGTACGGAACAGTGGTTTGTGCTGGAGGCTGTTTTGGGATCGGTGCCATCTATCCTATCGCCAGAGCGTTGAAGGAAGCAGGAAACAGAGTCATCACTTTGATAGATGTCAAAGCCAGTTATCTGATGTACTGGGAAGATAAATTCAAGGAAGTGAGCGATGAGATATTTGTTTCCGCTAGAGACAGCCTCTATGACTGCAAGGAGTTTGTTCCCGCTGTTCTCAAAGATATCATAAAAAGAAAGAACAAGGTGGACCGGGTGATGTCTATCGGCTGCACCTACTTGATGTCCGCCTGCTGTGAGGCCACCAGGAGGAAAAAAATAAAAACCCTGGTCAGCCTCAATCCTATCATGGTGGATGGGACAGGCATGTGCGGAGCCTGCCGGGTAACAGTGGACGGCAGGACAAAATTCGCCTGCGTGGATGGGCCGGAATTCGACGGCCATCTTGTGGACTGGGAAGAGCTCTTCGCCCGCCGCAAGACTTATTTTGAGGACGAAATCCATTCCCTTTGTTACTGGGAGAAAGAAGAATTTTCCTGAGAATAATGAGAAAAAATGGCTGAAAAAAAGAAATTATCTCCTGAAGAAAAAGAAAGGCTCAGAGAGAAATTCAACCAGGAATGGCGGAAAAAACTGCGCAAGTCAACCTCTGCCAAGGAAAGGATGAAAATTTCCCGCCAGAAAATGCCAGAACGGGAGGCTGAAGAGAGAAACCAGGACTTCAACGAAGTGAATTTAGGATTGGCTGCGGAGATCGCCAAGCGGGAAGCCAGTCGATGCCTGGACTGTGCCAATCCTCAATGCGTTTTGGGCTGTCCGGTGGGGATTGATATTCCCACCTTCATCAAGATGATAGAAATTGGCGATTTTGTCCAGAGTGTGCGAAAGATCAAAGAGACCAACAGTCTTCCGGCCATCTGCGGCCGGGTGTGTCCCCAGGAAACCCAGTGTGAAGAACTCTGCAATATTAAAAAGGCCACCGGCAATCCGGTGGCCATCGGCAACCTGGAGAGGTTTGTTTCCGATTATGAGAGGATGAAGGGGGAAGTGTTTGTCCCTTCCATTCCTCCATCCACCGGCCATAAAGTGGCGGTGATAGGGGCCGGGCCGGCTGGTTTGACCGTGGCAGGAGAACTGGCTAAAAAGGGACATCAGGTCACTATCTTCGAGGCCCTGCACAAGGCTGGAGGCGTTCTGGTGTACGGTATTCCTGAATTCAGGCTCCCCAAAAAAATACTCGAATCAGAGGTGGATTACCTCAAGAAACTGGGAGTTGAACTAAAAACAAATTTTATCATAGGGATGACAGCCACCCTGGAAGATTTGAAGAAAGACGGCTATGAAGCCTTTTTTATAGGGACGGGGGCCGGCCTGCCCAATTTTATGCGGATTCCCGGCGAGAATTTGATCGGGGTCTATTCCGCCAACGAATATTTAACCCGGGTCAATCTGATGAAAGCCTACCAGTTTCCCCAGTATGATACTCCTGTGTATGTGGCAAGGAGAGCAGCGGTCATCGGCGGCGGCAACGTGGCCATGGATTCGGTTCGGACGGCCAAGAGGCTGGGAGCAGAGCAGGCTGCTATCATCTACCGCCGATCCAGAGTGGAAATGCCCGCTCGGGTTGAAGAAGTCAAACATGCTGAGGAAGAAGGGATTGAATTCCAGTTCCTGACCGCGCCCATAAAGTACACGGGAAATGAGAACGGCCGAGTGAAGGCCATGGAATGCATAAGAATGAAGCTGGGTGAGCCCGATGCATCCGGCCGGCGTCGGCCTGTTCCCATTCCGGGCTCAGAATTCACCATGGAGGTGGATATGGTGGTGGTGGCAATCGGCCAGAGCCCTAATCCTTTGATACCCAAGACCACGCCCGGGCTGAAGGTGGGGAAATGGGGAAACATTGAAGTGGATTGGGATACCATGGGCACCAGCATGAAAGGAATCTTTGCAGGAGGAGATATCATCAGAGGAGGAGCGACTGTTATCCTGGCCATGGGGGACGGCCGGGTGGCTGCTATGGAGATAGACAAGTATTTGAACACCAAGAAAAAGAGGAAAAAACGCAGATAAGGGAACGGCAGGCCTCTTTTAAAGAGACCGCTAAATTCAAAAAGAGGAAAACAGATGAGCTGGGTGGATGATTACAGAAAAAAGTTAGTGACCGCTGAACAGGCTGTGGCTGAGATCAAAAGCGGAAATCGTGTGTACGTAAGCGGCAATGCCGCCACCCCTTATGTGTTGATGAAGGCTCTGGCTTCCAGAAAGGATGAGTTGGAAAAAGTGGAGCTGGCTCATGTGCTCCTGTTAGGCGAAGATCCTTTCTCACAGCCTGGGATGGAAGGCCATTTTCGTCATAATTCTCTTTTTGTGGGTCCTGCTGACAGGAAAGCCATCAACCAGGGCCGAGCCGATTATGTGCCCATATTTCTCCACCAAATTCCTGAACTCTTCTATTCCGGTCAGATGCCCATAGATGTGGCTGTGCTTCATCTCTCTCCTCCTGATGAGCATGGATTCATGAGCTTTGGGGTGGAGGTGCTGGCCTCCAAGGCAGCCGCCGAGACAGCAAAGATAGTGATTGCCCAGGTGAACGAAAAAATGCCCCGGGTTCTGGGAGATTCTTTTATCCATGCTTCTCGGGTAGACAAGGTGGTGGAAATATCTGAAGATTTGCCTGAGCTGGAGAAGAAGCCTTTCAGCGAAGTGGAAAGGAAGATCGGACATTTTATTGCTGATTTGATCGAAGACGGCTCATCACTTCAGTTGGGTATCGGCGGAATACCGGATGCTGTCCTTTCTGCCTTGAAAGGCCGGAGGGATCTGGGGATTCACACCGAAATGGTCTCAGATGGGGTGATGGAAGCTATCGAGTCCGGCATGATCACCGGAGCCAGAAAAACCTTTCATCCTAATAAAGTGATCCTGACTTTCTTGTTGGGATCTAAAAAGCTGTACGATTTTGCTGACAATAATCCTGTCTTTGAAGCCCATCCCACAGAATACACCAATCACCCTTTCAATGTTTCCCGCAACGATAACATGGTGGCCATAAATTCAGCCATTGAAGTGGACATAACCGGCCAGGTCTGCTCGGATTCTATCGGCACTTACATCTACAGCGGGTTTGGAGGACAGGTGGACTTCATTCGAGGCGCTGCTCACTCCAGAGGGGGGAAACCCATCATTGCTCTTCCCTCAACGGCCAAGAAAGGGGAGATGTCCCGGATTGTCCCTTTTCTGAAAAAAGGCGCCGGGGTGGTGACCACCAGAGCCGATGTCAAGTATGTGGTGACAGAATACGGAGTGGCCTACCTGCATGGAAAAAATCTGCAGGAGAGGACCAGAGCATTGATAAACATTGCCCATCCTAAATTCAGAGCAGATTTGGTAAAAGAGGCCAAAGGCCGGAATCTGTTGCGATGATGAAGCTCAAGCCAATGGGATCAAAAAACGGTTTTTTTACCCATGGGCCTTCGCCAGTTCTAGAACAAACAATTCTTGTTTTGAAAGGGATGAAACTGATCCTAGATTTTTGCTGAGAGCATAAATTTTTTTGAGCGCCTGGTTTTCATTGAGGAATAATGCAGCAATCTGATCTTTTCCCTCCGGAAAAAGGCCATATCGGCACCGATGAGTCGGGTAAAGGCGACTATTTTGGCCCGTTGGTGGTGGCCGGAGTTTTCATTCTCCATGAACAGGAGGAAGTCCTGAAAGAACTTGGAGTCAAGGACAGCAAAAAATTTTCTGACAGCCGGGTCCGGGAGTTTGCCCGGCTCATCAAAACGGGATACAGGCATTCATTGGTGGTCATTGGCCCTGAAAAGTACAACCTGCTGTACGGAAAGCTGAGGAATTTAAACAGAATCCTGGCCTGGGCCCATTCGCGGGCCATCGAAAATATCCTGGAAGAAGTCCACTGCTCCATGGCTGTAACCGATCAGTTCGGCGACAAGCTTTATGTGCTCAATGCCCTGATGGAGAAGGGGAAGACCATCCAGCTTATCCAGAAGCCAAAGGCTGAGCAGGATTTGGCTGTGGCAGCGGCTTCCATCTTGGCAAGAGCAGAATTCCTCAGGCGGCTGTATTTCCTTTCCCAGGAATTCGGAGTGGATCTCCCCAAAGGCTCTTCCCCTCATGCCGAAGTGGCAGGACTGAAGCTGGTCCGTCGCCACGGCGATCAAATTCTTGATAAGGTGGCCAAGAAGCATTTCAAGCTGACCCTCCGCATCCAAGCTGCCAAATAATTGCCAAAAGCAAATCGAGCCGGAATGGCCACAGTTGCCTGGACAGCAGAAATAAGAAATTCTTGACCTTACAGCTATAAAGAATGACCTCTGGTTTACAGTTGAAATTCTGGGAGACAAGAGTCAATTCCCTGTGGTTCAAGGATCCTCTTATAATTGGTTACCGGAAAGAGCATCCTTTCCTCAAGCCATCACCAATCCGGTGTTTATTGATATCCACGGAAATGGTCTTTTTGAGGCACCTTGGCCGGCTAAAATCTAGGAAACTCCGGAAAACAATACAGAAAAAATAAAACAAGTTTGCTCATGATGTTCAAACCGAGGAATCCAGAAAATATTTTTAGTGAAGCAAACATTATCACCCTTCTCCGGCTATCAGGCTCACTTGTATTTTTCACTCTGGCTGTTGTGGAGAGAAGTCCTCTCTATAATTTCGTCGGCCTGGGAATCCACTGGGTGGGAGATGTGGCAGACGGATTTTGCGCCCGGTTTTTCAAGCAGGAGACTATTCTGGGAGCAATAATAGATATCATTGCAGATAGAGTTGAAATCCTCTTTTTCTACATAAATTTCCTCTTTTTTCGTCCTTATCTGTTCCTTCCTGTGGTAATTTATCTTTTAAATTTTGCCTTTATCGACTTTTACCTCAGCGGCCAATTCTTGAAATTTGGCCTTATATCCCCGAATTATTTTTATAAAGTGGACAGAAAGGTCTATCTGTTGAATTACAGCCCCGCCGGGAAATTCATCAACTCCACAGTGGTCACTTTGATACTTATCTTTGCTCCCCACTTTCAGATTATGGCAGCATTAATCTCCATCGGCCTCATCGCCATCAAGCTTTATTCTTTTAAGCGTTTGAACAACAAACTTAATTTTGATAAGAATACATTTCCACTCAAGGATTAACGGGCGGAAGGGCGGGCCGGGCGGAAGGGGGTAGCAACCTTCGGAAGGGGGTCAACCTTCGGAAGGG
>JBKHJA010000005.1:0-49894 GCA_046538375.1 Candidatus Aminicenantota bacterium
TTTCATATGTCTTATCTGAGTATGCTCAAACATACTCGGCGGCCGATTTCATCGGTTGCCCTCCATGGACGATTCAGGAAGGCTAAACCTTCAATGGTCGCTTCAGCCATCCCCAAACATCTTTTTACCCCGGAAAAAAAGACGCTCACTAAATATCTTGATAATTCAAATGTTGAGAGTATAATAATTAAAATAGATGAAGAGGCGTTCAGGTGGCCGGTCTTAATTCTGAAATCAAACACCATGGATTTTCCCTCCACATCCAAACTCAGGATGCAGGAGCAAAAGCTCATTATGTTGAAACCCTTGTGTATTCAACCGGCCAACTTCTCTTCTCCCGGAAGACCTCTTATGCTCCCCATCTCAACCATCTTGATCTTGAAGAGAAAGTACAAAACTTGGTCAGCGACCAACACCATCAGATTATTAAACAAATACGGGAAGGGAAATTTGACCATTTTCTCACTTCAAAAAGAGAACCAGATTCTTCTTAACAAGCTCCTTGGGGAAAGGAACAATAAAGCCAGTAGAAACAGCTTGAGCAAGATATCATTACTGCTGCATCCGCCACCGCAACATTTCGGTTCAGGGTGAAAGATTTCATCTGCTATGGAGAGAAAAAAACTATTTCTGATCGACGGCAATTCCCTTCTTTACCGTTCCTTCTATGCCATCAAAGGGCTTTCCACCTCCAAAGGCTTCCCCACCAATGCCATCTACGGATTCCTCGCTGCTCTCAAAAAGATAAAGGAAAAAGAAAATCCTCATTATTTGGGAGTTGTTTTTGACGTCAAGGGACCGACTGTCCGGCATCAAGTCTTTAAAGACTATAAAGCCCATCGAAAACCCATGCCTGAAGATCTAGAAGTCCAGCTTCCTGTTTTAAAAAAAATACTAAATGCTCTGAACATCCCTTTCTTTGAGTATGAAAAATACGAGGCTGATGATGTCCTGGGGAGCCTGGCTCTGCGCACCTCTAAAAAAAACATTCCCTCTGTCATTATCAGCCACGATAAAGATCTCCTCCAGCTTGTTAACCAGTGGATCACTGTATACAATCCCACAAAAGAAATATATCTGGACCAAAAAAAGGTAAAGGAGTCCTTCGGAGTAACCCCAGACCAAGTGATCGACGTGCTGGCGCTGTGGGGTGACCCCTCTGACAACATCCCGGGAGTGCCCGGAATCGGAGAAAAAACCTCAAAGGCCCTTATCAATCAATTCGGTACCCTGGAAAGACTTCTTGAAAATCTCTCTGGAGTCAAAAACAGAAGACTGCGGGAAAACATCAAAAAGAATTTGGATAAGCTGAAGTTGAGCAAGGAATTGGTCACCATCGAGAGAAACCTGGATTTGAAATTTAACCTTAAAGATTTCGCCCTCTCTGAACCTACCTTGAAAGCCCTCATTCCCCTCCTCCAAAAATTAGAATTTACTACCCTGTTATCAGAATACACAGAAAAACAGACCCAGGATAAAAAGCACTACACCGCTGTGTGGAAAGAGGAACAACTCCAGACTCTGATCGCGGAGATAAAGAAGGCAAAAAAGGTCTCCCTGGATACAGAAACGGACAGCCCTCTCCCCACCCGGGCCCGCCTGGTGGGCATTTCATTATCCACCAGACCTCACCATGCCTTCTACATTCCCCTCGGTCATGATTATCAAGGCGCTCCCTCTCAACTGCCCAAGGAAAAGGTCTTCACTGCCCTTAAAGAAGTTCTCTGCGATCCCAGGATTAAGAAAATCGGGCAGAACATCAAGTATGACCTGATCGTTCTCAAAAGAGAAGGAATCACTATCCAAGGAATGGATCTTGACTCCATGGTCCTCTCCTACCTGCTGGAGCCCAATTGGGGTAAGCACAACCTGAATAAACTGGCTCTCACTTACCTTCAGGTCAAGACCATTCCCTACAGCAAGATCGCTGGCAAAGGAAAAAAAGAAAAGACCATGAATGCCGTGGATATCCAGAAGGTCACTCCTTATGCCTGCCAGGATGCGGATCTGGCTCTTCAACTCAGCTCTCTCCTCTGGGCAAAAGTCAAACAGAGAAAGCTGGATAAGCTTTATCGGGATATAGAGCTTCCTCTTATTCAAGTCCTGGCCGACATGGAAATGTGGGGAGTTAAATTAGATACTCAATCTTTAAAAAGCCTTTCTTCTGAGCTCCAGTTTGATCTTGACCATCTGGAAAAAAAGATATATGAGATATGCGGTGAGGAATTCAACCTTAACTCTCCTCAGCAGCTCGCCCATATCTTGTTCCAAAAAATGAAACTCCCCTGCTCAAAAAGGACCAAAATCACCAGAGGCTACTCCACCAGCTTCAGCGTTCTGCAGGACCTGGCCCGGACCTATCCCATAGCCAAGTATGCCCTGGAATACAGGCAGCTGGCCAAGCTGAAATCCACCTACGCCGACTCTCTCCCTCATCTGGTAAATTCTGAAACCGGCCGAATTCATACTTCTTACAACCAGACGGTCACCGCCACCGGAAGGCTTTCCAGCAGTGATCCCAATCTCCAGAACATTCCGGTAAGAGGGGAATTGGGATGGAGGTTCCGCCAGGCTTTCGTCCCCCAGGAAAACCATTTCCTGCTGGCCGCAGATTACAGCCAAATTGAACTCCGGGTGTTGGCCCATCTCTCTGAAGACCCTTTGTTGATGGAAACATTTCTCCAAGACCAGGATATCCACCAGCAGACAGCCTCTAAAGTTTTCTCCCAGACTTCCCTCTGCTCAGAGGAACAGCGCCGCCGGGCCAAAATCATCAATTTCAGTATCATCTACGGGGCTTCAGCCTTTTCTCTGGCTAAAGAACTGGGAACATCGACATCTGAAGCACAGAACTTCATCGATCTGTATTACCAAAAATATCCCCGTGTCCAAGAATTCTTGGAAAAAAGAGTCAAAAAGGCTCAACAACAGGGCTATGCAGAAACCCTTCTGGGAAGAAAACGCCAGGTCCCGGAACTCAGACATAAAGATAAAATCACCCAACAGGTCGGCCGCCGCATCGCCCTGAACACCCCCATACAAGGAACTGCAGCGGATTTGATAAAAAAAGCCATGATCGATATCTGGCGTGAGCTCCAAAAAAATAACCTTAAATCCAAGATGATCCTTCAAGTCCACGATGAACTGGTTTTCGAGGTGCCGGATGAGGAAAGGGATGAGTTAGAAGCAATGGTCAAGGAGAAAATGGAAGGCGTCTTTCCCCTTAAAGTCCCCTTGAAAGTCCATCTGGGCTGGGGGATCAACTGGGCTGAAGCCAAATAAACTTTAAGAAAGAAATCACCGAATGATTCTTCATTTCCATAATCCAAATGCGGCTTACTTCTTGTCTTTGGAATGGCCTGGGAAGAAAATATTTAGGAAGAAGAAGTGGGAAAAAAAGGGAAAAAGAAATAGTTACGGCCTCTTTGAGCGCCGGGCAAAAACCTGCTACAAGGTTTTCTGGTAGACGCGGAAGCGCTTGTAAATCTTCCCTCCCATTCTCTCCATTTCCGCCCTGACCTTGACATTCGCTTCCATCTCGTGGTGGGTATCCACCACTTCTAAGCCAGCCTGGTGAGCTGATAGTATCATCTTCACTCCCATCAGCACATCCAGTCCCTGCCCCCGGTATTTTTCCTTGATCGCTCCCAACAGCAAATCCAGCTGCTTGGTCTTTTTCGCCGCCCGCAGTATCTTCAAGAAGCCCAAAGGGAAGAGTCTTCCCTTAGCTTTCTGGATGCCTTCGGTCATATCTGGAATGCCCACGATAAAGGATGCAATTTCATCTCCTCTCTTCACCACTTTGACGAACCGTGGATCGATGATGGGCAAATAACGTTTTGCCAAAACCTCCATCTCCCCTTCATCTAAAGGAGTGTAGCCATAGATGTTGCTCTTGGTATAACATTCATTCATAAGATGAAGAATGGGCTTGATCCAGGGCTTCATTTCTTTCTTCTTTCGGAACTCAACAACCTCAAAATTCCCTCTTTTTTTCACTCTCTCATAGATTTTCTTGTAGAATTCGGGCGGTTCCTTGGGGACCTGAATCTTGTACACAAAATAATCCACGTCTTTGGTGTATCCCATCCTCTCCACCATATGAGGCATCCAGGGAAAGTTGTGATAGGTGGCGATAGTGGCCCGATTCTCAAATCCTTCAATCAAAAAGCCTTCTGGATCCTGGTCAGAAAATCCGTAAGGGCCGATTATCTTTTTCATTCCCTTGGTCTTTGCCCACTTCTCCACGGCACTCAACAAAGCCCTCACCACTGGTTCATCTTTCCATGCCTCCAGATAACCAAACCGGGCTGTTTTTTGTTTGCGGAATTGATTGTATCGAGAATTGATTATCCCCATGATTCTCCCCACCACTTCTTTTTCCTTTACTGCCAGAAGCAGGATGGCAGGACAATAGGAAAAAGCTTTATTCTTTTTAGGGTTGAAATACCTCTTCTCGTCCCAGTATATGGGAGGAACCCAGGTTTCATGATGGGCATGTATCTTTTCCGGAAGATAAATGAATGTCTTCAGATCCCTGCCATCCTGGACTTCCTTGATCTCAATATTCATCTCAAATCCTGCGCTTGACCGATCGATCATTCATTCTACCATATAATATTCCCTACTAAAAAGGATAAATACAGCAGGAGTGTTGAGAGAGCCGCTTGAATCGATTCAAGGGTTGACAATCCTGGAGAAGAATGACTAAACTTTATGTTCTTATTTCTCTTGATCCTCACTCTAATTTGATCAATGATGAAGGCCAGGTCCTTTCCAAACGGTATCCATCCTCCAGAATTTAAACAACGGACTGCTGATAAAGCCATCGAAGCCATGCCTGCTCCGGAAAAAGTCATCCTTCCTTTGCTCCAGCATTTTGGCAAGCCTGCTCAACCTCTGGTTAAAAAAGGAGACCAAGTCTTTGTGGGTCAAAAGATCGGCGCCAGTTCAGCCCTCTTTTCCGCCTGTGTGCACTCCAGCGTATCGGGAAAGGTGATTGCTGTGGGCAATCACCCTCATCCCAGCGGCCGTTCCATCCCTGCCCTGACCATCAGAAATGATGGAGAAGAACGTATTTCATCTCCTCTTCCAGAAACCGAGCATCCCTTTTCGCTTTCCCCTGATGAAATACGCCAAAGGGTAAAGGAGGGAGGAATTGTGGGGCTGGGAGGAGCCGCTTTTCCCACTGCGGTCAAGCTTTCTCCGCCCAAAGACAAGCCCATTGACACCGTGATCATCAACGGCTGTGAATGCGAGCCTTTTCTCACCGCTGATTACAGACTGATGATGGAATATCCAGAAGAGATTCTCAACGGAGCCGAATTGATCCGAATGGCCACCGGGGCAGAAAGGATTTTGGTGGCCATAGAGGACAACAAGAAAAAGGCCTTCCATCTTTTCCAGCAAAAAGCCAAACATAAAACAGTAGAAGTGGTGCTGCTCAAAACCAAATATCCCCAAGGAGCAGAAAAAAATCTGATCTATGCCCTGCTCAACAGAGAAGTCCCCCGCGGAGGCCTCCCTTTTGATGTGGGAATCGTAGTCCAAAACGTGGGAACCACCAAGGCCATCTGGGATGCTGTGAGTAAAGGCAAGCCTCTGTATGAGAGAGTTTTGACTGTCTCAGGAGATGGCATCGGAGAGCCAAAGAATGTCCTTGTACGCATGGGTACTCCTTTCCAGAAAGTGATTGAATTCTGCGGAGGCCTCAAAGAAGGAGTGGATATCCTGGTGATGGGAGGGCCGTTGATGGGAATCGCCCAATGGAGTCTGGGTGTGCCTGTGATCAAGGGATCCTCCGGCTTGTTGGCATGGACTGCTCCTCCCTTAAGCCCAGAATACACCTGTATCCGCTGCGGGAGATGCATTCATGTCTGCCCTATGAACCTGGTTCCTACTCAGTTGATGAAGTACGCCCAGTTCGATCATCTTCAAGAAGCCGAGATGTGGGGGGCGCTTGATTGTGTGGAATGCGGCTGCTGTCAGTATATCTGTCCATCCAAGATTCCTCTAGTCCACTGGATTCGCTGGGGGAAAAATAAAATCGCTGCCTTGAAACGAGAAAAGAAAAGCTGATGGCTAAAAACACCTTCATCCTCCAGTCCTCTCCTCATTTCAGGGACCAAGACTCTACTCCCAAAATCATGCACGCTGTCATCTTGAGTCTGGTTCCTCCCGTGCTGGCTTCTCTCTATTTTTTCCGTCTCCAAGCTGCGGTTTTGCTGGTCACCTGCGTAGTGGCCTCTCTTATCACTGAATCTCTGTTTCTTTGGTCCAGAAAACGACAGGTGCAATCCCTCAAAGACGGATCAGCGGTTATCACCGGCCTTCTTTTGGCCATGACACTTCCTCCCTCCTTTCCTTTGGAATTAGCGGTGATCGGAGCGGTGGTGGCTATAGCCATCGGAAAACAAGCTTTCGGCGGCTTAGGCCATAACATCTTTAACCCTGCTTTGGTAGGAAGGGCTTTCCTTCAAACAGCCTTTCCTGTGGCTATGACCACCTGGATCCCCCCCGCTGCAGCCAATATCGATGCTGCAACTTATGCCACTCCCTTGGCCAACTTGAAATTCCAGGATGCGGTGGCTCAGGGAACTCTCACTTCTCTCCCAGATCTTTTCTGGGGAAATATCGGCGGCTGCCTGGGAGAAACTTCTGCCGCTGCCCTCCTCATAGGAGCATTTTATCTTATTCTGAAAAGAACCATTGACTGGCGTATCCCTGCAGGGATTTTCATCTCATTGACCGCTTTTACTGGAATATTCTGGGTTGTCAATCCTGATAAATATGCTTCTCCTCTTTTTCATGCATTATCAGGAGGCCTGTTGATCGGAGCCTTTTTCATGGCCACGGATATGGTCACTTCACCCATCACTCCCATGGGCTCCTGGATTTATGCCCTGGGGATAGGTCTCATAGTGGGTCTGATCCGCCTGTTCGGCGGCTTCCCGGAAGGAATGATGTATTCTATCCTGTTTATGAACACTTTTGTTCCTCTTCTCAACCGTTACACCAGGCCTCGAATCTTAGGAGAAAGGAGTAAGAAGTGAATCTTTCTGCCCGGATGATGGTGGTCCTGACCTCTGTGGGGATCATTTCAGGGGCCCTTTTGGCCCTGGTGGGTCTTATGACAGAAGAGAGAATTGCATTGAATAAACAGAGAGAGATTGAACAGGCCATTTTAACTGTGGTCCCTGGAACCCAAACAAGCCAGAAGCTTTACCAGGAAAAAGATCTCTCCGTGTACGGAGCCAAGGATGAATCCGGCCAACTCACCGGATTCGCCATCCATGCCTCTGGTGTGGGATTCCAAGATAAAATCACCCTCATGATCGGGACAAACCCGGATCTGTCCAGAATAAAAAGCCTTGCCGTGCTAGACCAGACGGAAACTCCTGGGCTGGGTGCCAAGATTGCAGATAAAGACACTTTCCTAAAATATTGGGAAAACAAGGACGCCACCCACCCCCTTACTCTCCGCAAACCACCAGCAAGGTCTCCTCAAGACCTGGGCCCCTCAGAAGTGAACACCATCACTGGAGCCACCATTTCATCTGAATCCGTGCTCACCATTGTCAATTCTTCTCTGGAACGGGTTAAGACATTAAAATCGACAGGAAATCTGAACAGGAAGCCTAGTCATGCCCAATAAACCCTTAAGTGAAGAATTCCTGAAAGGATTGTGGAAAGAAAATCCCATCTTCCGCCAGCTCCTGGGAATGTGTCCTACCTTAGCTGTGACCAATGCCATGATCAATGGTTTGGCTATGGGGTTGGCGACCACTTTTGTGCTTGTGTTCAGCTCCCTGGTGGTCTCCTCCATAAAAAAACTCATCCCCAGACAGGTGAGGATTGCCAGTTATATCGTGATCATTGCCACTTTCGTCACCATGGCGGACCGTTTCCTGGCGGCTTTCTTTCCTCCCTTATCCAAAAACCTGGGCCCTTATGTCCCCTTAATTGTGGTTAACTGCATAATCTTAGGCCGTCAAGAAGCCTTCTCTTCCAAAAATACGGTGGGGCGTTCCTTGATAGATGCGTTGGGCATGAGTTTCGGATTCATCTTCGGGCTGCTTGTCCTCAGTGGAATCCGTGAGATTTTAGGATCCGGAACTTTCTTCGGATATCAAGTGATGGGGCCTTGGTTCAAGCCCTGGATCATCATGGTCCTTCCTCCAGGAGCTTTCATCACCCTGGGAATCCTGATCGCTTTGGTCCTTTATTTGGAGCAAAAAACAAAGGCAAGGAGTTAGGTGTGGAACTTTTGGCCGTTTTTATCTCCGCCGTTCTGATCAACAACTTCGTTCTTCACTATTTTCTGGGAATATGCCCTTTTCTTGGAGTCAGCAAAAAAATCGATTCCGCCGTTTCTATGGGATTGGCGGTCACCTTTGTGATGTCCATCACCGCTGTGGTTTCCTGGATGATCAACCATTGGATTCTTATCCCCTATAACCTGGATTATCTCAAGATCGTCTCTTTTATCCTGGTGATAGCTTCTCTGGTGCAACTGGTGGAGATGTTTATCCGCAAAATAAGCCCCCCTCTCTATCAGGCCTTGGGCATATATCTCCCTCTGATCACCACCAACTGCGCCATCATGGGATTGGCTCTTCTGGCAGCATTAAAAAATTATAACTTTATACAAGCTGTCATCTTCGGCATGGGATCAGGGCTTGGTTTTACCCTGGCCATTGTTCTGATGGCCGGAATCCGAGAACAGCTGGATCTGGCTGATGTCCCCGAACCACTGAAAGGGGCGGGGATAACTCTTATTGTGGCAGGAATCATGGCTGTGGCTTTTCTCGGATTTTCAGGAATGATAAAATAACCAGTCATGGATTTTTTGGTGCCTATCATTACCTTGGGAGCCCTGGGGCTTCTTTTCTCCTCAGGGCTGGTCTTTGCTTACAAAAGGCTTAGAGTCCAAGAAGACCCCAGAGTAGAGCAGGTGGAAGAGATTCTTCCTCAAGCCAATTGTGGGGCCTGTGGATATTCCGGGTGCCGTGCCTTTGCCGATGCGGTGGTCCAAGGAGAACTCAGCCCGGAAAGCTGTCCTGTGGGCGGGGAACAAGTGTCGCGCCAGATCTCCCAGATATTAGGTATCACGCCCGGTGAATACATCAAGAAAGTGGCCCGCCTTCACTGTGGGGGCACCTTTGAAGCGGCTAAGGACAGAGGAATCTATCGAGGTATCTCCACCTGTCAGGCGGCTCATCTGGTAGGAGGGAACAAACAGTGCTCTTACGGCTGCCTCCATATGGGAGACTGTGTTCGTTCTTGCCCTTTTGATGCTCTGTATATGGGCGAAGACGGCCTGCCTGTGGTCATCGAAGAAAACTGCACCGCTTGTGGAAACTGTGTTGAAGCCTGCCCCAGAAATCTTTTTGAGCTTCATCCAGATAACCAGGATGTGATTGTTTTCTGCCGTTCTCATGACCGAGGCCCCGATTCAAGAAAGTCCTGCAAGAACTCCTGTATCGCCTGCGGAATTTGTGTCCGCGCCTGCCCGGAGGCCATTGTTCTTGACAATAACCTGGCTAAAATAACGGATTATAAAAAGATAGATCCTGAGAAAATTCCAGAAATCGAAAAATGTCCCACTGGCGCCATCGGCCGGCTGAAAAAAGACCATGAAGGATAACGGAAAAGTTCTGAGAACAGGCGAGGGCTTTGCTGATGTGGAAGTCCAGTGTATGGTGGAATCCTGCAAAAATTGTTCTGCCAAAAACATGTGCAGGGGTTCCCCACAGTCTACGGGTCAGCTTAAAGTCAAAAATCCTGTTCATGCTTGTGTTGGAGATGAAGTTATAATAGAAATCCCTGAGCGGGATTATAACAAAATGCTGATTTTTGTGTTCGGCATCCTGCTTACAGCCTCTCTTTTGGGAATGTCAGCCGGTTATCTTGCTTCCCTGATTATTTCTTTTTCATCCCAGAACCTGAGTATAGCAGGCCTTTTTCTGGGAATAGCCCTGGCCGGCTTAGGCTTTTTCTTCTATTTTCGCCGACAAAAAAAGGATTTTCTTTATCCGGTGATCACAGAAATCATTAAAAAAGGAGATCAGTATGGATAGACGCCATTTCCTCAGAACTTTATTTTTTTTCCCTGTTTTTAGCCCGCTTGTAATGAGCTTTAAATCCCGGCAGAGTGAGCGTCAGCTCTATGTTATAACATCTTATCCTCAGGATTATATCCCTTCTATACTTCAACATTTGGCTAAATATGGAATCAGATGCGCCCACAATTTCACCTTCTTAAACTCATCTCCTTGTGAGCAAGAGCTCAAAAACGCCCTTAAGCAGAAAGGATGGGAATATGTGAAAGAGTCGTCTCCATCAGATATTTCTTTTCGCTTCTTCCGCCTCCACAGAAAAGTCCATCCATCCTTCACCTTCACCCAAGGTGGGAAGATCCTGGATATAAGACACCAAAAACTGGCTTCGCTTTGGCGCCACATGAAAATGAAAGAAAACGGTTCTCCTTTTTTATTCATGGCATCCTTTTCTTCCCATAAGAACATTTCTCATCCTGGAACAAGCGTATCCGTGTACGCAGATGGCCGAAGAGTGGACTGCCTCTCTTTACAAAAGAACACCATCAAATTATATTCTACTCCAAAAGGAGAAGTCCGGGTGAGAGTGGAAAGAGGAAGGGCCGGGATCGTTGAATCTTCCTGTGATCATAAAATATGCTGCCTGTCCCCTCCTGTCTCTTTAGCGGGAGAACGAATTATCTGTGCCCCCAATCACTTTCTTATCAAGATCAATCCATCTCCTTTTGTTGATACCTCCATTGGTTAGAAGGCTCTTTATTCTTGTTTTCCTTATCCCTGTCTTACTGCTCATAAACTGTGGTCCCCGCAAAAAATGGCACAGTGGAACATTTATTTATTTCGACACCGTGTGTGAGATAAAAGTATTCTGTTTCCCCTCTGAATTTTCTCTCTGCCAACAAAAAGTTGCTGATGTTTTTTCTGAAATCGAATCTCATTTTTCTCCCGGGAGCCAGGATTACTTTTCTCCCATCGTCATAGATCTCTATCATAAAGCCCTGGAGGTCTACCATCACTCTGGTGGAAGTTTTGATATCACTGTGGGCTCTCTTTCCCGAATCTGGGGATTCATGGACAAATCTTTCCGCCTCCCTGCTCCTGAACAAATACGAGAAAAACTGGATTTGATAGGCATGGATAAGATTCAGGAAAAAAAAGGAGCTTTAATCCTTAAGCCTGATATGGAACTCGATTGGGGCAGCATCGCCAAGGGATTTGGTGTAGACCTGGCATTTCGTTCTCTGGAATCGATACCCGTTGAAAAAGGATTCATAAATGCAGGTGGAGATCTTTACTGTTGGGGGAAAAATCCAGAAAATGACAATTGGAAAATTGGAATAAAACATCCAAGAAAACAGGGTTATTTGGGTATTCTTTCTATTTCAGGAGCAGCCGCATCTACCTCTGGAGATTATCAAAGATTCTTTGAGAAAGATGGCGTTCGCTACCACCATATACTAAACCCCTCTACAGGATATCCTGCTCAAGGAAAACAGAGTGTTACCGTAATCGGTCCACAGACACTTATGTGTGATGCTCTGTCCACGGCTCTCTTCGTAAGTGAGGAGCCTGAAAATGTACTGAAAGAATATCCTGGCTATGGCGCTATTCTCGTAGATGATAAGGGAAAGATATCAATTCTAGGGAAAGCCTATTCTTTTCGCCCCCTATGATCAGATTTTCATGGGCATCAAAACATAAAGATATTTTATATCCTCTTCTCCTTCTGGGCTCATTAAAACAGCGCTGTTGTCATCTTTTATTGCTACGCGTATTCTATCTGTTCTGATGGCTGTCAAAAAATCAAGCATATATTGTGAATTAAAACCAATTTCTATATCATCTCCATCATAATCCACATCAATCTTATCACGTGCTTCTCCGATTTCTGGATTTGAAGAAAAAAGACTCATCCTGTTTTTTTCAATATTGAATTTGATTCCCTTTGACCTTTCTGTAGATAGCAAAGAGACTCTTCTTATGGCGTTTGTGATCTCTTCTCTGGAAAGAGTCATGATATTGTTGTTATCCCTGGGTATTACTGCTTCATAATTAGGAAATTTCCCTTCAATGATCCGGGAAATCAATGTCCTGTTTTTGACCCTGAAGAAAAGATTGTTTTCATCAAGATCGAAATCCATGTTTTCATCTTCAAACTTTCTCAACTCTCCCAAAGTTTTTTTGGATATAATGCCTTTAATCTCACTTTCCAATTTTAAATTCTCTAAACCACTGGATGTGTAAGCCAGGCGGTGTCCATCAGTGCTGACCATATCCATAGAGTTCTGTTTAAGTATCATCAGTGCTCCGTTCAGATAATATCTCTGCTCTTGGGCTATAGCATAGTAAACTCTATCGATCATTTCTTTTATGGTATCCATAGGAAGGGTTATGTTTTTTTCAAATTTAGCCTCAGGAACCTGCGGAAAATCGTCTTTAGGCAGACAGAGGACTTTGAATTCACTGTCGCCGGATTTGATCTGCATGGTCAAATCGTCAGCTTCTTCAAATTCTATTTTTTGGTCTTCCTTCAGGGATTTCACTATCTCAAAAAGTTTTTTTCCTGATACTGTTATGGAGCCACTTTCCTGTATATCTGCTTGAAAATGAGTTTTTAGTCCCACTTCTAAATCTGTTCCTGTCAGGTTGACTTCTCTCTCAGAAACCTTCATCAAGATGTTGGCAAGAATAGGCATGGTGTTTCTTCTCTCTAAAATTCCTTGGATAAGCTGCAGTTCTCCCAGGATATTACTTTTATCAATAGAAAATTTCATCGTTCACCTTCCTCAGTTTTATCGATGTTATATTAGTATATCTTAAAAAGAAAAATAAATGTAAAATATAATAATAATAATATGCCTATTATAAGTTAAAAATTTATGTATAATACTGATTTTCTTAGTAAATAGAGTTTATCAGGTTGTTTATTTCTCTGTTGAATTCTGGATTATCTCTTAGTAGTTTTTTGATTTTTTTTATACTATGGATAACCGTGGTGTGGTGTTTTCCACCAAATTTTCTACCTATTTCTGGAAGAGAAGATGGAGTCAATTCTTTAGAGAGGTACATGGCAATTTGACGGGGAAAAGCTATTTTGGGAGAGTTGTTTTTTGACTTAAGCTGAGAGAGTTTTATCTTGAATTTATGGCAGATCATTTTCTGGATTTTTTCCACAGTGACCACAGATGTTGCTGAATCCAGAAGATCTTTTAGAGCTTCTTTAGTGAGATCCAAATCGATTTTTTCTCCTTTCAAAGAAGCAAAGGCAATGACTCGCCGGAGATATCCTTCCAGTTCTCTTATATTGGCCTGGACTTTATCAGCGATATAAAGAGCAACAGACTCGGGTAAGACCACTGCTTCCAGTTCAGATTTTTTATTGAGAATAGCGATTCTGGTCTCAATATCAGGGGGTTTCAAATCAGCGATCAATCCCCATTCGAAGCGAGAACTGAATCTTTCTTCCAGATGAGGAATTTCTTTGGGGGGACAATCACTAGAGATGACGATCTGCTTTTGGTTGTCATAGAGGTGATTGAAGGTATGGAAAAATTCTTCTTTGGTTCTTTCTCTTCCCGAGAGATAATGGATGTCATCCATGAGCAGGACATCAACACTTCTGTATTTATGGCGAAAATCTAGTATTTTTCCGTACTGAAGATGGTTGATGAGGTCATTCATGAATTTTTCAGTGGTGATGTAAAGGATTTTTAACCGGCGATGATTTTTAAGAGTAAAATGGCCGATAGCATTCATCAGATGAGTCTTACCCAGGCCTGCTCCGCCGTAAATATAAAGAGGATTGTAGGAATGAGCAGGATTTTTAGCCACAGCTACAGATGCTGCATGGGCGAATTGATTGCAGGAGCCAACCACAAAATTTTCAAAGTTGTAGTTAGGATTAAGGTTGGGATTGAGAAGAGCCCCATTTTGTTTTCGTCGGTCTTGAGGCACACGTCGCATATAAGGGGAAGGTTTTTCATCATGAATGTATTTGATTTCAAAGATTTTTCCGAAAAGCTGTTGTGAAAATTTATTTATCAGACTGGTGTAATGGAAAGAGAGCCAATCCTTGAAATAAGAATTGGGAACTTTCACATACAAAGAGTCTGTCTCTTGACCGATATAAGAGGTGGGTTCGAACCATGTTTCATAGCTGTTTTTATCGATATTTTTTTGAATAGATTGAATGATTTGAAACCAAGGGTTAAGCTTATGTTTGGGTTCCATTTGAACGCTTAAGATTTCCACAGGTTTTTCCACAGCTGTGGAAAAACCTTCTTTTTTGCTGATTATCGGATGAGAAGGCTGAGTTATAATAACACGCTTGTTGTGGGATTTCAAGCTGGTTGTGAAGAAAATATTAAAAGTCGAAACCTATCCAGAATTTTGTCTCAAATTTTCCCACCACATTGATGTCATATGGCCTGGAAAAATCAGGAATTTCCAGCCTCTTGACAAATTCAAGATGGATGGGAAGGCCAAGAAGGAAGAATTCAAAACCATAACCGTAAGAACCGATAGCTTCTGAGATGGCCAAAGGATTATTCAGATTTCCTGTGAATCTGTAGAATTGGGCAGGCTGTCCCTTGATTTTAGCTCGGGCCACGTCAAAGAAAAGAGTGCCTCGCACAGGCCCTAGCTGTCCGATGAGTGTAGAGGCAGAATCGATAACAGGAAACCTGAACTCGATGTTGGCGTACCATCCTTCGTGGGCAATGATGTTGAAATAATCGGCTGAACGGACCTGGTTATTCCCGCCAAAATAGAAGACATACGGATTTTCGCCCCGGCTGGCAAATCCTTCCCATCGCAGAGCAAAAAGAAAATCAGACCCAAGCGGAAGGTACTTCCTTAAATCCGCCTCCACGGTGGTGTTGCTGAAGAAGCTGCTGGAGACAGGGAGAGATTGAGAAAAAGACAATCTGAAAGTTTCTCCTGCTGTGGGTCCGTAATATTTAAACCGGGTGGTTTCTCCGATGAGAGACAGTGCTGCCGAGAGGAGGTTGCCGTTCCAGAAATACTTGTATCTGCTGGAGAAAAAATTAAGAAAGTCTTCCTCGTAGTGAAAAAAGCCAAAGGAAGCCTCCAAACGGTAATATCTATTGAACGGATAATAGGAGCTGAGGTTTATTCCTGAGATTTTGCGAGTGGCGATAGCATCGCTGTAGTTATACCAGTAGTAATAAGAAGGGTCGAGATAAGCATATTGAGGATAATAAAATTGGGTGTACTGGAAAGCACTGGCCATGTATTGGAATCTTCTTTTCTGGTTGAGATACGCGAAGTAGTAGGAGCGGAAGCTTCTCACTTGATAAGCCATAAGATAGAAGGTATAGTCTGCCAGCAGGTCTGTAAACACCAAAGCAGAGCCTCCGTAGATGGAGCCATCTGTAGAAATGACGGTGTCCACGGGAGGCCTGGAGGCAAGATACAACTGTCCGATTCCCTTGTAAGGTTTAATTTTGTCCTTGTTGATGTCTAAGGTGATGATGGGTTCAAATCTTTCGAATTTTTCATCTGGCTTTCTCTCAGTAAAATCGACTTTCTTCTCTACTTCCCCTTCAAGTTCGCTTTTAAAAATCTGAAAAGCACCTTTGTTGAAGGAGGAAAAAATGACCACACCGGGCTGGTTAGGTATAGGCATGGGAAAAAAATTCCCGGTCCTGACATCGGTATAGCGCTTGAGCTCCCCGGTTTCTAGATTTAGAGAATAAATATTGAAGGCATCTCTCATGTCAGAGGAGAAAAAGATTTCTTTTCCATCTGCAGAAAAGTGAGGAGTGATGCTGTTTCCTTTACCGAATGTGAGCTGGGTCTTTTTTTGAAGATTGTTTACAGGGGAGAAGAAAATTTTATCATAGGTGTCAACACGGATGGTATAAACCACGTATTCGCCGTCTGGGGAAACAGCAGGGGCCTTTTCGAAAAGATTATCTTGGGTGAGGTTCAAGGTCTTTTTAGTGGAGAGATTTATCTTGAAGATATCATGAATTCCTTGGTGAAAGGCGGTAAACAGAATTTCCTCTCCATCAGGAAAAAAGCAGGGGGAGGAAGGTTGATCATAAGGAATCTTGATCTTTTTTAGGGTCTTGCCGGTTAAGGCGCTTATCATAAATAGAGAGTGCTTTTGTCCAGCACGAGCGAAAAAGGCTATTCTGTCTCCATCGGGGGACCAGACGAGGTCTTTTCCTTTTGAGGGATCGATTTCGTATTTGATATGCTCATATTGAAGAGTGTAGCCTTTGGTTATATTTTTGATCACAGAACCGTCCTGGGTAGAGATGAGGATGATATCCAGGTCCCCCTCTTTGATATTTGCGGTTAAGGCGGCCACTATATCGCCAGAGGGAGAGAGGGAATGGGAAAAAGAGAAGTAGTAGTGATTGAAAGGAAATTCTGGCCCGATGGGAAGGCTGTAATTTTCTGGATTTTCTCTTACCAGGAAATCCTTGAATCGATCCCGCAGGTATTTCTTGAACTGGTGGCTGAACTGTTTGGGCTTTTGGTCAAAGGCCCGCTGGATGGGATCCTTCTTTCCGATGAGAGGCGAGTCTTTCATGGACTGCCAGAACTCTCTGATGCCATTTTGGCCGTACTTGGACTCAATAAAATCATAAATGGCATGACCAAAATCGTATTCAGCTGGTCTGGGCAAGGGGTAACGAGACTGAAGGTGACCGGATTCTGAGAGCTCTGGAATACGATCGTTCAGCACCGCATCTCTTACGATCAACGAAGACCAGGATGACCATGTCTGGGTGTTGTACTCGGCAAATCCCTCCATGACCCATCCGGGAGGCTGGTTGACAGAATAGAGGACTCCACCAGGGGATCCCCAGAGAAGATCGTACTCGAAAATATGGGTCAATTCGTGCTCTATAAGATTCTGAATTTCATCGGCGGCCATATCTCCATGAATGGCTACCCGATACAAAACGGGTTCAGCCACCCCCAGGATTCCTTCTGTAGCTGGAAAGAGATTGGTCTGCTCGAAATCAGTTGATGTTTTGTAATAAATCAAAGGGACTGATGCTGAGAGTTGATGCTTGATCTGATGGCTTATTCTGTGGTAGGCGCTCTCAGCCATTTCAGCAACTTTTTTTAACATTTGAATATCTTCCATGTAATAGTAGACGTCAAAATGGTCAGTCTGATAATGATTCCATTGAAAATTTTCATAAAGGACCTTGTTTTTTCCGTAATAAGGAAAATAGATGAACTGGCCAAAGCTGAGTTTGACCAAGAAAATAACAGTAAGAAAATAGAGAATATATCGTAAATGATTTTTCATGTTCACACCTCTTTATTCGATGATGAGATATCTTTCTTCGGTTCTTTCTCCCCCCAGGAGGTGGCGAAAGAATTTCTCTTTGACTTTTTGGATAAGATCGAAGAAGGCAAAGTAGGCGGTTTGGTTGGGATTGTCATAACCTTGTGTTTCTTTAAAGCTCCTTTCATAAACCGGATTTCCTGATTCGGCCTCGATCAGATAAAGATCAAGCTGGAGGGTGTAAAATTTGCGTTCAGCCAATTTCTTTTCTGAGGTGAATGGCTCGTCGTACTGCCTTCTCCTTGTTTTTTCCAGAATGGCTTTTCTGACTTCCTCCGAATAATGAGCACTTCCGGTGAAAAACAGAGTTTTCTTGGCGTCATCCTGGAGGTGCTTCCAGAAATTGTCCTGTTCAAACACCTGTTCATCTTTTAGAGAAATATCCTTTAGGCTAATTTCTCCCTCATATTTTTGTCCGATCTCAAAATTAAAGTAGTCCATAATTTCCTTGCTCAAATCAATATCTCTGGTTTCTTTTTTTATCAAGAAGTTGGTGATGACAATCTGTTGAAACGGCTTTAGATCAAGAGCTGATTCTCCTGGGATTTCAAGTTTGATTTTCCATCGGTAGTGGGTAGCACAGGAGAGAAGGAAAAAAAATGCGGCCAGGAGTATGAATTTAATTTTTTTCATTTTTTGTTTTTTCTTTTTTTGAGAGCTCCTGATTTTTTTTGAACTTTTCATAGTTGGATTCGATGTAAGAGTTATCCGGATTCAATTTTAGGGCTATTTCATATTCCTTTTTTGCTTCTTCCCACCATCCTTTTTTTTCATAGGCTACGGCCAGGTTGTTATGGGCAGCAGCGGATTGGGGATGGTGGGCGATGACTTTTTTCCAGCGGAAAATCGCCTCATCCCACAGGTCTTTCTGAGCCGCTTCGATCCCAAATTGAAGTTGGTTCTGGACCATGGATTGGCTGCAGGTATAAAGAAAGGCCATACAGGAGAGAGTCAATAAGAGGAAGAAAAACCGTCTATTCTTCATTTATGGCCCGTATTTAACGGTACTTCTTTTTTTAATTTTCGTCAAGAGAACACCCGACGAGGAGAATAAAATAAAGGGAGCAATTTTCATGCCAAATTGAAGGCTGGTGGTCAGGGAGAAAGAAGAATGGGAAGGATTCGTGTTGTTATAAAAAGGAGACATATGTATAATTCATAGAAACATGAGGAAGGAGATCTGTCATGGGCACTTGGCTTGAAGGGAAAACTCTGGCCAGAAGGATTAAGGATAAAGTCAAGGAGGAAGTCTCTCGTTATTCACATACCCATAAACAGGTTCCAGGCTTGGTGGGCATCCTGGTGGGGGAAAACAAAGACTCTAAGATATATTTAAGGACCAAAGAAAAAAACTGCCGGCGATTAGGGATCCATTCAGAGATCCTTCATTTTCCAGCCACCACCGAGGCTTCAGTTTTGAAGTCCAGAATCGAAGTTTTGAATAAAAGGGAGGATGTGGATGGAATACTGATACAACTTCCCCTCCCGTCTCCTTTGGATCCTTATGAAATGATCACCACCATTCTTCCAGAGAAGGACGTGGACGGGATACACCCGTATAATATAGGAAATTTAATGATGAACAGGGAGGGAATGAGGCCCTGTACGCCCACCGGAATTGTGGAGCTGTTGAAAGACCGAAATATTTCCATCGAAGGCAAAAGAGTGGTTGTCATGGGCAGAAGTTTGATCGTGGGCAAACCGCTGGCGGCTATGATGACCAATGAGAATGGGACAGTCACCATCTGCCATTCAAGGACAAAAAATCTTTGGCAGGTGGCCGCGGAAGCGGATATTCTGGTAACCGCTATGGGCAAAGCAGCCTATGTCACTGACGAATTTATCAAGGAAGGAGCGACAGTGGTGGATGTGGGGATGAACTATCTGACAGACAGAGTGAAGGCGGAAAGTCTTTTTGGCAAGGATGAAAAGCGGTTAACAGATATTGAGGAGAAAGGATACACCTGGATAGGCGATGTTCATCCCGGCGTTTTTAAAAAGACAGAATACCTGACTCCTGTTCCGGGAGGAGTCGGCCCTTTGACCGTGGCCATACTGATGAGAAACACGCTGGATGCATTCAAGAGGAGAAGAAATCTCTGATAGAAGGGAGTGGGGGAAAGAAAAAGGGCATCGATTGTAAATAAATTTTACTTTATGTCTTATTTGGCAAATTCGGCGAAATATGGTATAAACAGTAATCTTGTGAAGAGAGAAAGATGGCAAAGGTATGTGAAATATGCGGCAAAGGGCCCCGTTTCGGACAAACCCTGAGTCACTCCCATATGGCCTCCAAAAAAAAATGGAAACCTAACTTACAGCGGGTGAAAGCCAAAACCCGCACCGGAGTGAAACATATTTGGGTTTGCACCAGGTGTCTTCGATCTGGAAGAGTGGAGAAAGCTGTTTAGAAGAAATCAGGTTCTTTCTACCGAAGAAATTTCCTTTATTTTCAAAATTTTTTTCATTATTTTTTGAAGATGGTCCATATCCTGAATGGTCAGGGTGAGTTTGGTTTGAGCCTTTCTATCAGCAAAAGTCAACACCTCCGCCCTGGTGATATTTCCCTCCAATTGAGCGATAACTGAGGCTACTTTAGCCAAAACCCCGGGAGAATCTTCTCCTTTGATCAACAGATTCCCTTTGAAGGGACCGGCGGCTGATTCATCCCATGAAACCTCCACCATTCGTTCGCTATCCAAAATTTCTTTGGCGATCAAAGGGCAGCGAAGGGAATGGACGGTTATTCCTTTTCCGGAAGTGATGTACCCCACCACTGGCTCTCCTTTGACCGGACAGCAACATTTAGCCAGGGAGACTATATTCTTATCCTCATCTTGGACCCGAACAGCAGGTCTTTGCTTTTTTGTCACTTTGGTCACCACTTTTTTAAGGAGGGTTTCCCTCTTTGATGGAAATTTTTCAGGATGGAAGATCTTTTCCATCAATTTCTTGTTCAGGACGATTTTTCCGAAGCCGATAAGCGTATAGAAGTCTTCGATTTTTTTAACCCTGAAGGCGGTGACCTTTTTCAATTTGATAAGGAGATTTTCTTCTTTCAGCTGCTCAGGAGGTAAATCATATTTCTTTATTTCTTTCTCCCACAATTTTTTTCCCAGCTTGATGTTTTTTATCCTGATCTGCAAATTGAGCCAGCGCTTGAGGTGATGTCTGGCTGTAGAGGTGAAGGTGATATTCAGCCAGTCGCGGCTGGGAGTTCTTTCAGGCGAAGTCTGGATCTCTACGATGTCTCCGGTCTTCAGGATGGTTTTCAAAGGGGCCAGTTTCCCGTTGATTTTGGCCCCTGTGGCATGAAGGCCGATTTCAGTATGTATCTTGAAAGCAAAATCTAAAGCCGAAGCTCCCAGAGGCAGGGTAATAACCTTTCCCTTGGGAGTAAACACATACACTTCTTCGGGGATAAGATCTGTTTTTAAGCTTTTGAGGAATTCTCGAGGGCTTTTTTGTTCTTTGTACAGATCCACCATTTCTCTCAGCCAGCGCAGCCTTTTATCTTCCTTGACTATGGCCTGAGAATCCGTTTCTTTGTATTTCCAATGAGCAGCAATCCCATTTTCGGCCAGGTTGTGCATATCTTGGGTTCTGATTTGAATTTCCACGGTTTGCTTTTTCTCGGTGATGATGGTGGTGTGAAGAGCTTGGTAGAGGTTGGGCTTGGGCATGGCGATGAAATCTCGAAATCGATGGGGAAGGTGAGGCCATTTTTGATGGATGATGCCCAGAGCGGCATAGCAATTTTTCACAGAATTTGTGATCAGCCTCAAGGCCATAAGGTCATACACTTGCTCGAATTCAATGTGTCGGCGATTCATTTTATTAAAGATACTGTAGGGTCTTTTTATTCGATAACGTATCTCTGCGGAGAGATGATGTTCCTTCATCAAGCTTTCCAGGGTTTTCTTGAGTTTTTTGAGTTCTCTTTCTGCTTTTTTCTTTTGAGGCTCGATGAGAGAGGTGATTTTGAAATAATTTTCTCCATCCACATACAGAAAAGAAAGATCTTCCAGTTCAGCCTTGATCCGCCCCATCCCCAACCGATTGGCAATGGGAGCATAGATTTCAAGAGTTTCCCTGGCAATCTGTTTTTGTTTGTCTTCGGGGAGAAACTTGAGCGTTTTCATATTGTGGATTCTGTCGGCTAACTTGATGAAAATGACTCTTAAATCATCGGTCATAGCCAGGATGATTTTGCGGATGCTTTCTGCCTGCCTGGTCTCAGGTGAGGAATATTGAACACGGCTGATCTTGGTGGCTCCCTCAACCAGATATTGGATTTCTTGGCCAAATGCATGCCGCAGGTCCAAGGAGGTCACCTCAGTATCTTCCAGCACATCATGGAGAAGGCCGGCTGCTAGAGTGGTGATATCCAATTTCATGTCGGCCAGCATGTTGGTCACTTCCAGAGGATGGCTGAGATAGGGTTCGCCGGAATGACGGATCTGTCCTTTATGGGCTTGGGCCGAGAAGACATAGGCCTTTTTGAGCAGAGTGATATCCTTCTCGGTGTAAGAAGGGGAAATTTTTTCCAGGATATCATCGAATCTGATCATGGCCATGACTTTAGAATATCTTAAGAAGGACCTTCGGTCTTAAAAGATGTATTCTGTCTGTCTTTTTGCAAAATCCAGTTGACAGCTTCCAGCAGGTTGGCAGCCACATAGGTCGGTTGTATGTGTTTTTCTTTGAGCTTGGTCAGGGATTTCTGTCCAAATCCGGTGAGCACCAGAACAGGCTTGGCCTTGATGTTTAAACCGAAAAGAATGTCTTCCACTTTATCTCCTACCATGTAGGACTGACTTAAATCTATATGAAGATCAGAAGCAGCCTGATGGGCCATGCCGGGAAAAGGCTTGCGGCAGGAGCAATTTTTCCGGTATCGGGGCGCAGAGGATGAGAGGTAATGAGGACAATAATAAATGCCGTCGAAATGTGCTCGGTGCTCAGCAAATTCTTCCGATAGTTTACGATGGATACCTTCCAGATTTTCCTCCTCGATCAGGCCTCGTCCCACCCCAGACTGGTTGGTGACAATGATGGCCAGCAGTCCAGCCAAGTTGATTTTCCTCACTGCTTCAAAGCTGTAAGGATAGATTTCTATCAGATGGTAGGAATCAGGATAGCCTACGTCTTTGTTGATGGTTCCATCCCTATCCAAGAACACGGCTCTTTTTTTCATCATAAAAATTTTTGACTGGCCCGGTAAACCTCTTCTGGTTCGATCTTTATCATGCATCTATGATCGAAGGGACACTCTCTGTAGTGACAAGGCCAGCAGGGAGCTTTTTTGTGGACAATGACGGCTGGCTGCTGGAAAGGAGCTGTTTGAGCAGGAAGAGTGGGGCCGAATAAAGCCACCACCGGAGTGCGGAGGGCATTGGCTATATGCATGGGACCGGTGTCGTTGCAGACAAAAAGAGAGGCCAGACTGGTGATGGCCGCGAGGAGAGCGAGATCTGTTTTTCCGGCAAGATTTATGGGCTTTTGTTTCAGAGCAGCGGAGATCTCATCCCCCACTTCGTTTTCTTCCTCAGACCCGATAACCAGAATGTTCGCCCCTATCCTCTGTTGGAAGAGAAGAGCAAGTTGGGCGAATTTTTCAGCCGGCCATCTTTTGGAAGGCCCATAGGCAGCACCGGGATTGAAGAGAATGAGGGGCTTTTGGAAATCGATATCCATGGCCTGGAGGAATTCCTTTGCTCTGCTGGTGACATCAGGATTCAGGGTCAGGTTTATTTGAGGGGGATGAGTCTCCAGGCCTAAGCCGGCAATAAGATTTAAGTAATAATAAACTTGATGGAGGGTGTTTTCTTGAGGGACCACTCCCCTGGTTAAAAGAAAGCCTCGGCCGTCGCTTTGGTAGCCCCATCTTTGAGGGATTTTTGCCAGATAGAAGAGGATAGCCGAGGAGAAAGAATTGGGCAGGAGCAGGCCGATATCAAAATGAAAATCTTTTATTTTTTTAGCAGTCTGACGGAGGCCTCTGAAGTTGTTTGAGGCAGGGAGGGAGATAACTCCTTCCACCAGGTTCGAGCAGGTGAACAGGCCTTTTACCCAATCTTTAGCCGCAATCCATATTTGGGATTCAGGAAAGTTTTTCTTCAGGCTGGCTATACTGGGAAGGGCGAGAACAGAATCTCCTATCCAGCTGGGAGCGCGGACAACAATCTTCATAGAATCAATTTTATTCCCAAGGGCGAACCTTGTCAAAAAGATCTCTTTTCTTTTTTGTGAAGCGCTTTTTTTGTCCAAGGATATGGCAGAGGAATTTCTTTTTGATTGGAAACAGGAGGAGGTCGGAGTGGTGGTTCAACCGGAAGAGGAGGATTGATTATCTTTTTTGTCCTTGTCTGTATCAGGCTTTTGTTTTTTGGGTTTTTCTGGTGTCTTTTTTTCTCCTTCCTCCGTTTTATTCTTCTTACTGTAATCAGTGACGTACCAGCCGCTTCCTTTGAATTGAATAGCGGGAGGAGAGATGATTTTTTTTAAAACTCCGCCGCATTTCAGACACTTTTTTAACGGTGAATCGCCTATTTTCTGTAAGACCTCAAAGGAAACTCCACAGCGGAGGCATCTATATTCATAGAGAGGCATTTCTCTTCTCCAGAAGATAGTCTATTATATCAGAGAGTTTCTATAAATCAAACAGGATGTAAGCCTCTCCTTTTTCCGTGATAGGGGGTGAGGGAGGGGGCTTCCTCACCCCCCATCCCTCACCCTTTACAATCAGTATTCATAATCATCACGGTTTTGGGGGTGCATCCGATTCAATGGAAGACCGTGGCTTCAAAAACATACAGGTCAGCGCCTTGTTTCCATGCATTTGGAGGGAGACCGGCCTTCAAGCAGGCCTGTTGGAGAAAAGTCTCTCTTGACCAGTTGTTTTCCACCGGAACCTGAGGAAGGAGAAGTCCGCTTTTCTTGCCCCTGGAGATGAGAAGCCCATGTTTTCCCACCTGAATGAACCCAGGATTATGGATTTTTTTTAGGGGCGAAAGCACAGAAATTTCCACTTCCAAATCTTTGAGTTCTTGGGGAGAGAGAGGGGGAAATCTTTGGTCTTTACAGGCTGCATACACGGCAGCCTGGATGATGGTTTGGTATAAAGGCCGTTCAGGTTCGATGAATCCGATGCAGCCTCTCAAGCGGCCTCTTTTTTTGATGGTGACAAAGGCTCCTTTTTTTTCCCAGAGATTAGGGTCTTGAGTATGGTAATTCAATACTTTGTTTTTTAAAACGAACTCCTCGATGGCCAACCGGGCTATGGTCAGCAGCTTTTCTTTCTCAGGGAGTGAGAGGGTAAATGGACCTGAAGCGGGGGGCAGATAAACAGCCGCAGCGCAATATCCCACCACTCGAGACTTGTCACTTCCGAATCGGGAAGAATCAGCATATTGAAGAATTTTGACCTCAGCCTCTCCCTTTTCTTTAGCATAAAGCAAGGTAGAAACAACCGGCCCTCCTCCGCACATGATGTTTTCTCTTCTTTCCAGTTTATTTATAAGAGTCTGGGTCTGGAATGATTCTATGAGAGAGATGGTGTGGGAATCAACGTCATTGGCTTTTTTCTGGGGATAATAATGAGACATATCCGTGGAGGCCACAATCAGGTATTTTTCTTCCTCAAGAACTTTGGAGAGGGCTCTGGCAAGAGAGGTTATGGTTCTCTGGGAAGGAACTCCCATGACTACAGGAACGATTTTTGCTTGGGGAAGAATGTGCTGGATGAATGGTATTTGGACTTCCACTGAATGTTCCTTCCGGTGAGCTTGAGGGATGTATTTGAAACCAGAGGCTTTTGAGATTTTGGAGGCGATATCCTTATCGATTTGAGCCAGCCCTAAGGGAGTTTTGTAAGCTCCCTGGGGATAAATGGAGCATCCCTTGAATGCATATTGATGGGAAGGGGCGATGATGATGACGGTTTCATAGTTTTTTCCTTGGATCTGTCTGTAGGCAGAAGCGGCAACTCGGCCGGAATAGATATAGCCTGCATGGGGAGCGATAAGAGCCATCACTCTGCCGGAGACAACGGGTTCTTCAGCCGCTTTTTGAAACAAATACTCCAGCCGCTGGGTAAGGGCAGCAGGATTGGCATCATAAAATGTCCCTGAAGCGATTGGTTCTCTTACCCCTTGGGATAAGATAAAGCCGGTGAAAAAGAGGATGAAGACCATAAATAGAATGATGTTCTTTCTCATTTTTTCCCTTTTGAGGTTAAATAAACGGTCCGTATAAAAATATACACGGAGGAGGTCGAAAAATCAACTTTTTAAGTTCAAAAAGGAGGCAGACCGCTTGAGGAAGCATCCCCAAAAACCGTGATGATTATGAATACTGATTGTAAGGGGTGAGGAAAAAGAGATGCTTACACCGCTTGACTTTTTCTGCCAGTTGGATAAAAATTTAAAAACGATGAAGGATATATGGAGATCACTGCTGGCAATTTTAGTTGCCTCTTCTGCCTTTTTGTTAGGGTTTTATCTGGGCGGAGAAAAGATAAAATCGAAGATTCCTGATTTCCAGGAAGATTTAGAAGAAAAGCCCTGAAAAACCCCCCATCCCTCACCCCAATAACGGAAACGGAGATGCTTACCATCATTTCTGTTTTGTTGACTCACAAACACCACCGTCTTATAATTAAAAAGAGTGATTCCTAAGACTGGGCTTAATTCCTGTTTTAAATCTCAGGAGAGATCAATAGTTACTATAGAGGCATAAAATGAGTTGGACTGTCTACGGAATAATAATCGTTTTTGGATTGTTCGTTCTTGTTCTGATCTTCAATCCCCATCTTTCCTGCTTCGGCAGGACTATAAGATCCCCCCTCCACCCTTTGTTCCGCAGGAAAAAACAGAAAAAGAGGAAAGCCGAAGATTATGGATTTCATCTTACAGACAGCTCTCCACAGAAGAAAGTGGAGAGGAAAAGAAAGCAGGAGAAAACCGAAGATTACGGGTTTCATCTGGCAGAAAACAAAGATAAATCTCCCTCAGAGTCAAGAAAAGGAAAAGAAAGAGAAGAACAAGATTGATTTTCCTTCCAGGCAGATGAGCAGAGGAAGGTTGTGGAGAGCGCTGGCGCCAGGGAGTCTGCTGTGTGTTCTCTTTCTTCTCTGCTGCCGCATCCCCTCAACCAGAATTTCTCCTCCCCCTGCTCAGATTGAAGGGATGGAGGGGTACGCATCTCTAAAGCTGAAGGGAGAGCAGGGAAGCACCCGGTCTCGATTTTCCTTCCTGTTTCAATTTCCCGGCCAAGCCCGTATCGATGTCTCCGATGTTTTGGGGAGGACTCTCTACCAAATCATGATCGGTGATAACCAGGCGTTTCTGTTTATTCCTTCAAAAAAAGTATATTGGCAGGGAGAAGAGGGGGACATCATCCACAGATTCCTGGGATTCAGGTTGAATTTTGATGAACTGGTGAGTCTTTTGAGCGGACAGTGGGGCGAGGAGGATTTTGGGATAGAAGATTGGAAGAGGGAATGGATTCTCCAGAAAGATAATCAAGGAAGGGTGGTCAGGGGAATGAGGCGGGATCTTGGATTCGAAGTGATAGAATTTTTTCCGGACACTTCAGTGGTTAGAATTCTGGACTTTCATCATCCCCTCACCAGGGGAAGACTGAAGGTTCTCTCCATCGGATTTAATCCGCCTCTCAAGAAAGGGTTTTTTTCTTATGATTTTTTAAGAGACTACCAGAGAAAGAGTTGGGCTGAGATCGAGGACATGTTGAATGAAAAGAATTAAGTCTTTTGCCAAGATAAATTTGGGATTAGAAGTCATCAGCAAAAGGGAAGACGGCTACCACAACATCAAAACCATTTTCCAGACCATCGACTTTTATGATGTCTTGAAATTTAAGACCATCGACCAGGAAAGGATAGTTTTAAGAGGCAACCATAAATCCATTGCCTGGGATGAGAGCAATCTCATTTTCAAAGCTGCCGCTTTGCTGAGACAGGAGTTCCGTCCTTCATCGGGGATTGAAATCTGGGTGGAGAAGAATATCCCTCCGGGAGCGGGCTTGGGAGGGGGGAGCGCCAACGCGGCCATGACTCTGCTTGGACTGGATGCCATCTGGGGACTTCATCTAGAAAAGAAAGCCCTGGTGGATATGGGACGCATGCTGGGAGCGGATGTCCCATTTTTCCTGGAGGGGGGGGCTTGCCTAGGAGTAGGAAGAGGAGATGAGATTATTCCTCTTCCAGACTTGCCGCATCATTTCTGTGTTTTAGCCCTGCCTTCTTTTTCCATATCCACAGCCTCTGTTTACAGCCGATTTCCATCGTTCTTGACTTCAGATAACAAAGAAAGTAAAATTGACAGGTTCTTGGAGGAGCGCCGGATTGGCATACTGGAAAACCAGTTAGAAGAGATTGTTTTCAGTTCATATCCTCTGCTGAAAGCCATTAAGCACATATTCCAAAGTCAGGGTGCGGAGCTTTCTCTAGTCAGCGGGACGGGCGCTGGTGTTTTTGGCCTTTTCCGAGAGAGAGAAAGAGCAGAAAAAGCGCTTGAGGAAATAAAAAGGAACCACCGGGCGCTGGTGGTGGAAACTTTATCCAGAGAGCAGTACCGGAAAAGTTCATATTTTGGGGTGTAGCCAAGAGGAAAGGCAGCGGACTTTGGATCCGCCATTCGGAGGTTCGAATCCTCCCACCCCAGTCACCATTGTTAATGAGCTTCTTCCGCCAACAGAAAAATCTGTGACGGAGAAAAAGAGTGAAAGAAAAAAACGGGATGAAAGTCTTTGCTGGTTCTTCCAATAAAGATTTAGCCCAAGAGATTGCAAGTTATTTGAAAATTGATTTGGGGAAGTGTGTGCTGGAGCGATTCATTGATGGTGAAATTCACTTTTACATCCAGGAAAATATCAGAGGAGAAGATGTCTTCGTTATCCAATCTGGCTCTTATGAGGCAAATTTTCATATGATGGAGCTTTTCCTGATGATCGATGCTCTTAAGCGGGCATCAGCCGGAAGAATCACCGCTGTCATCCCCTATTATTGTTACGCCCGTCAGGATTGGAAGGATAGGCCGCGGGTGCCCATTTCGGCTCGACTGGTGGCCGATCTGATAGAAGCTTCGGGAGCGGACAGAGTTTTGACCATGGACCTCCATTCTCCTCAGATTCAAGGATTTTTCTCCATTCCTGTGGATAATCTTATGGCTGCTCCAGTCCTGTCCAGTTATATTCAGAGCTTGGATTTGAGGGATTTGGTTATTGTTTCCCCTGATGCAGGGGGAGTGGGAAGAGCCAGATTGTTTGCCAAGAGGTTGGAGGCCACTCTGGCCATCATTGATAAGAGAAGACCAGCTCCGAATGTAGCCCAGGTTCTTCATGTGATAGGGAATGTGAAAGATAAGGATGCCTTGATTTTGGATGACATGATCGACACAGGGGGCACTCTGGTCAAGAGTGCAGAGGCCCTCCGGAAGGAAGGGGCACAGAGAATATACGCTGCCTGTACGCATCCTGTGCTGTCAGGAAACGCACGGGAAAAAGTGGAAAATTCAGATATAGAGAAATTGATCGTGACCAACACCATTTCTCGGAAGAAAATGGATCCTTTTCCAAAGATGGTTGTTCTTTCGGTGGCCTCTCTTTTTGGCGAAGCTATCCGCAGGATAAACAAAGGACAATCTGTGAGTTCTTTATTCACATAAGGAGGAGCTAGACATGGGTTTCAATATCAAGACTGAACGGAGAGAAGTTTTCGGGAAAAATGCCGCCCGGAGGATGAGAAAAGAAGACAAACTTCCCGTTATTCTTTACGGGCCTGCTATTGGCAATGTCCCTTTGATTCTGGAGAAAAAAGACCTGTTCGTGATTCTAAAATCAGAATCGGGTGAAAACACCATCTTTAAAGTCACCTTCGATTCTGAAACAGCCAATGCCATGTTAAAGGACATTCAAAGAGATCCGGTCACAGATGAGATTCTTCACGCCGATCTTATCCAGATTGCTCTGGATAAAACCATTCAAGTGTCAGTCCCCGTTGTCCCGGTGGGCGAAGCGGTGGGAGTGAAAACAGAGGGGGGATTCGTGGATCTTGCCACCCGGGAGATAGAAGTGGAATGTCTTCCCCAGAATATTCCCGATCAGATCGAAGTCGATATCAGCTCTCTTCATATCAACCAATCTTTACAGGCAGAGGATATTGTTCTCCCTGAGGGAGTCAAGATATTAGAAGACCCCAAAACAGTGATCGTTGTTATCCAGATTCCTATGGCCGAAGAAGAAGTGGAGGAAGCTGAGGAAGAGGAGATCATAGAGGAAGAAATGGAGCCTGAAGTTATCACGAGAGAGAAAGAGAAAAAAGAAGAAGAGAAAGAGGAAGAAGAGGAGGAAAAGAAAGAGGAGTGATAGGTGTGGGCCGTGGTTGGATTGGGAAATCCTGGAAGGCGTTATGCTGGAACCAGACACAACGTGGGCTTCTTGTTCGTCAGGAAGTTAGCCAAACAGTGGCAGGTAAGAGTGAGAAAAAGAATATTTCACTCTAAAGCTGGAGTGGCCAAAAGGAATGACGAGGAAATTCTTTTGGCCATGCCTCAGACTTACATGAATCAAAGCGGCCTGGCGGTGAAAGGTATTTTAGAAGGGAGAAACCTTGAACCGGAACAGGTGGTGGTGGTCTATGATGATTTGGATATTCCTTTAGGAGAAATCAGGATCAAGGAAGACGGCGGGCCAGGATCTCATAGAGGAATGATTTCCATCGTAGAGGAGATTCACACCACCAGATTCCCCAGAATAAGGATTGGCATAGCACCTCCAGATACGGAAAGAGATACGGTCCAGTATGTCCTCTCTCCTTTTTCTAAACATCAGGAGCCTCTCTTAGAAAAAAGCTTATCCCGGGCAGTCAAGGCATTGGAGTTGATGTTGGCTGGCGGGGTCAAGAAGGCCATGAATATCTACAATCAAAGAAAGAAAAAAGGACGGGCAGCTTTTGATGAAAAGAGTGTTATCTCATAAAAAATAGCTCCCCGCTTTCAGATAAAGCTGCTGCGCCCTTTATGAGCTCCTTGCTCCTTCTTTTTGGAGAAGGGGCTTCAAATCCATAAGGAGGTCGAGATGAGACAGTATGAAACAATCTTTTTGATTTCACCCAATCTCTCCGAGGAAGAGACAGAAGAATTCATCCGTCAGATGGAAGAGGTGGTTTCCAAGAGAAAAGGGAAGATGATCAACAAAGAGGAATGGGGAAAGAGAAAGCTGGCTTATCCCATCAGGAAATTTGAGGAAGCCTTTTATGTCATCTTCCACTACGAGGGGAAGGCGGATATTCCCTCAGAACTGGAGAGGCGCTTCAAACAAACAGACGCCATCATCCGATTCTTGACAGTAAGAAAAGAAATGAAAGAGAATGAACGAGAGAAGAAGAAAGAAAAGGCTCCCCGCCAAGAGAAGATGCCCGAGGAAGAAAAGAAGCAGCAGAGAACAGATGAAGAACAGAAGGAAAACTCTGATGAAGAAAAGGGAAAGGAGGAATAACCATGGCTAGAAATCAAAGAAATGACAGAACATCGGGGAGAAGATATTTCCCGCCAAGAAAAAAGGTATGCCGTTTCTGCGAAAGAAAAGTCCGGGATATCGATTACAAGAATGTGGATATTCTCAAGCGATATGTCGCAGAAAGGGGGAAGATTGCTCCCAGGCGGCTGACCGGGACCTGTGCCTATCATCAAAGAAAGCTGGCCAATGCCATAAAGAAAGCTCGATTGCTGGGCCTTGTTCCTTTCATTGAGGAGTGAATTCCCCTTTGGCGAATGGAGAGGGAAGATGAGAGTTATTTTGAAAGATAACATAGAAAATTTAGGAAAAAAGGGCGATATCATAGAAGTGGCCCCAGGATACGGGAGGAATTATCTTTTGCCCAAAAGATTAGCCATCGAGGTCACACCTTCTAACATGAAGATGATCGAGATGGAGAAGCAGGCTTTGAGAAAGAGATTTGAACAGGAGAGATCTTCCTATCAGGATCTGATCCAGAAGATCAATGATACCAAGTTGTCTTTCTTCCGAAAGACCGCAGAGAAAGATGTTGTTTTTGGTTCAGTCAGCTCTGCTGATATAAAGGATGCTTTACAGAAATTGGGGATTGAGGTGGATAAGAAAAAGATTTTGCTGGAAGAGCCCATAAAGAGGATGGGAAATTATTCCATCCCCATCAAGATTTTCCATGATGAACGAGCAGAAGTCAAAGTGGAGGTGCTCAGTGAAGAAGAGAATGCCGTTAAGGAAACAACAAAAAAAGAAGAAGATAAAGCTCCCCGGGAGGAGAAGAAGGAAGAATCAATGAACAAAAAAGAAGGAGCTCCAGGAGAAGAAGGGCAGACGGAGGAGGAAAAAGACCAAACCGGGGAGGATAAGGACAGGGAGGGAAAGAAAGAATAGTCTGATAGAAATGGAGAAGGAAAGCCCATGGAACTTGACTTGATGTTTTTAAAAAAAACTCCTCCTCATAGTCCAGAAGCCGAGAAGACAGTTTTAGGTGGAATCCTGGTTAACAATAAAAACCTGAATGTGGTTCTTTCCATCGTCAATACTGAGGATTTTTACAGAGAAGCTCACCGCAGGATTTTGGATAAAATTATCGCTTTGGTGGATAAAGGACAACCGGTTGATTTGCTCACCTTGAGTGAAGAGCTTCAGAGGGAAGGATATCTCGAAGAAGCGGGAGGGGCTTCCTACCTTTCTTCTCTTATGGATGGAGTTCCCAAGAGTTTGAACATCGAATACCATGCTCGAATCATTAAAGAAAAATCCCTGTTAAGGAGGTTGATCCTCTCCTCTGCCAAGATAATTTCCTCCAGTTATGAACAAAAAGAGGAAGCCGACGAGCTTCTCAATGAAGCCCAGGCTGCCATCATCGAAGTGGCAGAACAGAGAATCAGGCCCGGTTTTATTCCGGTGGGAAAGTTAACAGATCCCACTTTAAAGATGATCAAGGCCCTTCATGAGCGAAAAGAGACGGTCACCGGAATCCCCACTGGATTCCGTGATCTGGATGGCTTGACCTCTGGTTTTCATAATTCAGAATTTATTGTCATCGCTGCCCGTCCCTCCATGGGAAAAACAGCCCTTGGATTGAATATTTCTCAGTATGTGGGCCTCAAGACTGATTATGCGGTGGGATTTTTTTCTCTGGAGATGGCCAAGGAACAGATTGTGATCAGGCTTCTCTGCAGCGAGGCTCAGTTGGACATAAAGAAAGTAAGAACAGGTTTTATCGCGGACAGGGAATTTGAAAGACTCAAGTTGAGTGGAGAGGCGCTCTCCCGGGCTAAGATATTTTTAGACGAAACTCCTTCTTTAACCGTGATGGAGATGAAAGCCAAGGCCAGAAGGCTCAAAATGGAACATAATCTGGACTTGCTGTTTGTGGATTACATGCAGCTTATGCGTCCTGGCAAGAGACTGGAGAACAGGACCCAGGAGATATCTTATATTTCCCGCTCCTTGAAGGAACTCTCCAAAGAGCTGCAGGTTCCGGTTATCGGCATTTCCCAGCTCAGTCGGGCTCCGGAAAAAGGACGGCGGGTGCCTATCCCCCAGCTTTCTGACTTACGGGAATCAGGGGCCATTGAACAGGATGCCGATGTGGTTATATTCATTTATCGTCCAGAGTTGTACCGTCCCCAGGAAGAAAATATCCGGGGGATCGCAGAGATCAACGTGGCTAAACAGAGGAATGGACCCACCGGAAGAATCAATCTAGCCTTTATCAGGGAATATGCTCGTTTTGCTGACATGGAATATCGTACCTTTGAAGCTTAAAATGTCCCCTAAAGCAACTCCATCTCTGTTTTCTCTTTTCTTCCAACAACTGGGAGAATTGGCCATTCTCACGACCAAGTCGATCAAGAATATCTTCAGGAGGCCGTGGGAAAAGAAGATATTTGTTCAACAGCTTGAAGAAGTCGGGGTACGGTCTTTTCCTGTGGTCTCTTTAACCGCAGCCTTTGGAGGCCTGGTTTTTGGCCTTCAAACCTATATCGGGTTTCACCGCTATGTGGGTCCTGGTTCAGAGGCTTTCGGAGGCCCCATCATTTCTCTAGGGCTTTCTAAAGAGCTTATTCCGATACTGGTAGGACTGATGGTCTCAGGAAGAGTGGGGTCAGCCATGGCGGCAGAGATCGGCACCATGAAGATTACCGAACAGGTGGATGCCCTTTTCAGCCTGGGAGCTGATCCCAATCGTTACCTTGTGGTGCCCCGTTTGCTGGCCTGCTTTATCATGCTTCCCTGTTTGACTCTCTACGGAGATATCATCGGCATGGCCGCCGGGTTTGTGTACAATGTGTACATCATGGGAGTCAACAGAATCATTTATTTAAAGAACACCCTGCTCTATCTTGAACTGTGGGATGTGGTCAGCGGGCTTATCAAGTCTTCAATTTTCGGGATCATCATCGCTGTTATCGGATGCTGGCAGGGTTTAAAAGCGGCAGGAGGAGCAAAGGGGGTGGGGCGGGCCACCACCAGGACGGTGGTCCTTTCCAGCATCAGCATCCTTATCGTTAACTTCTTCCTGAGCAAGGCCATGCCCGCCACATTCAAGTGATGATTAGGATAAAAGATCTCCATAAGTCTTTCGGATCAAACAAAGTCCTTCGAGGGGTTAATCTGGAAATCAGACACGGAGAAACTATGGTTATTATCGGTCAAAGCGGCTCCGGAAAAAGCGTTTTGATCAAACATTTGGTCGGACTGCTCAAGCCAGACAGAGGCCACATCTTTGTCAATGGAATGGATATGGTCCGCCTTAAAGAGGATGAGCTGCGTAAAATCACCCGGAAATTTGGGATGCTTTTCCAGGGATCAGCCCTTTTTGACTCTATGACCGTGGCCCAGAATGTGGCCTTTGGCCTGGAGAGGTATACAGATTTTTCTCCCCAGAAAATCAGAGACATGGTGAAGGAGAGCCTGTCCAAAGTGGGACTTCAAGGAGTGGAGGATCTTATGCCCAGTGAGCTCAGCGGAGGCATGAAAAAGAGAGTTGGTCTGGCTCGGGCTATTGCATACCAGCCCGAAATCATCCTGTACGATGAGCCCTCCACCGGTATCGATCCCATTCGGGCTGATGCCATAAATGATTTGATCAACAGGATGAGAGAAGAGTTAAAAGTGACTTCCGTAGTGATCACTCATGATATGGTTAGCTCTTACAAGGTGGCCGATAGAATAGCTATGCTCTATGGGGGGAAGATCATCCTGGTGGGCAATCCGCAGGAGATAAAGGAAACAGATAATCCTGTGGTTCAGCAGTTTATTCACGGACATGCCCAGGGGCCCATTGAAAATTGGTAAGAGATAATGTTAAAAAAGAGAAGATGATGCAGTGAAGAAAGCGGGAAAATGAGGCAGGATTTAAAAATTGGAATATTCGTGGGGGGAGCTCTGCTGGTTTTGGCTGTGTTCATTTTTATAGTGGGAGACTTGACTGTCATTTTCCACAAGCCGGGTTATCCTCTTTATGCTGTGTTTGATTCCGTTTCTGGTTTGGAAAGAAATGCAGCGGTGAGGCTGGCGGGAGTTAAGGCTGGATATGTCAAGGATATCCGTTTGGAAGGAAATCGTGCTCAAGTGTTGATGAATATCCACCCCGGCATTCAGGTGCCCCGAGATTCCCGAGCCACCCTGGCAGCCTTGGGTCTTCTTGGGGAGAAGTACGTGGAAATTATTCCGGGAGAAGGGGAAGGTTATTGCCAACCCGGAGAGACCATCGCCGGGTTGCCGGCGGTGAGCTTTGATCAGATGGGATCTCTTCTGCTTTCCATAGGGAATGAGGTGAAAGAAATGGGAGAGAACCTGAGAGGAATGATCGGGTCAGAAGAATCCAGAACAAATTTTAAGAAAACTCTCCACAATCTCTCTTCTTTGACCTCTGATTTGAAGGATATTTTAGGGACCAACAAGCAGGAAATCAGCCGCACTCTTGAAACTCCTTCGCGGGCATTCCAGAAGTTTGAGCAGAGGATTGATGAGGTTTCACAGAATTTGGATGAATTGATTCTTCTTCTTACAGACACGGTGGAAGAAAACAGGGAGGACATCAAGGTCAATCTTAAAAACGTGAACCAGGTTCTCCTTAAGACTGAAGAATCCTTGAAACTTCTGAATGAGTCTCTGCACAGAGTCAATAAAGGAGAAGGGACTATGGGGAAGTTGATTCACCAGCCCCAGCTGTACGACCAGGCTCAGGAAACGGTGAGTGGAGTTCAGAAGATGATGCATTCTCTCTCTGATCTTCGGTTCTCCATGGGGATAAGAGCAGGCTATTATGGGGAAAGCGAGCTTCTGAAAACCACTCTCGATTTGCGTCTGTGGCCGGATTCAGATAAATATCTGATGGCTCAGATCATCCAGGATCCATGGCAGGAGAAATTCACTTATTCTGCCCAGGGAGGGATCCGTTGGGGAGGATTTACCACCAGAGCTGGTGTTCTCGAATCAAAGATGGGGGCTGGACTGGATTATTATGTATTCCAGGACCGGCTGCGGTTCAGTTTGGAGGCTTTTGATTTCAACCGCCATCCCCGGCCTCATTTGAGATTATGGACTCAGTGTTCCCTGACCAAATATTTTTATATCCTTTTAGGAATCGATGATTTTACTCTAGCTCCTGAAAGAGAAGTGTTCTTTGGGTTCGGATTAGGGCTTGAATGAAAGACAAAACCATATTTATATGTCAGAATTGTGGATTTCAGTCCCCTAAATGGCTGGGAAGATGTCCCGGTTGTGGAGATTGGAATACCATGATTGAAGAGGTACAACAGGAAGCCAAAGCCGAGTATTCGTTCCCTTCCTCTGAGCCGGTGCTGTATCAAGATGTCCGAGAGGCAAAAAAAGAAAGGATGAAGACGGGAATTGAAGAGCTGAATCATGTCCTTGGCGGAGGGGTGGTGATGGGATCTGTGGTGTTGATAGGAGGGGAGCCGGGGATCGGAAAATCGACCCTTCTCCTTCAGGTCAGCCGGGATTTCGCCAGCCAGGGAGATAAGGTCCTGTATGTCTCTGGAGAAGAGTCCTTGGAGCAGATAAAAATCCGTGGGGAGAGACTTAAACTGGGGAATGAGCGGCTGTACCTACTGGCAGAGACCAATTTAGAAAGGATCATCAGCCAGGCAGAGAAGCTGCTGCCTCAGATTCTGGTGTTGGATTCTGTGCAGACTGTTTACTCCTCAAAATTGTCATCCAGCCCTGGGACCATCAGTCAGGTCCGGGAAGTAGCCAATCAAGTTTTTCGTTTTGCCAAGAAAAATGAGGTTTCTTCTTTTCTGATCGGCCATATCACCAAGGAAGGTTCTTTAGCCGGTCCTAAATCTTTGGAACATATGGTGGATGTGGTCCTTTATTTTGAAGGCGAACGGGATCATGCTCACCGGGTTCTGCGGGCCTTAAAAAACAGGTTTGGTCCTGTATCAGAGCTGGCTATTTTTGAGATGGAAAGCGGAGGCCTTCAGGCCGTTTCCAATCCTTCTGCTTTTTTCTTGAAAGAACGCCCTCTCCAGGAGGCAGGCAGTGTGGTGATTTGTACCATCAAGGGTTCAAGACCTTTATTGGCTGAAATCCAGGCTCTTGTCTCCTCCACTTTATTCAGCGGTAATCCCAGAAGGATGTCCATCGGCCTGGATCATTTTCGAGCCTCCTTGCTTTTGGCCATAGTGGAAAAGAAACTGGGGTACAGCTTTGCTGGTGAGGATATTTATCTCAATGTGGCCGGGGGCCTGGTCATCGATGAGCCGGCTTCAGATTTAGGGGTAGTGCTGGCTGTGGTTTCCTGTTTAAAAAACAGGGCTGTGCCCCCAGATGTCTCTGTTTTCGGAGAAGTGGGACTGAGTGGGGAGATCCGCTCGGTGGGTCAGCCTTTGGTTCGGCTGAAAGAAGCGCATTCTATGGGCTTTAAGAGGGCCATTCTCCCTGAGGGAAATCTCTCCCATCTGGAAAAAGGAGAGAGACCCCATATAGATCTGATGGGAGTTAAAAATATTAAACAGGCGTTAAATATCATATTTTAAAGGTCATATGTCATGGGCATTTTTGTTTTCCGTTTTATAGTGGTGGCTTTGATCACCGCTGCTGGTTATTTTTTCCCTCCTTTTCACCTGCTGCCCTACCAAGGAGCCATAGTCGGTTTTGTTTTGGGCATCCTCATCACTTATCTTGAAACCAGAATCCGAAAAAGCACGTTTAAAATCATATGGAGTTCGACCATAGGTACCTTTGCCGGAGTTATTCTGGGCTGGGGACTGGGAACCATCTATCAAATCGTGGCTCAGGACAATTCCACCACCCACTTCATCAAAATATTTTTTCTTATCATCATGCCCTATATAGGCTTTTTGGTGGGCACTCTGAAGTTTGAATGGCTTGATCCAGCCCATTTGCTGGGATTCTTTAAAGAAAAGAGCGCAGGGCGGAGCTACAAGATCCTGGACACCAGCGTGATCATCGACGGCCGCATCGCTGATATCTGCGATACCGCCTTTATCGAAGGAACAATGGTGGTTCCTCAATTCATACTTAAAGAATTGCAGATGGTGGCTGATTCAGCCGATGGGATAAAAAGGCAAAGAGGAAGACGGGGATTGGATGTCTTGGATCGGCTTCAGAAGACCGCCCAAGTTTCAGTTGTTGTTTCCGAGATAGATTTTCCAGAGATAAAGGAAGTGGACGCCAAGCTCATCGAGCTGGCCAAGCATATGGATGCCAAAATCATCACCAATGATTTCAACCTCAACAAAGTGGCTCAGCTCCAGGGAGTTCCTGTATTGAATATCAACGAACTGGCCAATGCTATGAAACCTGTTGTGCTGCCGGGTGAAACCATAAAGGTTTTTATCCTTAAAGAGGGAAAGGAAAAAGATCAGGGAGTGGCCTACTTGGATGACGGGACCATGGTGGTGGTGGATAATTCCAGGAAAATGATCGGTCAGAACATAGATATCACCGTGACTTCGGTTCTCCAGACCACCGTGGGCAAGATGATATTCGGGCGGTACAATCAGGATTCTCGATGAACAAGGTCTCAGCCATCATTGTGGCCGCAGGAGAGGGGCGGAGATTCGGGAGAGCCAAACAATTTGCTTTATTGAAGGGAAAACCGGTATTGGGTTGGACTCTGGAAATATTCCAAACCCATGAAAAGGTATCAGAAATTATCCTGGTGTTGGGGAATGATCCTGGGAAGGAAAAATTTCTAAACCGCTACCCAAAGATTAAAGCTGTGGTCAGAGGGGGGGAAAAAAGACAAGATTCTGTCCTCTCCGGGTTCAGTCAACTCAATCCTGAAGATTCGGAAATCGTTCTCATCCATGATGGAGTCAGACCTTTAGTGAGTCCGGAACTGATCAGCCGAGTGATCAAAGCCACTGAAAAGAGAGGTGCAGTCATCCCGGTGGTGACCATATCAGATACAGTGAAATTCGTAGAAGGGGAGAAAGTGAGTCATACCTTGGAGAGGGAGAAGCTTCGCCGCATTCAAACCCCTCAAGGGTTTGTTTATTCTATACTCGAGGAAGCCTTGAAGAGAGCAGATCAGGAAAAATTCTACGGGACAGATGAAGCTTCACTTGTGGAAAGGATAGGAGGAGAAGTGTTTGTGGTCAAAGGAGACGTGCCAAACATAAAAATAACCGATCATCACGATATCAGGATTGCGGAGGCCTTGCTTGGAGATTAAGGCCGGTCTGGGCTTCGATATTCATAAGCTGAAAAAAGGAAGAAAGCTCTTTTTAGGAGGAGTGAGGATCCCTTTCTCCAGGGGGCTGGTGGGACATTCTGATGGGGACTGCTTGATTCATGCCATCATAGATGGGCTGTTGGGAGCTTGTGGAGAGAAAGATATCGGACAGATGTTTCCAGATACAGATCCTGAGTACAAACAGGTGAGGAGTACAGAACTGCTGAAGGCAACTGTGGAGAGGGTGGAGGAAAATGGGCTGTTTATCCTGAATATCGATTCCATCATCATGGCTGAGGAGCCCAAGCTGGCTTCTTATATTCCCATGATGAAAGAGGTTCTGTGTCCCCTTCTGGGAGTGGATAGAAGCCATCTGGGAATCAAAGCCAAAACTTATGAAGGACTGGGCCCGGTGGGCCGGGGAGAAGCCATGGCTGCCTGGGCCTGTGTCTTGGTGAAAAGAGGGTAAAATTAGCGGGAATAAGTTGAAAAGAAAGACCTGATCTGCCTGTAAAAATGGAGAGATACAGACTCTCCAGGTCCATGATCAACCATTCCCAGGTTTTGATGATGGCGCTCTTCAAGGCTCTTTTGGACATATCTCATCCTTTGATTCGAGAAGGTTGAGAACTGTTTTCTGCTTTAGTCAGGACATTGGCTATTATTTCATAACCAGCCTGTTTGCCCACTTTAACCAGGTCAACCGCGCCTGAAGAGGCAATCAGGTTGAAACCAAAAAAGGTAAGCAGCATGGCTGCCATGATTATGAGAAGCTTTGTTCCTATCTTCATCTTAATTTCCTTTATCATTTTTTCATCTTTCATCTCTATATACGAAGAAAGCCGTCAAAAGGTTTCCTCATAGCTGCAGTGCTGATCCCCTTTTTTCCAAGACCATTAGGATTATAAAAAACTGATATAAATGGGTGAGGGATGGGGGGTGAGGAAGCCCCTGTGGGGACTGAGCGGGCATGTTCCCTCTCTCTTGACTCCTCTGGATATGGATATTAATATGAACTCTGATGAACAAGATAAGAGTCCGGTTCGCTCCCTCTCCTACAGGCCTTCTTCATGTGGGAAATGCCAGAACTGCTCTTTTCAACTGGCTTTTTGCCCGCCAAAACAAGGGAATGTTTGTGCTGAGAATCGAAGATACAGATGTTGAGAGATCTGCTCTGGAGTATGAGAAGAGGCTTAAGGATGATCTTCGATGGTTAGGACTGGACTGGGATGAGGGGCCTGATACAGGAGGAGGATACGGTCCTTACCGGCAGTCGCTTCGCCTGGATATATACAAGAGCTATACCCGGAAATTGCTGGAGCAGGGAAAAGCATACCACTGCTTTTGCTCCCCCCAGGAGTTGGAGAGGGAAAGGAAGAAGGCCGTAGCTTCAGGCAAGATGCCGGTTTACAGCGGCAAATGTCGTTCCGTTCTCCCTGAGGAAGCACGGCGTCGAGTCAGGTCAGGAGAACGGGCAGCGGTGCGGCTGCGGACTCCTGATCAAGGGCACATAGCCTATCATGATCTGGTGAGAGGTTCCCTGAAGTTTGATCTGAAGTTGATCGGTGATCCTGTCCTGGTTCGTTCCAGCGGTCTTCCCGCCTACAATTATGCCGTGGTTATCGATGATTCCTTGATGGAGATAACCCATGTTATTCGAGGGGAGGACCATATTTCCAACACTCCTCGTCAGCTTCTTCTCTACCGGGCTTTCTCTTTGCCTCCGCCGCAGTTCGCCCATCTTTCTCTGGTCATGGGAAGGGACAGCACCCGTCTCAGCAAGAGGCACGGAGCCACCGCTGTGGACCAGTTTAAAAAACAAGGGATTCTCCCCACAGCCCTGTTCAACTACCTAGCCCTGCTGGGGTGGGCTCCTCCTGAAGGAAAGGAAGTGCTGACCAATGAGGAGCTTCTTGATCTGTTTGATCTTCAGAAAGTCAGCCGGTCATCAGCCATTTTCGACTACGAGAAACTCTTCTGGATCAACCGCGAGCACATGAAAAAACTCACCCCCCAGAGAAAAGCCCAGCTTGCTTTCCCCTTTTTGAAGCAGGCCCGGCTTATGCCCCCCCGGATGACTGAAGCTCACTGGCGCTGGCTGGAGAGGGCTGTGGAGAGCTTGATGGAGCGGATCGACCGATTCTCTGATCTTCCCCAGCATCTGGCCCCGCTGTTTGAATTTTTTCCCTCCAGGATGACCCCTGAAGCCTGGCGCCAGTTGGAAACAGAGTGTGCAAGGAAAGTGATCAAGCGGTTTAAAGAAAAAATAGCCTTGGTGGAAAGTTTCGATTATGATAAATTTGCTGTTCTGACCCAGGAGATAAGAAAAGAGACGGGCTGCAAAGGAAAGGAACTTTACCATCCGCTTCGGGTAGCCCTCACCACCAGGTCTTCTGGTCTGGATCTTGATAAATTCATCCCCCTGGTTGAGGAAGGCGCCAGGTTGAACCTGCCCCAGCCTTTGAAGAATTGTTCCCAGAGGGTCTCAGAGATTTTGGGTCTTCTGGAGAAAAGAAATGACCACAGGGATTGGAGAGAAAGCCATGAGGAGTGATAAACCAGAGGAAAAGCGAAGCCCCAAGACCGGCCGCAAAAAAACTGAAGATTCAATCCCCGGCCTTGATTTTATCCGGACCACAATTGAGCAGGATTTAAAGACTGATAAATATCAAGGACGGGTTCATACCCGGTTTCCTCCTGAGCCCAACGGCTATTTGCACATAGGACATGCAAAATCTATCTGCCTCAACTTCGGTCTGGCAGAGGAATACCAAGGCCTGTGCAACCTGCGGTTTGATGATACCAATCCAAGCAAAGAAGAAGCCGAGTATGTGGAATCGATTAAGAAGGATGTGCGGTGGCTGGGGTTCGATTGGGATGACCGGCTTTATTATGCTTCCGATTATTTCCAGCAGCTCTATCAGTATGCGGTGAAGCTCATCGAAAAAGGCAAGGCCTATGTCTGCGATTTGAGTGCAGAACAGATCAGGGACTACCGCGGTACCTTAACCAAGCCGGGCAGAGACAGTCCCTACCGCAATCGTTCGGTAGAGGAGAATCTGGCTCTTTTTGATCGTATGCGGGCCGGTGAATTTCCCGATGGATGGCGGGTGCTGCGGGCCAAAATTGATATGGCATCTCCCAACTTGAATATGAGAGACCCGGTCATGTACCGCATTCTCCATGCTTCTCATCACAGAACAAAAGATAAGTGGTGCATCTATCCCACCTATGATTGGGCCCATGGCCAGTCAGACTCTATAGAGGGTATCACCCACTCCATATGCACTCTGGAATTTGAGGACCACCGTCCGCTGTACGATTGGTTTCTCGAACAATTGGATATCCATCATCCCCAGCAGATCGAATTCGCTCGCCTGAATCTCAGTTACACAGTGTTGAGCAAGCGGAAACTTCTGGAACTGGTCAGAGAAGGTTATGTCTCAGGCTGGGATGACCCCCGCATGCCCACTATATCTGGCCTGCGCCGGCGAGGTTTTACCCCCCGGTCCATCCGTGATTTTTGCGATCGGATAGGAGTGGCCAAGAGGGAGAGCATGGTGGATATCGCTTTGCTCGAGCACTGCCTTCGGCTGGATTTGAATAAGCGGGCTCCCCGGGTAATGGCTGTACTGAGGCCCCTGCGGGTGGTTATCGAAAACTATCCACGAGGCCAAGTGGAAGAGCTGGATGCTGAGAATAATCCTGAAGATCCTGGGATGGGAAAGAGGAAAATTCCTTTCTCCCGCCAACTGTATATTGAGAGAGAGGATTTTCGTGAGCATCCACCCAAAAAATTTTTCCGCCTGTCTCCCGGCCGGGAAGTGAGGCTGAAACATGCTTATTACATCAAATGTGCAGAGGTGGTGAAAGATAAACATACAGGAGAAGTGACAGAACTGCGCTGCACTTATGATCCGGAGACCCGTGGAGGCTGGTCTGCAGACGGACGCATAGTCAGAGGAACCCTCCACTGGGTTTCCGCCCCCCACTCCTTGGGAGCAGAAGTTCGTCTGTATGATCGTCTGTTTGTCAAGGAAGATCCAGTGGGGGAGAGTGAGGGAAAAGATTTTAAGGATTATTTGAATCCCCACTCATTGGAGGTGTTGACTTCGTGTCGGGTGGAGCCGAGTCTGGCCCAGGCAAAACCAGAAGACCGGTTTCAATTTTTAAGGCAGGGCTACTTTTGTGTGGATTCGGTCGATTCTTCTCCAGATGCACTGGTGTTCAACCGGACAGTTTCCTTACGGGATACCTGGGCCAAGATCGAGAAGGCTCAGAAGAAGACCTCCCCAGCGGAAAATCAGAAAAAATAAAAAGGATTTCCTTTCACCCATCTGCTTCACTCCTTTTCGCAGAAAAAGAGATGCTTCGCTCAAAATCAATGATATTGTCAAGGTGAAGCCAGGGGACATATAATAAACGAAGCAAATTTTTTAAGGATCAGAGTCCGGAGTGTCGTGAAATCGAAAAAAAATTCACAAAATATCAGCCGCCTCAATTCACTATGGGAAGCTGTCCGGTCATCTCCAGATAGGATCAACAAGATCTTGATCCAGAGAGAAAAGCGGCAGAAGAAAATAGGGGAAATCATCCGGCTGGCCCAGGCCAACCATATTCCTGTCCTGTTTGTTCCTAAACAAAGTCTGGATAGACTGGATTCCCGTCACCAGGGAGCGGTGGGGATTTTAGCTGCCAAGTCTTACACACCCCTTGCTTCTATTTTTTCTTCCTCTTCGGTTCCTTTCCTGGTTCTCCTTGATGGCATAGAAGACCCTCAAAATTTAGGGGCCATTATCCGCACCGCGGAGGGGGCAGGCGCAGATGGTCTTGTTCTTCCGGAAAGGAGAGCGGCTGGGGTGACAGAGGCGGTTTCCAGGGTTTCAGCAGGAGCTGTGGAGCATGTCAAGATCGCCCGGGTTAAGAATTTGGCCCGGGCCCTGGATGATTTGAAAGAAAAGGGAGTGTGGCTGGTGGGAGCAGAAGGAGGAGGCAGGGAATATTGGTATGAATTCGACTACAATCTCCCTGTAGGATTGGTGTTTGGTTCTGAAGGCAGGGGTTTGCGGCCCGTAATCAAAAAAAGATGTGATAAAATCCTGTCCATTCCTCTCCTGGGCCGCCTTGCTTCCCTTAATGTGGCCTCAGCAGCTTCCGTATTCCTGTATGAAGTGGTCAGACAGAGAAGGAAGGTTTGAAGATCATGCAGAGTGCCTCTGAGATATCAGCCTACGGGACACCGGTTATGGGGAAATGAGAAAGAGGGAGGAGTGTGATGTGTAGAAAATTCATTGTCCTGTTTATTCTCCTCATGTTGATGCTTTTTCTTTTCTTGGTTCCATCGGTGAGGGCGGTGGAGAAGTCTCAACAGGGGATGCTGTCCATCTATTTTATGGAAGAAAAAGTCGGCTATGAAGAGTACGCCTGGGAGAGCGATGATAGAGGATATCTTCTTTCTGTAAAAGGACGAATAACCAAGCCCATTCCTATGAGGATTGATCAGTTGACCCTCCATCTGGATAATCATTTTATCGCCGATCAATTTTATTTTAAGGGATCGGTGAACGGGATGGATCAAGAAATTTCAAGCTCCATAACAGAAGGCCGAGTGGAGAACACCATCCTGGTTGCCGGTCAGGAACGCAAGAACACGGTCAATATAAGAAGAGATTCTTTTCTTCTTCCCAATCCTGTTTTTTCACCTTACTTGATCATCACCAAGAAGTACCGCTGCAGCCTAAAAATTCCTGAGGAAAAGCTGGAGCTTTCCGCCTATATCATTCCCCAGCTTGAGGTTCCTTTTCTTCTGAGGTCCAAACAGGCTCAGCCATGTTGTCTGATCATGGAGATCAGTGGAATCGAGATCGAACTGCAAACAGACAGCCAGGGAGATTTAAAAGCTGTATTTATCCCTTCCCAGAAATTGAAAGTGATAAGAAGCCGTTCTTAACAAGAAGAAGAGAGAACAGGTTTTTCTTTCAACCAAAAGCGGAAAATGGTTATGAATGAATAAAGCTGCCTTGACATCAATTCAGGCAACTCTATAGAATAGACGGGTAAAAATTCATTCCTTTTAAGCCTATGAACAAACAGAAAGATTTCTACGAGCTTGAAAAAAAGATAATTCAGCTTAAAGAGAAGATAGATCAAATTCAATTCAGTGAAGAGAAAGGCAAGAAAGAGAAGATCTCCAAGCTTCAAGAAGAGATTGAGACAGAATGGGCCAAAATCAGTCCGCGGCTCACTCCTTTGCATATTGTAAAGATGGCGCGCCATCCCCAAAGGCCTTACACTTTAGATTATATCGATTATCTGACTGAAGATTTTATGGAGCTTCATGGCGACCGGCGATCCGCCGATGACCCGGCCATAGTGGCTGGCTTTGGTTTCTACCGGAGGAAAACAGCGGCCTTCATCGGCCATCAGAAGGGCCGTACCACCCGAGAAAGGATAGAGCGCAATTTCGGACAACCCAATCCCGAGGGCTACCGGAAAGCTCTGCGGGTGATGAAACTGGCTGAGAAATTCGGGTTTCCCGTTATCACATTGATCGATACTCCAGGAGCCTACCCCGGCATTCAAGCGGAACAGCGGGGCCAGGCAGAAGCCATCGCTCACAACTTGAAACAGATCTCGCAGCTTAAAGTGCCGGTGGTGAACGTTGTTATCGGAGAGGGAGGAAGCGGAGGAGCTTTAGCCATCGGAGTGGGAGATGCGATTTTAATGCTCGAGAACTCCTTCTACTCAGTAATCTCTCCTGAAGGCTGTGCCGCCATTCTCTGGAAGGATCAGAGTGCGGTGGACAAAGCGGCTGAAAATCTAAAGATCCGGGCCCAGGATTTGATGGAATTGGGAATTATCGATAAGATTATTCCTGAACCTCCGGGAGGAGCTCACATCAATCCTGAGAAGGCGTTCAAGAATGTGGATAGGGAATTGAATCTGGTCTTGAACAGGTTGGAACAGAAATCTCCCCAGGAGAGACTTAAGGAGAGACAAGAAAAGTTCCGTAAGATCGGGGTGTTTGAAGAAAAATGAGCAGGAAAAGGCAGATCTCCGCTATAAAGGGGACCAGGGATATTCTTCCTCAGGAAGCAAGGAAATGGCAGTCTGTAGAGGCCAGAGCCAAGGAAATTTTCGAACTCTACGGCTACAGAGAGATACGGGCTCCCATTTTTGAGGCTACAGAGCTTTTCGAGAGAGGGACCGGCCAGACCTCAGATATTGTCATCAAAGAGATGTACACTTTCCAGGATAAAGGTGGACGGCTGCTGACCTTACGTCCAGAATACACTCCTTCTGTGGTCCGTTCGATCATCGAAAACCGGCTTTATCTGCAGCCTCAGCCGTTGAGGTTTTATTTTATAGGTCCCATGTTCCGTTTTGATAAGCCACAAAAGGGACGCTACCGCCAGTTCCATCAGATGGATATCGAAGTATTTGGTGAGGAAGACCCGGCGCTGGATGCGGAGATCGTGGAGATGGCAGATTATCTTCTCAGAGAGCTCCAGGTGACCAAGACTGAAATCCTGGTCAATTCTGTAGGCTGCAGGAGGTGCCGTCCTTCTTACTTGAAGAAATTGAGGGGGGAAGCGGAAAAGTCCAGAGAACTCCTTTGTGCTGACTGTCAGAGAAAGATCAACACTAATCCGTTGAGGATTTTTGATTGCAAGGTCAAGAGCTGCCAGGAAGTCTCCACCGGTTTCCCTCATATCACAGGCCATCTTTGTGGAGAGTGTGAGGAACATTTCCACCGATTCTGCTCCCATTTGGACAAGTATGGTCTAGATTACAAAATCGAGTCCCGCCTGGTGCGGGGAATAGATTATTACACCAAAACAACCTTTGAAATCGTTTCTCCGAAGCTGGGGGCTCAGGATGCTGTCCTGGGCGGGGGCCGGTATGATGACATGATGAAGGAATTCGGCGGCCCGGATATGAGTGGGATTGGCTTTGCCGTGGGCATGGAAAGGCTGCTCTCTCTTGTTCCCTTCGCTGACAAGAAAAAGAATTTTTTGTATGTGGTTTACAGGGGAGATCAAGCCAAGGAAAAGGGAATGGCCCTTGCCCGGAATCTCCGCAAGGAGGGAGTGGAGTGTCTGATGGAGTTCAAGGAACGGAGCCTCAAGAGCCAGATGAGCAGAGCCAATAAGTTGGGTGCAAGCTGGGTGCTGATCGTAGGAGAAGAGGAAGTGAGAAAGGGGAAATATCAATTGAAGAACATGATCACTGGTGTCCAGAAAGAAGTCAGCCCAGAACAGATTATGCGCAGCATGTTTGCATCTTCTTGAACTCAATTTTCACCTGAGGAGAAAAAGTGGAAGCCAGAGTGAAATCCCCGTGGAAGAGAACCCACTACTGCGGGCAGCTTCGTTCAGAGAATGAGGGCACAGAAGTTATTCTTTTTGGTTGGGTTCACCGCCACAGAGATTTGGGCCATCTGGTATTTGTGGACCTCAGGGACAGAGAAGGAATTGTGCAGGTGGTTGTCCCTTCCGCAACAGGAGATCTTTTGCAGGAAGCCAAGAAAGTGAGGATGGAAAATGTGGTGGCGGTGAAAGGAGTGGTGAAGAAAAGAGGGCAGAAATCTCGAAACCCTGATCTTCTCACAGGAGAAATTGAGGTGGAAGCCACAGATTTAAAGGTTTTGAGCAGGACAAAGGTCCCTCCCTTCCTCATCGCTGATCCGCCACAGGCATCAGAAGAACTTCGCTTCAAATACAGGTATCTGGACATGAGGCGTCCTTCCATGCAGCGCAAAATCAAAATCCGCCATCAGGCGGCTCTTGGTATCCGCAATTATTTAAGTGAAAACGGTTTTTTTGAGATTGAGACGCCTTTTTTGACCAAGTCTACACCTGAAGGGGCCAGGGACTACCTTGTTCCCAGCCGGATTTACAAGGGAAGGTTTTACGCCCTGCCCCAGTCTCCGCAGCTTTTCAAACAGATTCTGATGATCGCCGGTTTTGACCGCTATTTTCAGATAGTCCGCTGTTTCCGAGACGAGGAGCTGAGGGCTGACCGTCAACCTGAATTCACCCAAATCGATGTCGAAATGAGCTTCATCCAGAAGGAAGATATTTTTGCTCTGATAGAGGGAATGATGGCTGCGGTGTTCGATATCATAGGGGTCAAGATTCAAACTCCTTTTCCTCGTCTTTCCTATGAACAGAGCATGGAGAAATACGGTACCGACAGACCCGACTTAAGGGGGGGAGGAGAGATAAAAGATTTGACCGAAATGGGATCAAGTCTCCATTCTAAAGTCCTGTCCAAGGTGCTTTCATCAGGCGGAGTATTGAAGGGGTGGGTGATGGAAGGGGGAGCAAGTCTTTCCCGCAGTCAACTGGAAAAGCTCAACCAGAAGGCTCAGAATATTGGCGGGCAGGGAGTGATCTGGCTGAAGAAGAAGGGCGGATTCAAATCTTCCTTGAGAATGGATGAGAAGGATTTTTCCCTGGTATGGGAAAAAATGAAGGCAGAAGAGGACGATCTGGTGCTCCTGGCAGCAGATAAAAAGGACCTGGTTTTAAGAGTTCTGGGGCAGATAAGAAGCGAATCTATCAAGCCTTCAGGCAGCGGTAAAGCTTACCGGTTCGCCTGGGTTACAGAATTTCCTCTTTTTGAATGGAGCGAGGAAGAAGAGCGTCTAGTCTCTGTGCATCATCCTTTTACCTCCCCCAAGGAGGAAGATCTTCCCTATTTAGAGAGGGAGCCTCTTGGTGTCAGGGCCCGCTCTTATGATCTGGTGCTCAACGGTATCGAAATCGGCGGAGGTTCTATCAGAATCCACCATCTTGATCTTCAGAACAGAATCTTCCAAATCCTGGGCCTGGACCGGAAAGAAGTAAGAGAGAAATTTGGGTTTTTCTTGGAGGCTCTGGGTTATGGAGTGCCTCCTCACGGGGGGATTGCCATGGGTTTTGACCGCATAGTGATGGTTCTGGCAGGAGAAGAATCGATCAGAGAGGTCATCCCTTTTCCCAAGACAACCAGCGCTCTCTGCTTGCTCACCGGATCGCCGGCCCCAGTCAAACCTCAACAATTGGAAGAGCTGGGCTTGAAGAAGATCAAAAGCTGAGTGCTCCCCCTCCAGTTTTGGCGACAATATCCCTTTTGTGTTGTTAAATATATGTATTCTTTCCGGGCTGCGGGTGGAGACTCCCCTTGTGAGGGCTGGTTGTCTTTTTATGGGGATGAACAAACAAGCGGGGGAAAGCTTGATTTTCTACTGGGCCAGAGTGCCGCTGTCTCCCACCCGCCATTCACCGTTGACCATGATATAAAGGACAGTCCGGATCACTTCTCTTTCCTTTTTCTTGTATTTGATGTCCACCAGCATCCAGTCTTCCAGGCCATGGTACATCATGTTGAGCTGGGATTCTTTAGGACCGGCAAAGTTTCTTCCTCTAAACTTGTCCAGGATGGCCGTGTTTTTATCATAATTTTTGACAGACACGGGGAAGATACCTTTCTTAAGCGAATCCTTCATGATGAATTCTTCCACCACATTTTCTGGAGTGTAGTCTTGGTCCATGGTGATCCACTGGTAATCCTGGGTAAGACCGGTTTCCCCTTTCTGTTTAAACAGTGTCTTATAGCCAAGATAGCCTCCGATCACCACCGCGTCGATCACCAAAAAGATGATGATGATTTTAACGATCTTGTTCATCGGCGTCCTCCGATTGGTGGGCAAGCCAGGAATAAAAACCCAAAATGGCCATCAAATGTGTACTCATAGTAATTTTTACCTGCCCAAAAGTCAACACATACATGTTGAACGTAAAAGCA
>JBKHJA010000070.1:0-14302 GCA_046538375.1 Candidatus Aminicenantota bacterium
GGGTGAGCGAGGGGTCTCGAACCCCCAACCTCTGGATCCACAGTCCAGTGCTCTGACCTGTTGAGCTACGCTCACCATTGATGCGGGATAGAATTTTCGCATCTATCAGAGATAAAGTCAACAGATTGAGACCAGATGCGAATTAATGCGGTCTAGCCGCTCTTATTTTTGTCCTTCGATGAGATCAAGCACACGGGCGGAGTCCCGCCATCTCTGTTTGACTTTCACCCCCAGATCTAGATAGATCTTCGCCCCCAGAATCTGCTCCATTTCCAGACGGGCTTCTTTTCCGATGGTTCTGATCATGTGGCCCTGCCTGCCGATGATGATCCTGCGGTGGCTGGGTTTTTCCACAAAGATGAAGGCTTTGATGTATTTTCTCATCCTCTCCTGAGTGGAGTCAGAAGATTCAGAAGAGGAGGCCCCAGGAGGTTTTCTCCCCGGTCTGTCTTCTATTCTTTCGATATACACAGCGGTCACAAAAGGGAGCTCCTGCCGCACATGATTTAAGACTTTCTCCCGGATGATTTCTGAAAGCAGAAACCGCTGGGACTGGTCGGATATTTCTTGGTCAGAGTAAATTTTCTCAGCCTGGGGCAGATACTCATAAATTTTATCTTCCAGCAGGTCAAGGCTGGTGCCTCTTAAAGCGGAGATAGGGATAATCTCTTTAAAATCCAGAAGGTCCTTATAGTGGTCGATAATAAGAAGAATTTTTTCCTTTTTGACTATATCCACTTTGTTGATAAGAAGGATAATGGGAGTTGAGATTTGCTTCAGAGTGTGGATAACGAACTGATCGCCGTGGCCGAATTTTTGGGTGGCATCGATGAGCAGATTGATAAGATCTGAGGTTTCCAGAGATGAGTAGACGATGTTCATCATTCTTTTATTCAGGCTGTGGAGAGGTTTGTGGATGCCGGGATTATCCACAAAGATAATCTGTCCTTTTTCCGTGGTTTTAATCCCCAGGATGCTGGTTCTTGTGGTCTGAGGCTTATCAGAAATGATGGCGATTTTTTGGCCTAAAAGCCTGTTGAGCAGAGTGGATTTTCCCACATTGGGCCGTCCCACCAGGGCCACGTATCCGACTTTCATGCTGTCCACCTATAAGTTTTATGATAGTGAGATCTAACGGACCGGTCCTTTTTTCTCTTCCCTGTCAATTTTCAACTTTTTTATTCTTTTCTGGTCGACATCTAAGATTTCAAAGGATAAGCCTTTGATGGTGAATTTTTCACCCGGCTTGGGGAATCGGCCCAGGTGGTGGGTGATGAGACCGCTGATGGTGATGTATTCTTCTTCAGCCAGATCCAGGTCAAAAAGCTCCTCGATATCTTCCACATCTGCATCTCCCAGTACCACGTACTGGAAAGGGCCTATTTTCTTTATAAGGGTTTCTTCGATATCGTATTCATCCTGAATTTCCCCCACGATTTCTTCAACCAGGTCCTCCATGGTCACCAGCCCGGATACACCCCCATGCTCGTCAACCACGATGGCTATCTTTTGCTTTCTTTTCTGAAATTCATTGAGAAGTTCAGCCACCTTCATGGATTCTGGGACGAAATAGACCGGACGAACAAGAGGCGCGATAGAATCATTTTTGTATTTGTCAGTAGAGAATTTCAGTAAATCCTTGGCAATCACCATTCCCTCGATGTTGTCCACCCTGTCTTTGTAGACGGGAATCCGGGAATGCTTTTCTCTTATAACTAACTCTCTGAGTATGTGGATGGTGGCATCATGCCGGATACAAATCATATCCACCCGAGGGGTCATGATTTCCCTGACCACTGTATCGCCAAATTCAACCACGCTCCTCAAAAGGGGGCCTTCTTCCTTTTCGATGAGTCCTTCCTCCTTGGCTTCATCGATAAAAGCTTGAATTTCTTCTTGGGAGGCTTCACGTTCTTCCTCTTCTGCTTTCTCATGGCTCTCTCTCTTGGCCAGGGAAAGAAGGGGCTTGAACAGGAGATAGGGAAATTTGTAAGAAGAGAGGAGCATTCCCAGAGTTTTCTCCCTGTCTATAGAATTGATGAGGCGGGGGAGGAGGTCAAAAAAGAGCATATAACTGGCAAAAGAAACCAGGAACAGCCAGAAAGGCCAAAATTTTGATTGTGGGAAAACCAGGTAGAGATAAATGAAAAAGGCAACCACAAACAGTATCCTCACATACTCGAGAGCAGTCTTGAGCTCGTCATAGACTTCGAGGATTTCTCCTCGAAAGCGCTTTTCTCTGTCTTCAAGAAAACGGCTGAGAGAGATTTTGGAAAAAGATCTTAGGGACATGTAAAAAAGAGAAAACAGAAAGGCAGCCAGAAAGCTGATCCCGAATCCAGCCCATTTTATGTACTCAATTTCCATTTGATCCTTCGAGCATAAGATTTCTTATTTTTTCTTCTTCCTCCTCCATCCCTTGGGCATGCTCGTATCCAAGCAGATGAAGGAAGCCGTGTACGGTCAGTATTTCCAGTTCTCTTTCCAGGCCGTGTTTTTCGGGGAAACACTGCTTGAATGCCTGGGGAACGGAAATGATGATATCGCCCAGATAGAATTTGCCATCCGGGCTGTCCTCTCTGATAGGGAAGCTCAGCACATCTGTGGGAGAATCTTTTTTCAGGAATTGACGGTTTAATCTGGTTATGGTTCTGGTATCCACGAACACCACAGCCCCTTCTGGATTTTTTAACTTGTAGTGGCGGATGAGTCTTTTTAACAAAGCTTCAAATCTTTTGGTGTTGATCCAGTACTTTTTTTGTTGATTTATTATTTGCATCATCAGAATTTTTGGGTTTTCCTGCTTTTTTGTTTGTCTTCTTTTCGAATTCAAACCCGGGATAATCCAGTCTTTTCTGATAAATGGAGTTCAGGCTGGAAAGAAAGGAGGAGGCGATGGTTCTCAGTTCTTTAAACGAGAAGTCGCATTCGTCAAGCTGGCCGTCCTGGACATAATTGTTAAAAATGTCGATGATGACCTTCTTCAGGTTGGCTTCGGTAGGCGTTTTCAGGCTTCGCGATGCTGCCTCCACGGAATCGGCCAGCATGATCAAGGCCGCCTCTTTGCTTTGAGGTTTGGGACCCGGATACCGGTAGCTCTCTTCGCCTATTTTATGCATTTCCGGGTCGTATTTTTCCCTGGCTTTATGGTAGAAGTACCTGACCAGTGAATTTCCGTGATGCTGGGCAATGATCTCTTTTATCTTTTTAGGAAGCTTCAATTTTTTCGCTCTCTCCAGGCCTTCTTTGACGTGGTTGACGATGACCAAAGTGCTCATGCTGGGTTTAAGGTCTCTGTGCATATCCGGATTTCTGGTCCTGTTTTCGATGAAATATTCAGGTCTCTTGAGCTTGCCTATATCGTGGTAAAGAGATCCAGCTTTGACCAGCATGGAATTCAATTTGATCTCCTCAGCCGCTTTCCCAGATAAAGAGGCCACCATCAAAGAATGATGGTAAGAGCCGGGTGCCTCCATGGCCATCTTTCTGAAGATAGGAAGGTCAGAATTGGTGAGTTCAAGGAGCTTGGATTGGGTGAGGAAGCCAAACACGTGTTCAAACACAGGCAGGAAAATAAAGGCCAAAGTGGCACTCAACAGTCCTCCCATGATTCCCATCACAATTTCACTGGACAGAAGCTCGAGTGAGCCCATTTTTTCTTTGATCAGATGGATGGTGATGACCACAAACATATTGATGGGGGCCACCACAAAGATTCCTGCCCGGAAAGGGCTGCTTCTTTTTTGTTTTCCATAATATTTTGTGCCGTAGATGGCAGCAAAGCCACCTATGAGGCAGAAAACCATCAGATAGAAGTTCGCTTTGAACAGATAGCCCACCAGCAGGCTGTTCAGGACAGCATAGATGAGGGCCACCGTGGAACCGGTAAGGAAGGAGAAGAGAAACACACCGAACTGGAAGGGGAAGACATATCGGTAGGGTTCTAAATTATTCAGCAGGAAGAAACTGCTGCTCTCGCTGAAGGTCTCGGCCAGGAAAAGCGAGAGTTTGTAGAAGAGAAGGCTCAGGAGAAGAACGGTGCCCATCATGATGAAATTTTTTATGGCTTGTTTGAATTTAAGCAGCGATTTGAGGTAATACCAGAGGGTTAAAAACAGGAGACCGAACAGAAGGAATGTTCCAGAAAAGCTGGTCACCCAACTGGGTTTAGCCCTGAGATTCTGGTTGATGATTTGTATTTGTTTGATAGCTTCTTGGTCGACTTCATCCCCTTTGCGCACGATCATTTTGCCTTTTTTTATGGTGTAAAAGACTGTCTCCACTTTATCCCTGGCTTCTCTTTCCCGGCTGTCGGTTTTCACATTGTTGTAGGTGAGATTGGGAGATATGAAGAGATGAGAAAGTGCGGTGAGGGTGGATTTTTCTGTTGGGGAGAGATCCAGATCCTCTATTTCCCGGGATAACTGCTGCTTGGCTTCTTCAACATCCAGAATCTCCGTGATCCTGGCATGTTTTTCTCTCGCCGGAGCCATGGATAAAATCATTCCTTTTTCTTCTTCTCCCCGGATGAGCAGATTCTTGGAGAGGATGATGCCCTGTTCTAAAGTCTTGCCCAGAAGGTTAATCAGGTTTTCTTCGATGACCGGGGAGAATTTGATCCTGGCCAGGTTTTTTACGGCCTGGGTGGGAATTTTAAGATTATAACTATCAGAGATGTCCTTCTTAAAATTCTCTATTTTCTTGGCTGTTAGGGAGCCTTCAAACTGCTCTCTTCCCCGCGCAAAAAGTTCTCTGATATTTTTTTCTGCATTTTGAAAAACGCTCATGTCAAGATCGTAAACAGGAGATACGGCCTGGGCCGCTTCTCTTTTTCTTTTTTCCGTGGTTTCTTTGTCCACTATGGTCAGATCCACCGGCGCTACCACGTCAGAAGAGGCGATTTCTCCTTCCTGGAGCAAGGGCAGGGATTTCGATGGCAAATAAGAAATGAAGTAAGCGATTAAGGCCACAAAAATGAAAAGGAAAAGAAACGGATTCTGGATCAGCTTTGGCAGGAAACTGAGCCTGTCCTCCTTTTTTGGGGGCGGTGCCTTTTTTTTGGTTTTTTGCAGTTTAGGGCCTTTGTTCTTGAAGAGCTTGAGATTTTTGAAAGAGATGGAATTCATTTACTTTTTCTTTGATTTTCCCTCAGCTTTTTGGTAAGCCTTTATGATTTTCTGAACCAGACGGTGCCTGACCACATCCTTGTGGTTGAAATGGATAAAGCCGATTTCTTTTATGGAAGAGAGAATCTTTATGGCATGCAATACCCCAGATTTTTCTGGATGAGGAAGATCAATCTGGGTGATGTCAGCTGTGACCACCAGTTTGGAGTCAAAGCCTGCCCTGGTCAGAATCATCTTCATCTGTTCTTTGGTGGTGTTTTGGGCTTCATCCAGGATAATGAAGGAGCTGTTTAGGGTCCTTCCCCTCATGTAGGCTAAAGGAGCGATTTCTATGATTCCTTTTTCCATCAACTGATTGGCCTGTTCTGATCGGGCCAGGTCGAAAAGAGCGTCATAAAGAGGCCGCAGATAAGGATTGATTTTTTGGTATATGTCCCCTGGCAAAAACCCTAATTTTTCCCCTGCTTCCACCGCCGGCCGGGTGAGGATGATGCGGTTGACAGACTTGTTTTGAAGGTAGGAGAGGGCCATGGCCATGGCCAGGTAGGTTTTCCCGGTTCCAGCCGGTCCTATCCCGAAGACCAGGTCATACCTCTTTATGGCCTGGAGGTATTCCTGCTGGTTGTAGCTTTTTGGAGTCACAGATTTGCGTGATAAGTCCAGAGCTTCGGCCGGGGCATATTTTTCCAGCCGATGACTGAGGCCTTCCTCCAGAAGGTCGAGGGCAATATTGAAGTCTTCTTCTTTCAAGTGGTATCCCTTTTCTTCCAGTTCTCCTATTTTATCAAAGTAATATTTAGCAAATTCCACTTTTTGGGGCGGTCCATCGATCAGTATACTGTCACCCCTGACCGCCAGTGAGATTCCCAGCCTCTTTTCCATTTTTTTCAGGTTCTTATCCAGAACACCAGAGAAAACGGTTCTCTTGGCATAGGGGTGTTCGATTTTCTCCATATCAGATGCTGGGGGAGGATTCTGTATCCATTTTTAATCAATTTAAACACCAAATCCCAGCCTTTGTCAAGGCAAGGTTGATCTGGCATTTCCTATGATACAGGGAGTGAGGGTTGGGGTTCTGAAGCACGCTGATTTTCCCCAGCGAGTCCTCGGAGGGGGAACAGCTCCGCTTTCCCCCTTCCGACGCTCGCCCCGATTCCATCGGGCCTCCCTGCCTCCCCTTCTCGAGCGGAGGATAAGACCTCCGCTCTGCGACCAAAGGGACATATCCCCTTGGAACCCCAACTGATTTGTGGAAAGCCACAAATCAGGAAAATTAGCTCCCATTCGGACTTCACTCTTCTCTCCTTCGGAGAGAAACCATGCCCGTTCAGTCCTCATAGGGGCTTCCTCACTCCAATCCCTCACTCTACTGAACTTTTTTTACGCGTTTTCCAAAATGAAGTTTAAAAAATAATGGTACACGGACTTTTTGGAGTGCTTGAAAAAAAGGCGAGGGTGATGTATAAATCATATTCACAGGCAAAAGATATCATAAGACTGCCAAATTCACTGAGATAAGGAGCTTAACATGGAAAAAGAATTCAAAACCGTATCCATTCCCACCTCCTTGTACAAGAAAATAGAGGAAAAGATCAAGGATTCAGAAATCAGCTCTGTTTCCAGCTACGTGACCAAAGTTCTGAGAGAGAGCCTTTCCAGAGAAGAAGATACTCAACAGCCGTTGAGCAAAGAGGATGAGGAAAAAGTCAAACAGAGACTCAAAGATTTAGGATATATAGATTAAGCGGCCTCTTAAGTCCGAGCAGGATATTCAGCCTGTCCCTTACCTGAAGCTCCCTTATCCTGAGAAAGGGCTCGCCCAGGAATGAGAAGAGAAAATCATCATGAAGCCAGCAAGGATAACGCCAGAAAGGAGGAAAGAATGATTTCACCGCATGGGGGGAAGCTTGTTGACCGGGCACTTAAAGGAGAGGAAAAAGAGAAAGCTCTCAAGAAAGCTGAAAGTCTGCCTTCATTCAGGCTCAGCTCCGATTTAGTGAGCGATGTGGAAAATATCGCCTTTGGTGTATTCAGCCCGCTGGAAGGCTTTTTGGGAAAGGACGATTATAAGAGTGTTCTGAATCAGATGAGGCTGGATAATGATCTTCCCTGGCCTATTCCCATTGTGTTCGATGTCAGCAGGGAGGAGGCTGCCCAGTTAAAAGAAGGCCAGGAGGCAGCTCTTCTCAACCCCCAGGGTAAACCAGTGGCTGTTCTTTCTCTGGAAGAGAAATATGATTATGATAAACAGGAACTGGCTGAGAAGGTTTACCAGACCACCGACACCGCTCATCCGGGAGTGGCCAAAGTCATGGGAATGAAGGATGTTCTTTTAGCCGGTAAAGTCGATTTGATTCAGGAATCTCCCACCCCGTTTGCCAGATACAAGCTAAAACCGTTGGAGACCAGAATTCTGTTTAAAGAAAAAGGCTGGCGCACAGTGGTCGGTTTCCAGACCAGAAACACTCCTCATATCGGACATGAATATGTCCAGAAAACGGCTCTCACCTTTACCGATGGAATTTTCGTCAATCCGGTTATCGGCCGCAAGAAAAAAGGGGATTTCAAGGATGAAGTGATCCTGGCCTCCTATGAGGAGCTGATCAGGAATTATTATCTTAAGGAAAGGGCAGTGGTGGCTATCCTGCAGATGGAAATGCGTTACGCTGGGCCGAGGGAAGCTATTTTTCATGCCATCATTCGCAAAAACTTTGGCTGCACCCACATCATCATCGGGCGGGATCATGCAGGGGTCGGCGATTACTATTCTCCTTATGCCGCCCAGGATATCTTCGAGGAGTTTCCGGACTTGAGAATCGTTCCTTTGTTCTTCAAATCTTTTTACTACTGCAAAAAATGCCGGTCTGTGGTCAACGAGAAGATTTGTCCTCATTACTATTCTGAACATATCAATTTCTCCGGCACCAAGATAAGACAGATGCTGATGGAGGGAGAAATGCCGCCATCAGAATTGATGCGGCCAGAAGTGGCCAGGATCATCATCAGCTACCCCAATCCTTTTGTGGAATAGAAAGAGAGGTCTTATGGATAAAAAAATATTGGTGATTGGATTGGATTGTGCGACGGCAGAGATCGTTTTTGATCACCGCCAAGAACTCCCCCATCTCAAAGAACTGATGGAGAGCGGCTTTTATGGAAATCTGCGCAGTTCAGATCCCCCCATCACCATCCCTGCCTGGATGGTGATGTGCACCGGAAAGGATCCGGGAAGGTTAGGGCTCTATGGATTCAGGCACCGCAAGGACTATTCGTACCGGAACATCTGGATCGCCACCTCTCAATCCATAAAGGAGAAAGCGGTCTGGCACAGGATTGGAGAGGAGGGTGGACAGAGCTGTCTGGTGAGTGTCCCCCCCAGCTATCCGCCTCCAGCCGTGGAAGGGAATTTAATAAGCTGCTTCATCACCCCTGGGAAAGATAAGGACTACACCTATCCTCCTCAGCTCAGAGAGGAAATAGAGGCCAAATTCGGCCCCTATATCTTTGACGTGGTGTTCAGGACAGATGAAAAAGAAAAGCTCCTGGAGCAGATCTATGAGATGACCCATAAGCGGTTTGAAGTCATGAATCATCTCATCCGCCGGAAAGCCTGGGATTTTTTCATGTTTGTGGAGATCGGGGTGGACAGAATCCAGCATGCTTTCTGGAAGTTCATGGATCCTGAGCATCATCTTTATGTGGAAGGCAGTAAATTCGAACACGCCATCATGGATTATTACCGGGATTTGGATGAAAAAATCGGAGAACTCCTTTCCAGCATCGATAAAAATACCGCTGTTCTGGTGGTCTCAGACCATGGGGCCAAAAGGATGAAAGGAGCTTTTTGTGTCAACGAGTGGCTGATAGAGCAGGGAGACCTGGTGGTCCCGGAGAGGCCTCAATCCCCGGTCAGTCTGGATAAGGTGGAGATCGATTGGTCACGTTCTAAAGCCTGGGGCTGGGGCGGCTATTATGCCCGTCTTTTCCTCAATATCGAGGGCCGGGAGGCCAAAGGCATCATCCCCCCTGAAGATTATGAGAAAGAGAGAGATGCTCTGGTGGAGAAGATAAAGGCCATAAAAGGGCCGGAAGGTCAGCCCTGGAAAACACGGATCTTAAAACCCCAGGAGCACTTTAAAGAAGCCAGGGGAGATTATCCGGATTTGATGGTCTATTTTGATGACCTGTCCTGGCGTTCCGCCGGGACTTTGGGACATCCCACCCTGTATCTGCTGGAGAATGACACCGGGCCTGATGATGCTGTTCACGCTCAGGACGGGATCTATATTCTCTACGACCCTCAAAACCAGGGGAAACAAAGAAAGGATGCCCATATCATGGATATCGCTCCCACCATACTTCATACCCTGGGGATCTCTGTCCCGGAGGATTTGGAGGGCAGGATCATATCTGAATCTGAATGAAGGAGAGTTCTCGCTTCTCCATGTTCAAAAAATGCCCGCTCCCGCAGGTACGAGCGGTAAAGAACTTCCAGGAGGGATTTTAACCCTTAAAGGTGAATTGGATAATTTAAAATTCATCCTGTGATTCCTCCAGGTTGGGGATTGACGGATAGGAAGATTAAAAGTAAAAAAGGAAGCAGGTTGCCCGAAGACTTGATGAGATTCCAAGGGATAAAGACAGAAAACCAGCGCGGAGGCGGTTGAAAGGAAATGTCAACCATGGACAGAAAGGAAGACAAGAAAAGCGCTCATTCCAGGCACCAGAAAGGCTTCACTCTTTGGTTCACCGGACTTCCCTGTTCGGGAAAATCAGCGGTGGCTGATAGAGTGGCGGACATGCTGAGAAAGAGAGGGATGAAAGTGGAAAGGCTGGACGGAGATATCGTTCGCCAGAGCCTCACTCGAGATCTGGGGTTCTCCAAAAAAGACAGAGATGAGAACATCCGCAGGATCACCTTTGTGGCCAAACTTTTAACCCGCAATGGAGTGGCGGTGTTGACCTCTTTTATTTCTCCTTACCGCAAGGCCAGAGACAATGCCCGCCGGGAAATAGGAAGTTTCGTGGAAGTCTATGTCCAGTGTCCGGTAGAGGTGTGCATGGAGCGGGATGTGAAGGGCATGTACAAGAAGGCCATAGCCGGGGAGATCAAAGAGTTTACCGGGATTTCAGATCCCTATGAGGAGCCCTTGAATCCGGAAATTTTTCTGGATACAGACAAGGAATCCCTGGAGGAAAGCGCCCATAAGGTCATCAAGAAATTGAATGATTTGGGATACCTGGAATAAAGGGAAAAAACCGCATATTCAGAGAATGGAAGGACCATGGAGCGTTATTTAGTCACCGGCGGAGCAGGATTTATCGGATCAAATATCGTTGAAGAGCTGCTCTCAAAAAAAGAAGAAGTCAGGGTGCTGGACAATTTTTTAACCGGAAAAAAAGAAAACATCGCCCCTTTTCTGGATAAAATCGAATTCATGGAGGGGGATATCAGAGACTATAAAACCTGCTGCCAGGCTGTGGAGGGAGTGAATCGCGTTCTCCATCAGGCTGCTTTACCCTCTGTGCCCCGTTCCATAGCCGATCCTGTTCTGGCCAATGATATCAACATCAAAGGCACTTTGAATCTCTTGCTGGCTTCGCGGGATAAGAGGGTCAAGCGGTTTGTTTTCGCTTCCTCTTCTTCTGTCTATGGTGACGATCCTGCTCTCCCTAAAAAGGAGACCATGCCCCCCAGGCCTCTTTCTCCTTATGCTCTGACCAAAATGGTGGGGGAGATGTACTGCAGGATTTTCCGCCAGATTTACGGCCTTTCCACCGTCTCTCTCCGCTATTTCAATATTTTCGGTCCCCGGCAGGACCCTTTTTCTCAGTATGCAGCGGTCATTCCCAATTTCATAAACAAAATTCTCCATGGTGAAAGACCGGTAATTTTTGGCGACGGCCGGCAGTCCAGGGACTTCACTTATGTGGCCAACGTGGTGGAGGCCAACATCTTGGCCGCCAAATCTCAAAAGGTGACCGCAGATGTTATCAATGTGGCCTGCGGCCGGAGAACCACAGTCAATTCGCTGGCGGCCAGGATAAACCGGATACTGAAAAAAGATTTGAAGCCTTCCCACGCGCCGCCCCGTCCCGGGGATGTTAAACATTCTTTCGCTGATATTTCCAGGGCAAAGAAAGAATTAAAATATTCACCCCAGGTCTCTTTTGATCAAGGTCTGGAAAAAACCATCCGTTGGTACCAGGAGAGGGAGGAAAGATGAAAGAGAGAGCCCAAAAGCTGGAAAAGAAAATAAAAGACAGAAAGGCTCACATCGGGATCATCGGTCTGGGTTATGTGGGCCTGCCTCTTCTCAAGACGTTTTTAGCCAGCAGTTTTCAGGTGATGGGATTTGATGTGGACAGAAAGAAAGTCAACATGCTGAATCAGGGAAAAAGCTACATCAAGCATGTGACCACCGCCGAGCTGAAGAGCTATATCAAGGGGCAGAAATTCGAGGCCACCTCGGATTTCAGAAGATTAGGGGAAGTGGATGTGACCATCATCTGTGTGCCCACCCCCTTGGATTCTTACAAAAATCCTGATTTGACTTTTGTCCTCGATACCACCGAAGTGATCGCCGCCAACCTGAAGAAAGGGCAGCTGGTGGTCTTGGAAAGCACCACCTATCCCGGAACAACAGAGGAAAAAATGCTTCCTGTTCTGGAGAGTGCGGGTTTCAAAGTGGGAGAAGATTTTTTCCTGGCGTACTCTCCAGAGAGGGAAAACCCGGGTGATAAAGAGTACTCCACTTCCAGGATACCCAAGCTGGTGGGTGGGGTGAGTGCTTCATGCCGGAAAGCGGCTCAGGCCCTTTATGACCAGATCGTGGTCAAGACCATCCCGGTATCCTCGCCCAGGGTGGCCGAAGCCGCCAAGCTCCTGGAGAATATATTCCGCTCTGTCAATATCGCTCTGGTCAACGAGATGAAGATGATTTTCGAGTTGATGGGAATTGATATCTGGGAAGTGATCGAGGCTGCCTCCACCAAGCCTTTTGGTTTTCAACCTTTTTATCCCGGGCCCGGGTATGGAGGACACTGCATCCCTGTTGATCCTTATTATCTGACCTGGAAAGCGAAAGAAGTCGAATACCCCACCAAGTTCATCGAGCTGGCCGGAGAGATCAACACCCGCATGCCCTACCATGTGGTATCAAAGACCATGGAAGCGCTGAATGAAAGAGGAAGGTCCATCAAGGGAGCCAGGATATTGATCCTGGGCATTGCCTATAAAAAAGATGTCGATGACCAGAGAGAATCGCCCTCCCTGAAGATTATCAGTCTGCTTCGGAAAAAGGGAGCCAGAGTTTCCTACAATGATCCTTATGTGCCCCGCTCCTACGGCCACCGAGATTATCCTGGCTTGGAGCTGGCTTCGGTCCACTTGAACCCTAAGAAATTGAAAAGCTTTGATGCCGTTGTCATCGCCACCGACCATTCCGATTATGATTTTGACTGGATCGCGGAGCATTCTTCTCTGGTCATCGATACCCGGAATGCCGTCAAAAAGAAAAGGAAAAACGTGGTCAAAGCATGAAGGAAGATGTAATCACAGATAAGGCTGGAAGTTGAGAAATGCGTATGAATGTTAGCTCAGGCCAGTGGGTTCTAAAACACGATGACTTTCCCCAGCGAGGAAAGTCATCTCGATCCAGGCTTCGCACTCCTCTCCATTCTGGAGAGGAACCGTGCCCGCTCAGCCTTCCTACGGTTTTCTCACCCACTGGCCTTCGCTGGAGATATACAGCAGTTAACTCACTGGGTAAGAGCCCTTGAGTTTTGAGGCCCCAGCCTTGTGAATGTCTTAACGGCAGCTTTGAATTCAACCGGAGGGGAGGAGGTCATGAAAATTGGAATCATCGGAACCGGGTACGTAGGATTGGTCACCGCCACCGGCCTGGCCGAGCTGGGACATAAAGTCACAGGAACCGATGTGGTGGCCGACAAGGTGGACAAGGCATCAAGAGGAATTGCCCATATCTATGAGCCCAGTCTTGATCAGCTCCTCAAAAAAAACTTGAAAAGAGGAAATCTCGGCTTTGACCATGACCTGGACAAAACCATCCTGGAGTCGGATGTTCTGTTTGTCTGTGTCAACACCCCTCAAAGAGAAGACGGGAGCGCAGATATGTCTTTTGTGGAAGAGGTGTCCAGGAAAGTGGCAGAAAATTTGAACAAATACAAGCTGGTGGTGGAAAAAAGCACAGTGCCGGTCAGAACTTCGATGTGGATCAAGAGAACCATAAGCCTGTACAAAAGAAGCGAGACTCCGTTTGATATCGCCTCCAATCCTGAATTTTTAAGAGAAGGTTCGGCGGTTTCGGATTTTCTCAATCCTGACCGGATCATACTGGGGGTGGAAACGGAGAAAGCCGAAGATATTCTGAGGAAGATTTATGACAGATTCAAGGACAGGGTCATCATCACCAATATTGACACCGCTGAATTGATCAAACATGCTTCCAACTCCTTCCTGGCTCTAAAGATATCTTATATCAACCTGATGTCTGAGATGTGTGAGAAGACTGAAGCTGATGTGGAGCAGGTGGCCAGGGGGATGGGGCTCGATCACCGCATCGGGCCTCAGTTTCTGAGGGCTGGTCTTGGTTACGGCGGCTCCTGTTTCCCCAAAGATATAAAAGCGCTGACCAAGATCGGCGAGGATTTGGGAATCAACATGAATCTGTTGAGAGAAGCGGACAGAATCAATGCGGAGAGAACAAAGCTCTTTGTGGAGAAGATAAGAAAGGCCCTGTGGATCCTGAAGGACAAGACTCTGGCTGTGCTGGGACTTTCTTTCAAACCCGAAACCGATGATATAAGAGAGGCTCCCAGCATCAAGGTGATCAGAGAACTCATCAAGGAAGGCTCCCTTCTCCACCTTTATGATCCTCAGGCCATGGAGAATATGAAAACCATTTTCCCGGAAGATCCGCCTCAGATCGTGTATGCCAGATCTGCCTCTGAAGCGGCAGAGGGAGCCAATGCTCTGCTCATCATCACAGAATGGGATGAGTTCGAAAACCTGGATTTAAAAAAGATAAAAAAAACCATGGCCAATCCCATCATCGTCGACGGCAGGAATATCTACCAGCAGGATGAGATAAGGAAACTGGGATTTGAATATTATTCCATCGGCCGGAAATAAATGACATTTACCCTCCAACATT
>JBKHJA010000148.1:0-3115 GCA_046538375.1 Candidatus Aminicenantota bacterium
AAAAGGAAATTCCTATCGTGTCAAAAAAAGAAAAAGGCATGATCTTCCTCAGATCTCCGTTTTTCAAGAGATATTTATTACCCGGGTTTGTCTTCCAGTCGGTGATCATTGCCGGAGGCTACGGCACTGGCCGGGAGCTGGTGGAATATTTCCTCAATTTCGGTCCCCTGGGAGGCCTTTTGGGCATGCTGGTGGTTACCACCCTGATGTGGTCCATCATTCTGGCTGTGACTTATGAATTTTCACGCAAATTCCACTCTTATGACTACCGCACCTTCTTCATAAATCTTCTAGGCCCCTTCTGGTTCATTTTTGAAATCATCTATATTCTTTACATGCTGATCGTGCTGGCTGTTCTGGGTTCAGCAGCAGGAATCATCCTGCGTGACAATTTCAGCCTCCCTTACATGGTGGGAGTCGTAATCATGCTGGCTGCAGTGGGCTTTTTGACCTTTAAGGGCAGTGGGTTGATAGAAAACTTCCTCTCACTCTGGTCTATAGTGCTTTATATCATCTATGCCGTCTTTTTTGTTTTTTCCCTGGTCAAATTCGGACCTCAAATCAAGGAGGTTCTCTCCACCGGGGTCATACTTCCCGGCTGGGCCTTGGGAGGTTTCAAGTATGCCTTTTACAATCTGGCTAATATCGCCGCTGTGTTTTTCTGCCTCAACCATATCCAGACCAGAAGACAGGCCGTTTCCGCAGGCCTGCTGAGCGGCCTGATCGGTATTTTGCCCGGTTTCCTCTTTTTTGTCGCTGTGGTCGGACACTACCCTGCCGTTCTCCCAGAAGAAATCCCGGCTGTGTTTGTCCTCCAAAAATTGGCCGTTCCAGCCCTGCTTATCCTTTTTCAGGTTGTTCTTCTCGGAACATTGATAGAAACAGGAACCGGAATGATCCATTCGGTCAATGAGCGAATCCAGGCCGCGCTCCGCTCCCGCGGAAAAAAGCTGCCCCGATGGCAGAGGCCGCTGGTGGCGGTCAGTCTTCTTCTCATCGCCCTGGGCATATCCACCTTCGGGTTGATAAACCTGATCGCCAAGGGATACGGCACAGCCAGCTGGGGCTTTTTGATCATCTATATCGTTCCGGTCATGACTTATGGAATCTACAAGATCATCAAAACGGGTGAGCCGGAAACAGAGATGCCTACGGCCAATGAAAAATGATTGTGATAGGGGTGTATTTGGAATAAAATGATATCCACATCCCGGGTAAAAAAATAAAGGAGGTTGGATAATGAAACACAAAATCAAAGCCGTTTCCGTTTTTGTCCTGTCCTTGATCTTGCTGGTGACGCTTTCTCCGGCAGAAAGCCTCATTTCCCAGCCAGAATACCAAGTGCGGATGGAATTGGGAGTGATGATCCCCATGAGGGACGGAGTGAAGCTTTCCTCTGATTTTTATTTTCCTGAAGCCCAGGGGAAATTTCCCACCATCCTCATCAGAACACCGTACAACAACAGCACTTCCCGCTACCACAGGTACGGCAAATTTTATGCCAGCCGGGGATATGTGGCGGTCATCCAGGACTGCCGCGGCCGCTACGATTCAGAAGGTCAGTGGTACCCCTTTGTGGGTGAAGAATACGACGGCCATGACACCATAGAATGGATCGCCAGACAGCCCTGGAGCAACGGGAAAGTGGGCATGACAGGAGTCAGCTATGTGGGATTTGTGCAGTGGATGGCTGCGGTGTCCAACCCCCCTCACCTCACCTGCATTTTCAGCTACGGGTCGCCATCAAGCATTTACGGCGACACCTGGTTTTCCCGCGGCACCCTTTATCTCATGGATTCCATAACCTGGGCGTTTCTTATGGACGGCCGCACCAATCAAAACCTGGGAGTCCATGGCTGGATGAATATCATAGACCATCTTCCCCTCATGAGCCTGGATGAGTTCCTGGGAAGAAAGATCAAATTCTGGAAAGACTGGCTCTCCCATCCCAACTATGATGAATACTGGGCAAAACAGGCAGTAAAAGGACGGTATCACAAGATTGACATCCCTTCTGTAACTGTGGCTGGCTGGTATGACGACGGCCAGCATGGATCGCTGGAAAACTATTACGGTATCATGAAGGAAGGCACAGAGTCCGCCAAAAAGAACGCCAAGCTGATCATGGGATACTGGCGCCACGGAGGCCCCTATCCACACACAGAAAACTATTACACCAAACTGGGAGATTTTGATTTCGGTGATGACGCTTTGCTGGACCTGGAAACATACGAACTCCGCTGGTTTGATTATTGGCTGAAAGGCCTCCCCAACAACATCATGAACGAACCCAATGTCAAACTGTTCATCATGGGAGAAAATAATTGGATCGAGGAGCAGGCATGGCCTCTGCCTGAGACTGACTACACCAATTTTTATTTTCACAGCCAGGGAAAGGCCAACACTCTCTTCGGCGACGGTGGTTTGAATAAAACAGTTCCCGGAGAAGAACCGCCCGATAAATACATCTATGATCCAGCAGGCCCGGTGCCTTCTATAAGAGGTGGAGCCGGAGCCAGAGGGGGAATTTCCTCAGATCCCATTGATCAAAGGGTGAACGAAAAACGGATGGATGTCCTCTGCTACACCTCTGATATCTTGAGCCAGGACGTGGAAGTCATCGGTCCGGTGAAGATCATCCTTTATGCTTCCTCTTCCGCCAAAGACACGGATTTCTGCGGTAAGCTGGTGGATGTCCATCCCAACGGGGCTTCCTACAATGTGTGCTATGCTGCCTCCGGCCTCATCTCTGCCCGGTTCAGGGAATCCTTAGAAAATCCATCTCTGATCGAGCCCGGAAAAATTTACAGATATGAAATAAAACTGCGGCCCACAGGTATGGTGTTCAAGAAGGGCCACCGGATCCGGGTGGAAATATCCAGCAGTGATTTTCCGGTCTTCAACCGCAATCTCAACACCGGAAAAGATCCTTATACTTCTGCAGAAATGGTCAAAGCCCATCAGAATATTTATCATGACAGCGAACACCCTTCTCATATCGTGCTGCCTGTCATTGAAAGAAAATAAAAACCCGTATGTTTTTCTTTATCGGAGGAATTCAGCCCAAGACCGTGAGGGTCAGCCAGCCGCAAAGATCCTGTCCGGAATGCGGCCA
>JBKHJA010000071.1:0-14263 GCA_046538375.1 Candidatus Aminicenantota bacterium
GGAGGTTTGACATTTCAATCCATAATATCCATGGTTTTGGAAATGCTTTTATGATGATTTGATGGTGTGAAGCTATGAGGTCTCGGATGATTTAATGTAATGAGCTCCCTTGCTGATGGGATTGTTCAAAGCCGCAGCGGTGATCAATTGGGCCACTTGGATCCCATGTTTTAATCCCACAACTTTGGCATCCATCTTGGCCTCTTTGTAAAATTTTTCGATCCTGTGGCGAAGATAATCCAAGTCTGCCCTAGCCCTTTCCAGCCTCTTTTTGGTCCGGATAATACCTGCATAATTCCACATGGTCGATTTAATGAATACCCAATCTTGGTTGATCAGAGCAGGGTCAATCTCCTCCTCTTTTTCTGGATAATACCATTGATGGATATCTGATGTTTTATAGGGAGCGGCGGGATTGAAATGAGAGGCAATGTCCTGGGAAGCTCTTTTCCCCCACACCAATCCTTCCAGAAGCGAGGTGGAAGCCAATCGGTTGGCCCCATGGAGACCTGTGCAGGCTACCTCCCCTACCGCATAAAGCCCCTTAAGAGAACTTCTCCCCCAACTGTCAACCAAGACCCCACCACAGCAATAATGAGCAGCAGGAACCACAGGAATAGGTTCTTTGGTGATATCTATTCCATATTCCAAGCATGTCTGGTAGATATTGGGAAACCTTTTTTTAATATCAATTTTGGCAAAAGACGCTAGATCCAAGTATACATAATTGGAATTGGTGTTGGTCATCACTTCATAAATGGCTCTGGTCACTTCATCACGAGGAGCCAATTCTCCTATGGCAGAATAATTTTCCATGAATGTCTGCCCTTCCTGCGTCTTTAACCGCCCCCCTTCTCCTCTCACTGTCTCTGAAATAAGAAAACCGTCTGCATCTCTATGAAAGAGTGAAGTGGGATGAAATTGGATATATTCCATGTTGACAATCCTGGCCCCTGCCCGGTAAGCCATGGCATACCCGTCCCCTATAGCGGTTTGAGGATTGGATGTGTAAAGATAGAGAGCTCCACAACCTCCTGTGGCCAAGATGGTGTAAGGTGCCAGAATGGTCTTCACTCTATGAGTGTTATTATCCAGAATATAAGCGCCAATGCACTGGGATTCCTTGTAATAAGCAATAGGATTTTTGGAATGATGGGGAATGGTGAGAAGATCAACGGCTGTATGATCGCGTAGAAGGGTTACATTGGAAAATTTTTTTAAAGTTCCAATAAATTTTTCTTCGATCGTTTTTCCTGTAGTATCCTTGATGTGAAGGATGCGTCTCCGAGAATGGCCTGCCTCCTGGGCATAATCCAGTGCATGGGGAGAACTTCGGGTGAAAGGAATTTTCAGTTTTTTTATCAAAATGTCATCCACAATATTTTTGCCTTCCCTGGCCAAAAGTTCTACCGCTTGGGGATTGTTAATCCCATCGCCGGTTTTGATAATGTCCTCTTTCAGAAGTTCAGGATTATCATCGTTGCCTAAAGAGACGATACCTCCCTGAGCATAATAAGTGTTAGATTCTTCGGGGATGGCATTCTTGGTGATGATGGTGACTTTTAGACCGCTCTTGGCTGCTTCAAGAGCAGCACTTGATCCAGCAATCCCACACCCGATGATCAAAACATCCGTGGATAACCTTAGCTTTTTGTTCATAGCTTTCAACATAAAAATTCCATACTCATATCTATGGACTTATAAGAATGGGTCAGGCTTCCTACAGATATGAAATTAACTCCTAAACAGGCTATTTCCTTAGCTCTTTTCAAACCCACTTTGCCTGAAACTTCTAAAGGAACTCTTCCTTTGACCCATTCCACCACTTCCTTTATTTTTCCTTTGGGCATGTTATCCAGCATAATCATGTCCACGCCGATTTTCACAGCTTCTTTCACTTCAGCCAAATTTGTGACTTCGACCTCTATTTTAATCCCTTCTTTGAGATTCTCTCTGGCTTTCTTGACAGCCCGGGAGAGGCTTCCCACCAGCTTGAGATGGTTATCTTTGATCAACACCATCTCTGATAGATTCAAGCGGTGATTTATTCCTCCTCCCATTCTTACGGCATATTTCTCTATATATCTCAGTCCAGGGGTGGTTTTTCGAGTGTCCAGAATTTGAGTCTTTGTTCCCTCTACTGCCTGAACAAATTTGTGGGTGGCTGTAGCAATTCCTGAAAGCCTCTGGATGAAATTCAGTGCTGTCCGTTCTCCTTTAAGGAGAGATACAGAATGACCTCTGAGTGCAGCCACTGCCTGCCCTGAATTGAATTTCTCTCCGTCCTGGAGATTCTTTTTAAAACTTACTTCTGGATTTATCAATTCAAAAACCCTGCCAGCTATGTCAATACCAGCGAGGATCCCTTCTTGTTTGGCCTGGATCAACGCTTCTGATTCTGAATCAGGGGGAATGATGCTTTCAGAGGTAACATCACCCCGGGGCATATCCTCATTTAAAGCATTGGTGATAAGCAAGTCAATTTGGTTCCAATCCATAAAGAGATTATATTTTTTTCCTCATTTTCAGTCAAATGAAACCAGGAGTGAGTAAGCATCTCTTTTTCCTTACAATCAGTATTCATAATCATCATGGTTTTGGGGATGCTTCCCAGGAGTGATGTATTCCGTTCATCTAAATCCTGCAATCATTATCAGTTTGACAAAAAACAGAGAGACCCATTAATATACTGAGGTGCCAAAAAACAAGCTTTTTTACGTCCTGCTTTCTGTAGCTGTATCAGTCATTTTGATATGGTTCCTTCTCTCCCAAATAGAAAGCCAAGACCTTGTCCAGACATTTTCCCGCATTCACTACCCAACTTTGTGTGCCTACATGGCCATTTCTCTGATGGGAGCGGGACTGCGGGCTTGGCGTTACAGATGGCTCCTTCTCCCTTATCAGATCAGTTGGAGAGATATCCTGCTGGTGACTTTTATCCGGAATCTTTTTGTGGATCTTTTCCCATCACGCCTGGGTTCTCTCTCTTATATCTATTTGTTGAACAAAAGGCTTTATTTCTCCTTCGAGGCGGCAACATCCACTTTCCTCATGGCTGTCATTTTCGATTTTATCACTTTGAGCCCTTTTTTATTGGTTTCTATTTTTGCTGTGGGCTTTCACTCTTCCCCTCTCCCCTTCTCTACCCTTATTCTGCTGTCTTTGCTCTTTTTCATGGTTATCTTTCTCATCTTATGGAAAATAACCCAAATTTTTTCTTTTCTCCTCCGAGCTTATGAGGTTTTGTTAAAGGCTTTTAAGAAAGAAAGTAAAAGATGGGCCAAAATAACGGTGGAAAAGATCCGATTGACTACAGAGTGCCTTTTTGAGATTAAAAAGAGAAAAATCCTGTGGCCCCTTTTCTCTCTTTCTCTTTTTATCCGGTTAGCTAAATACATCTCTATCTATTTTCTCTTTGTCTCTCTGCTTAGAAGTTTTGGCTTTAGCTTCAAGCAAATAAGCTTTTGGAAGACCATCCTGGGAACCACGGGAGCCGAACTTACCTCCGCACTGCCTATCAAGGGAATCGGGGGCTTCGGCACCTGGGAATCAGCCTGGGCTTTAACATTCAGATTGATGAATTTTGAACCCCGCCTGGCCATTATATCTGGAATCGGCGTGCATCTCATTGCCAATCTGTTTGAATACTCCCTGGGTATTGCGGCCATTCTTCTGCTGGCTTTGCCCTTCATGCGCAAAATCATTAAAAAACCCCAAAAAACATAATCCCAGATTTCTGAGAATCCAGGGAAGCATTTCCAAAACCGTGCTGATAACCCCCCACCCTCACCCCCTGCAACGGAAAAGAAATGCCTACGGAATCCAAAGGATATTTGCTTTTCCTGTTCCTTTTTAATAAAATGAGATGGCAATCATTTGCCATTGCCACCATAAATCTATCCAGCATGAAAATTCTGCGGATTTGTCCCATGGCGGATCAATTCCTGGATCACTTCATTTTCCACAGATATCAAAATCCTTAGGAAAGGATCATAAAAATGAACAAGAAAGCAAGCAAAGAATCCGATTCTAGAAAAAAGAAATATCTGAGGGCCCTTAATCAGAAGGAAAACAAGGATCTCAAATTCTGCGTTCTGGGAGCAGGGCATGGGGGGTTAGCCCTGGCTGCTCATCTTGGCCTGATGGGCTTCAAGGTCAATCTCTACAACCGAAGTATCAGCAAAATCCGTCCTGTTCAGAAAAGGAGAGGAATCAAGATCGAAGGAGATATTCAGGGAATAGGAAAAGTAGAAATTGCCTCCAGCAATATCAAAGAATGTCTGGAAGGAGTGGATATCCTGATGGTGGCCATTCCTGCCAACGGGCATGTGTTCATCGCCAAAAAATGTGCTCCTTATCTTAAAGAAAATCATATCGTGATCCTCAATCCAGGGCGGACTGGAGGAGCTTTAGAATTTCATCATATGCTTAGAGAACAAGGTTTAAAAAAATTCCCTTTTATCGCTGAAGCGCAGACGTTTCTTTATGCTTCACGGTCCGTAGGACCGGCTCATGCCAAGATTTTTTCTATAAAACACTCTGTTCCCCTGGCCACCCTGCCCGCTTACTGGATTCCAGGAGTGGTGAGAATCATCAATCGAGCTTTTCCCCAGTTTGTGGCAGGGGATAATATTTTCAAAACCAGCTTTGATAACATCGGCGCTGTTTTTCATCCTGCTTTGACCGTTCTTAATGCAGCCTGGATTGAGGAAACTCACGGTGACTTTGAATATTACATCCAAGGAGCCAGCATCTCGGTCTCCAAGGTGCTGGAAAAGCTTGATAAAGAAAGACAAGAAGTAGCTGCCGCTTTAGGAATTAAAGCCATGAGTGCCAAGAACTGGCTGTACACTGCATACAGTGCCACCGGAAAAAATCTCTACGAGGCCATCCATGATAATCCGGGTTATCTAGGGATTAATGCACCGGATAGACTGCATCATCGTTACATCGATGAAGACGTCCCCATGAGCCTTGTCCCTATCGCTTCCATCGGAGCTATGCTGAAAGTGGAAACTCCTACCATCAACTCTATAATTCACCTGGCCTCTATAATGCGGGGGGAGGATTTCTGGGAAACAGGGAGGACTGCAGAAAGATTGGGAATAAAGGGGATGTCCATCAAAGATATTCGCCTTTTAGCCGTTTCAGGAGAAATCTAGATTGGAACGAATATCCAAAAAAAAGCTGATCGCCGCTTCTTTGGGACACTGTGTTCATGTGGCTGGAATCCTCAAATTTTTAAAACTGGCAGAAGATCACGGTTACCAAACACAATTTCTAGGTCCTGCCTTCTCCATAGAAAAATTAACAGAATCCATAAAATTCCATAATCCAGATGTGATCGCGCTCAGCTACCGCCTCACTCCTGATGCACTTCAAAAACTGCTGACTTTACTCAAACAGGAAATCGAACGAAATAGATGGCAGAATAAAAAATTCCTTTTCGGGGGAACTCCCCCCACAGCAGAAGTTGCCCGGAAGAGCGGGATCTTTGAGTCAGTGTTCGGTGGTCAAGAATCCCTGGATGAGATTGTCTCTGTGCTTAAAGGCCACATAAAAGAAGCCCAACCAGCAGAAATTCCTCCTCAAAACCTCAAACATAGAATAGATTTCAAAGCTCCTTTCCCTCTCCTCCGCCATCACTTCGGCCAACCAGATATGGAGCAAACCATCGAAGGAGCCAAACAAATCGCCCTCTCGCAGGCCATAGACGTCATTTCTCTGGGGCCTGATCAAAATGCCCAGGAAAGTTTTTTTCGTCCTAATGAAATGAGAAGAGAGCAGGACGGAGCAGGGGGAGTCCCCTTGAGAAAGCCAGAAGATCTGGCGGCCATCTACGAGGCCTCCCGCTGTGGTAATTTTCCCCTTGTTCGCTGTTACGCCGGCACCAGAGACCTGGTCAAATGGGCTGAGATGACCCATGAAACCATAAACATAGCCTGGGGAGCCGTTCCTCTCTGTTGGTATAATAAACTGGATGGCCGCTCAGAACGCTCTTTGCTTGAGTCTATAAAAGAGAATCAGCAGGCCATGAGATGGTACTCTCAACATGACATCCCTTTAGAAGTCAACGAATCCCATCATTGGAGCTTGAGAGATGCGCCGGACACGGTGGCCGTAGCCGCTGCTTTTCTGGCTGCCCACAACGCCAAAAGAATGGGATCGAAATGCTATGTGGCCCAGTACATGTTTAATACACCCGCTGCGACTTCGCCGCCCATGGATTTGGCGAAAATGATGGCCAAGATCGAGCTGATCGAGCCGCTCCACGATAAAAACTTCTTCACTATCCGGCAAACCCGGACCGGCTTGGCCAGCCTGTCTTATGATGCCGATATAGCTAAGGGCCAGCTTTCCGTTTCTACCTTTTATCAGATGATCCTGAAGCCGAAAATAGTCCATGTGGTCGGATTCTGTGAAGGCGATCATGCCGCTACCTCTGAAGAAGTGATCGCCAGTGCCAAGATTGTCCAGGGCGTGATCAATCAGTTTTCATCAGAGCATTTTCCTTTTGTAAAAAGCTCTGTGGTAAGAGAAAGGAAAAAGGAGCTGGTGGAAGAAGCAAAATTTCTCCTGGCGGCCATTAAAGAAATTTCAGCGGGAAAGGTGGAAGATCCTTGGAGTGACCCTGCCACTATTGCCCAGGCCATCAAGATAGGACTGCTCGATGCTCCCCATTTATGTGGAAATCCTCAAGCAGCAGGCCGAATTTTTACACAAATCCGAAACGGGGCCTGCGTGGCTGTTGATTTGGAGTCAGGAAAAATTCTCAAAGAAAAGGAAAGAATTTCTCGGATTTTAGAGACGAAGTGCGCTCTTTCGTAAATACTGTAACCTATTCCATATTTCTGGAGAGCGCGCTTACTTTCCTCTTAAAAGATCAAAACATATTGAAGTGAATCACATCTTTCAGCTTTCTCTTTGGAACATGAAGATTCCCCTGTTGATCTTTCCAGTATTTTACAGAATCTTTCATGTCTTCCACCATCGGCTTCTCATCCGGAAAACCTAAAGCCACAATGGAGTCTATTTTGTACTCATCAGGGATCTTCAGAATTTCATGAACTCTTGATCTATCAATAGATATCACCCAACAGCTCCCTATGCCTTCTTGCCAAGCCGCCAGAATCAAGTTTTCGATAGCTGCTCCGGCATCTCGCTCAAACCCCCGATCTCTTATCCGGGTGTTTACCAGAACGATCACATAAGCCGTGGGCTGGTGTCCGGGTTTGGGATTGCCCTCTGGAGCGATGTAGGCTGCCCATCTCAGGCAATCGAAGATTTTTTTTCTAATCTCTTCTTTCTCCACCACGATGAATTCTAAAGGCTGCAAATTGGCTGCAGAAGGAGCCAATCTGGCCGCGTTGACCAGCTTTTCCAGAATATCTTTGGAAAGAGGATCAGGTTTAAACTGACGTATGGTTCTCCTTGACGCAATCAGATCATAAAATTTCATTTTTATCTCCTCAGCAAAAAATTGAACTTAGGCCAGTATGAATATTATATTGACTGATTTTAAAGCCTTCTTTCATCAAATTTTACTGGCTACCCAAAGAGCAAAATCTGTCTCAGACATGGCTCCGGTTGTCCGTCCCCTTTCATTTCCTTTTCGCATGACTATAAATGTGGGAACTCCCTTTACACCAAAGGAAGCGCCCAATTCAGGATGCTGATCCACATTGACTCTGATCACCATCACTTCTCCTGTACGTCTTTTGGCCAGATTTTCCACCACTGGATTCATGATCTGACAGGGAGCACACGAAGGGGAGTGAAAATCAATCAAGAGAGGAAGGGAAGAATTCCGGAACAAATCATGAACATGAGGGGCATCAGGTTCAATGACTGTCCCTGGTCTGGAAAGGATGTTTTTGCAGCGGCCGCAGACAACTTTTTTTCCCGACACATTGATCGGATAATAATTGGTGCTGCCGCAATGAGCACAGCTGACTTTTACTCTTCCCGCCAAGTCTACCCTCCTTTATGACTGATATATCAGATGTTTTTTAAGGTATCTCATTTTCACTGTATAGAATTAGCCCTTATGGCTTAACATCTGGTTTCAAAGCCAAAAACAGAAAGAACACATTCCAGATGAGCTCTTCTTTATCTTAGCTTTTTAAGACAAGATGATTCTTTTTTTCAAATGTGAATATACCATATGATAGGCTGGTTAACAAGATTTTCAGAAAGCATCGAAGGAATATCTTATTTTCTTGATAGAAATGGGTTCGTTGGGGCTTTGACATTATCATGGAAAAGGGTATGATGCTCAGGGAAGCATTTTTCCCGGGGTGAGATACTAAGAACATGTATTTGGGAATGGCTTTGCTCCCGTCCAGGTTTTTCACGCCGTTCCTTCAATGGTCGCTTCAGCCATCCCCAAACATCTTTTTACCCCGGAAAAAAAGATGATTACCATGCCAAGAAAAAATTTGCCAAATGAGAAAAAAACGCATAGATTAATAAGGAAGATCGTGGATCAGATTGGCAACAGATTCATGAAATCCTTACAGGAGGAGGTTATTTGAAGGAAAATTCCAAAAAAAATGAACATCAAAATATCTCCAGAAGAAATGAAAACCGCAGGAGTACAGATCCTCACACAGTGGCAGAGGTGAAAGAGATCATTCATCTTCTGGCCAAAACAGTCTCTTTGGTAAAAATTTTCCCTCCTGACCATTCTTCGGTCCGAAATTTCACCCAAGAGATTTCAGATAAATTGGCTTCATTCCTCCAAGAAAATTTTGATCTGGAGATCGATATCAAGGAATTTTCTTTCCATTTCCAAGGAGAAAATGTCTACGAGGAGAAAAACCCAGTCAAGAGTCTCCCCTTTCTCTTCTTTAAGGATGGAGCGCAAAAGATCTTTTTTCACAAAGGACTGAAAAAAGATCAACTCCTGGAGTTTTTAGAGACTATAAAAAAATATTATGAATTGCCCTCTAAAGAAGCTGATATTGTCAGTCTTCTCTGGGAAAAAGATTTAGCCCACATCAGCCTTCTAGCTCCTGATGATTTCCTGGAAACAAGAATTGGAGCAGGAGGGGAATTGACCGATTTCAAAATTGACAGGGAGGCATTGCAGGCCGGAACCATCGAGCTTGCACCTGAAGACAAAAAAAGCCTCTCGTCCCAAGACCTGACTTCCCATTTTATGGCCATAGAACCAGAAAAACTTAAACAGATAGATCAAGATGAGAAGCTCCCTGGTCTCAGCCGAAGAGAAAGCCAAGCGCTTAAAATAATGCTGGAGACGAATAGAAAATTATCTCCTGATGAAGAGCTGGCCTTTTTGATTTTGGAGATGCTTTATCTTGAAGAAAATCCCCAGCTTTTCTCTTCCAACCTTGATACCCTGGCTCACAGCCTCAAGGATATTCTCCAAAAAGGAAATTTTTCTTTTGCTGGCGAAGTTTTGGACCATATCTTAGAACTTAGGCAAATTCTCTGTTCTCAATCTTTAGAAAATGTGGAATCCATAGATGCGTTTATTCAAAAAATCAAAGCCGAGGAATCTCTGGATCCCATCAAAGAAAATCTCCTGAAAGGACATATCACAGATTTTGATTCTTTTTTCGCCTTCTGGAAATTTCTAGGACCTGAAGTGCTTCCTGTCATCTGCGAATTATTCGAGAAGATAAAAAGTCCCAGTTTTCGTCATAAAGCCAGCCTGTATCTTCAGGAAATGGGAAAAGACAATTATCAGCTCCTGATGGACATGGCCAACCAGGAACGGCCTGCTTTAACCAAAGCAGTGATAGGGATCACAGGAACGGCAGGTGAAAAAAAAGTCATACCATTTCTGGCGAGCTTCATCTCCTCCCCTAATAAATCCATCAAAAAAGCCGCTGTAGAAGCCCTGGGGAAAATTGAAGATGTCATAGCTGACAAAATATTACTGGGATTTTTAGGGGATGAGGACCAAGATCTCCGTATCCTGGCAGCCCAGAATCTTCACTCAACCCAAGACTCTTCCATAATATCCCCGGTTATAAACCTGACAGAAAAGAAACCATTCAAAAAGAAGACCAAAAAAGAAAAACAATCTGTTTTGGACGCCTTGGCCCGGAGCAAATCCTCTGAAGCCTGCGCCTGCCTCCAAGAACTGATGAGAAAATCCACTCTTTTTGGGAGAAGAAAACAAACTGAAACCCGCCTTTGTGCGGTCAAAGCACTGGAGAAAATGGGGACCGCTCAAGCGGTCGATATTTTAAACAGAGGAACTCACCTGCGGAATAAGAAAGTGAAAAGAGCTTGTGGGCTTGCGCTGGATAGGATATCTTTATCAGAGTCTTCAAAAAATATCAGATAGAGAGATGAAGCAGGAAGAAGAAAAAGAACAAAAACGGGCATTTCTGGACGAAAAAGAAGCCACAAAGAAAGCCTTAGAAATACTTCTGCGACTCAATGCCTTGGTGAAAACAGCAAAAATCTACCAGCCCAATAATTTCATCTTCCTCAATCAAATTGACCAGCTTTACGCAGTCATTCAGGATATATTGAAAACAACAGGAGAAGTCTCTTTTACCTTGAGACAAAATGCCCTGTTCTTCTTGGATATGAGGGTGAGATTCGGTTTTTCCGATTATAACCTGTTCAGATTCGTGAGCACCGAATTTCAAAGAAGAGAAATGAGTCATGTGAATTTTAAGGCTGGCATCAGCAAAGAAGAATTGAAACGATTTATTCTTCTCCTTCCCTCAAAAGAAGAAAAAACAGATAGGCCTTTTGAGGATTTTCTAAGAAAGGTAGCCGAGAACAATATCCAGCATGTAATCATAGAAAAAATCCGTTTTTCTGAGATAGCAAAAAGCAGCCAAAGAAATGCCGCTAAAGTCTTCTTTATGGGAGTCAAACACCTTAAAGATATGTTTGAATCCTTGAAAAAAGAAGAGACCATTTCTCTGAGTACAACTCGCCGTCTGATTCAATCCATGTTTAATCATCTGGTGGATAATGAATCATTCATTCACGGCCTGACCAATATAAAAAACTACCATGAGTACACTCTCAATCATTCTGTCAATGTCTGTCTCCTCTCCCTCGCCCTGGGAAGACGGTTGGGATTGGAGAAAAACGAATTGGTGGATTTAGGCATCAGCGCCTTTCTCCACGACTTTGGGAAGACAGAAATACCCCAGGAGATACTGGACAAGCCCGCCAAGTTGGATGAGAGGGAAAGGTCCATTATCGAGAAGCATCCTCATCTGGGAGCTGAAAAACTTGTCCAGCTAAAAAAATACAGTTATATGCCGGTTGAGGCTGTGAATGTGGCCATGGAACATCATGTGAAGGAGGATTTGTCCGGATACCCTCAGTATAAAATGAAAAAAAGCGTCAACCTCTACAGCAAGATAGTCAAAATCTGTGACTTTTTTGATGCTCTAACCACCAGAAGACCTTACAGGGAAAAAGTATTCACTCGAGATGAAACCTTAAAAATGATGATGGAGAAAAGTGGAGAAGAATTTGACCCTATTTTGATGAAAGTTTTCATCAACATGATGGGAATTTTCCCTGTTGGCACTGTGGTGCTTCTCCACACAGGTGAGATTGGCATTGTGTTTGAATTAAACACGGAAGCTGCTTTTATGGACAGACCAAAAGTTAAACTTATCACCGACCATAAGGGGAACAAGATTGATGGGGAGATTGTCAATTTGACAGAGACAGATGAACAAACCAACCAATACAAAAGGACCATCTTGAAATCTCTGGATGCTGAGAAATATAACATTCAGGTTTCAGAACATATTTTAGCTGAGGTTCAATAACCTTTTTTTAACCATAAGGAAAGAATAAACGATGACCCAGAAAAACAACGAAGATTTAAACAGCATTTTTCATCCCCGGTCCATGGCAATCATTGGGGCTTCTCGAAAACCTGGAAGTGTGGGGCATTCTCTTCTGTCCAATGTGATCGACAGCCGCTACCAAGGGATTGTTTATCCGGTCAATCCCAAAGCTAAGGGGATTCTGGGAATAAAATGCTATCCCCGGTTGAGGGATATTCCAGACCCTGTTGATCTGGCGGTTATCGTTGTTCCTGCCCGCATTGTTCCTCAAGTGCTGGAGGAATGCGGCCAAAAGCGGGTCAAGGGTGCTCTCATCATTTCAGCTGGATTCAAAGAGATTGGAGGAGAAGGCGTTGAACTGGAGAATAAGGTCAAAAGTATCATCGATGAACATCATATTTCTCTGGTGGGCCCCAACTGCCTTGGGGTGGTAAACACCGCCCCTGAATCCTCATTGAATGCCACTTTTGGGACTCAGATGCCCAAACAAGGAAACATTGCCTTTATTTCTCAAAGCGGAGCTCTATGTGTGGCTGTGCTCGATTATGCCAAAGAGGCAAATATCGGATTCTCCAAGTTTATCAGCATGGGAAATAAAGCCGGGCTTAACGAGAATGACCTTCTTCTTTATCTTAAAGATGATCCAAAGACAGATGTCATTTTGATGTATCTTGAAGATCTAGTCAACGGCAGAGAATTCATGAGTATTGCCAGAGACATCACCAGTCATCCTACCCATCCCAAGCCCATCATCGCGTTGAAGGCAGGACGGAGTGTGGTGGGAGCCAAAGCAGCCTCTTCTCACACTGGATCTCTTGCTGGCTCGGATAAAGTCTATGATGCCATCTTTGATCAATGTGGGGTGCGAAGAGGAGAGACCTTAGAGGAGACTTTCGATTATGTCACCGCATTCTCAAGCCAGCCACTGCCTCAAGGCAAAAATGTGGCCATCATCACCAACTCAGGAGGACCAGGAATATTGGCTACGGACTCCTGTGTTGGCTACGGTTTAAACATCACTTCATTCTCAAAAAAAACCCGAGGAATTCTAAAGAAAAATCTTCCTCCAACAGCCAGTGTTAACAATCCGGTGGATCTTATCGCCGAGGCTCAGTCCAAACAGTATGAACTTTCTCTGAGGGAGATCCTGAAAGATAAACACGTTCATTCTGCTATCGTCATCCTCACCCCCACTGCCTTTACCCAAGTGGAAAAGATTGCTGAATCCATAGTGAAAACGATTCGCCCGTTTAAAAAACCGGTGGTTTGCTGTTTTTTGGGTATCTACGATGTCTCCCGGGGAATCAGAATACTGGAAGAAAATGGAATCCCCACCTACAGATTTCCTGAGTCAGCAGCAAGAGTTTTGGCTGAAATGAGTCATTTCCGCTGGTGGATCAAACGGCCCCAAACAGGAATCAAAAAATTTAGAGTAAAACGGGTCAAAGCAGAATCCATCATCAATTCTGCAAAAAAAGAAAAGCGGGATTTTCTCCTGGAACATGAAGCTTATGAAGTCCTCAATGCCTATCATTTTCCGGTTATCCAGTTCTATCTAGCAGAGAATGAAACACAGGCTGTCCGGGCTGCTCAGAAGATTGGATTTCCGGTGGTTCTGAAAGTGGCTTCTCCTGATGTTCTTCATAAATTTGACTGGGGAGGAGTCAAATTGGGATTGAAAAACACCAGTGAAGTCCGCAAAGCTTACCGTGAAATTTGTCAAAACATTCGTTCCAGAAAAGCTTCAGCCGAAATTGTGGGCATGATGGTGGAGAAAATGGCTCCATCAGGAAGAGAAGTTATTCTGGGGATGAACAAAGACCCTCAATTTGGGCCCATCCTGATGTTTGGTATGGGTGGAATTTATGTGGAAGCACTAGAGGATGTGACCTTTCGACTGGCGCCTATTAGAGAGCTTACAGCCAAGATGATGATAAAAAGAACAAAGACCCACAAGATACTGGAAGGATTTAGAGGAGGCCCCTCCTACGATATTGAGTCTGTATCCACCTGTCTTAAGAGACTCTCCCAACTGGTTATGGATTTTGAGGATATCAACGAGCTGGATATTAACCCACTTATGGTCTATGAAAAAGGCAAAGGATGCACCATCGTAGACGCTAGAATCATCTTAAATCAGGACAAAACTGGCTGATCCTTCTGGATCATCCTCAATTTTCGGCTTTGTTCCAAGGGCATCGGTTTTTTTAACTCTGCCAGCTATTTGCTCACAATCTACACATATTGCGGGAAGCATCTTTTTTTCCGGGGTAAAAAGATGTTTGGGGATGGCTGAAGCGACCATTGAAGGTTTAGCCTTCCTGAATCGTCCATGGAGGGCAGCCGATGAAATCGGTCGCCGAGTATGTTTGAGCATACTCAGATAAGACATATGAAACATGTATGGGTACAGATAAGCGATACTCCCATATAACTGACATGCGCAGTTACGCAGGCGCCGA
>JBKHJA010000072.1:0-14158 GCA_046538375.1 Candidatus Aminicenantota bacterium
ATATGAATGATCGCATAAAAAAGCTAAGAGAGCAGAGCTTAAAGATAAAGCCCTATATCTCTCCGGAAAGAGCCGAACTCATCACCGATTTTTATAAAAGTGATGAAGCCAGCACAGTTTCAGCTCCTGTGCGGAGAGCCCTGGCCTTCCAGTATTTACTCCAGCGGAAAAAAATCTGTATCCACAGAGGGGAACTCATCGTCGGCGAACGAGGTCCCGCACCCAAGGCCACTCCCACCTATCCCGAAATCTGTGCTCACAGCCTCAAAGACTTGAAAACCCTGAGCAGCAGAAAGAAAATCCCTTTTGCTGTGGACCCTAAAACCGAAGCACTCTACAGGCAGAAAATCATTCCTTTCTGGAAAGGAAAATCCATAAGAGACAGGATATTCTCGGAGATGTCTGAGGAGTGGAAGCAGTCTTTTGAAGCGGGCATTTTCACAGAATTCATGGAGCAGAGGGCGCCGGGACACACCGTCCTGGATGACAAGATATACAGGAAAGGGTTTGTGGACTTTAAACAGGACATAAAGAGGAGCATAGAAAGCTTGGATTTTCTTGTTGACCCGGAAGCTTATAAAAAAAGAGAACAGCTCAAGGCCATGGAGGTTTGTGCTGATGCTCTGATCATGTATGCTCACCGGCACGCAGCCAGAGCCAAGGAAATGGCCGAAAAAGAGAAAAATCCGGAGAGGAAAAAGGAACTCCACAGAATCGCAGAGATCTGCACCCATGTTCCAGCCCACCGCCCCTGCGATTTCTGGGAAGCCCTGCAGTATTACTGGTTCGTCCACCTGGGAGTGATCATGGAGTTTAACACCTGGGATTCGTTCAACCCGGGAAGGCTGGATCAGCATCTCTATCCTTTTTATAAACAGGGCCTCAGGAAGAAAACCCTCACTCCAGAAAGAGCCAGAGAACTGCTCCAGGCTTTTTGGATCAAGTTCAATAATCAGCCAGCACCACCCAAAGTGAGAGTGACAGCCCAGGAAAGCAACACCTACACGGATTTCTGTTTGATCAACCTGGGTGGAGTCAAGCCCGATGGTTCAGATGGTGTCAATGAACTCTCGTATCTCATCCTGGACGTTATCCAGGAGATGAGGATTGTTCAGCCCAGCTCCATGGTTCAGATCAGCAAAAAAACGCCGGATGCTTTTTTAAAAAGGGCTGTAAACATCATAGAAACAGGCTTTGGCCAGCCTTCTGTGTTCAACACCGATGCCATCGTCCAGGAATTGATAAGACAGGGAAAGTCCATTGAGGACGCCCGCAGCGGGGGAGCCAGTGGCTGTGTGGAAACCGGGGCTTTCGGAAAGGAAAACTACAACCTCACAGGATATTTCAATCTGACCAAGGTGCTGGAGATTACTTTGAACAACGGCACTGATCCTCAAACGGGCAGGAAAATCGGCCTGAGCACAGGAAATCCGGAGGAATTTTCCTGTTATGAGGAACTTTTTGAAGCCTTTAAAAAACAGCTTGTTCATTTTGTGGATATAAAAGTCAGAGGAAACAATATCATTGAGCGGTTGTACGCGGAACACCTCCCCGCGCCTTTTCTCTCCCTTCTGATCGATGATTGTATTGCCCGGGGCAGGGACTACCATGACGGCGGCGCCCGGTACAACACCTCTTACATCATGGGAGTGGGTTTGGGAACCATGACAGATGTGCTGACTTCCATAAAATACAATGTCTTTGACAGAAAGCAGGTGGAGATGAAAGAACTCCTCAAGGCCCTGAAGCGAAACTTTAAAGGATATGATAAACTCCGCCAGCGCTTCTTGAATAAGACGCCCAAATACGGTAACGATGATGACTATGCCGATGACATCATGAAAGCCCTTTTCGAAGCCTATTATCAGGCCGTAAACGGGAGGCCCAACACCAGAGGGGGCCGTTACCGGATCAACCTGCTTCCCACCACCGTGCATATCTATTTCGGACGGAAGGTGGGGGCCACAGCCGACGGGAGAAAAAGCGGAGAGCCTCTCTCTGAGGGAGTCTCGCCTGTCCAGGGAGCAGACAAGCACGGTCCCACCGCAGTGATCAAATCTGTGGCCAAGATGGATCATCTGCGAACAGGAGGAACACTGCTCAACCAGAAATTCACTCCCCATCTCTTGGCTGATGAGGAGGGGATAGAAAAACTATCCCATCTGATCCGCTCCTATTTCAGGCTGGATGGGCACCACCTTCAGTTCAACGTGATCAGGGCTGAGACCCTCCGTGATGCCCAGCGCCGTCCGGATAAATACAGAAATCTTATCGTGAGGGTGGCAGGATACAGCGATTATTTTGTGGACCTGGGGAAAGAACTTCAGGATGAAATCATCCGCAGGACAGAACACCAGGCTTTTTAAGGACTGCCTGTAAATGAGGAAGCAGCGAGTCCATCTCCAGGATACATCTTTTTGGTGATAGTTATTATACAGAATGAGTATGGGTGGCACGGCACAGGGGCTCCCCACCCGACCGAAGCTTCTCGGTGCCGCAATCTTATACCTCGTGGTTTCTGTCAAATGAGGAAGCAGGGAAGAGTGGGGATGTGCCGTGACAGGACCCATACTCATCACCAGAATAAAGGTGATTACCCATCACATACAATTGTTGATATGAAAGGAAAGAATTGGTAAATAAAAGAGTGCTCACTTCAGTGACCGCAATTCCATGGAAAGGAGTCATGAATGTTTGATCAAAAAATTTACAGCCAGAGAAGAGACCGGTTGAAAAAAAGGCTTAAATCAGGGGTCATTCTTTTTCTGGGAAACGAAGAAAGTCCTATGAATTACCCCGCCAATCCCTATCCTTTCCGCCAGGACAGCTCCTTTCTTTATTTTTTTGGGCTGGACACCCCTGGGCTGGCTGCGGTCATCGATATCCAGGATGACAAAGAGATGGTCTTCGGTGAAGATGTGACCGTGGAGGATATCGTCTGGATGGGATCTCTTCCCACTTTGAAAGAAAGAGCCGAGAAAGCAGGAATCAAGGAAACCGCTCTTTTAAGAGACCTGGAAAAAACCCTGAAAGAAGCCATCCGGCAGGGAAAAAAAGTCCATTATCTTCCTCCTTTCAGACCAGAGACAGCTTTGAAAATAGAGGAGCTTTTAGGTATCCATCATACTGTGGCCAAAGATTATGCTTCCCGTGATCTCATAAAAGCGGTGGTGGAACAGCGTTCAGCCAAAAGAAAGGAAGAAATTGAGGAGATGGAAAAGGCCCACAGGGTCACCTATGACATGCATACCACAGCTATGAATATGGCCGGGCCGGGAATCTATGAAAGAGAGATCGTAGGGAAAATAGAAGGGATTGCCTGTTCGGCAGGATTCAGGTTGGCCTTCCCCACCATCTTCACCATCAACGGCCAGATCCTTCACAACCACTACCATGGTCATAAACTCCAGGAAGGCCGCCTGGTGGTTAACGATTCTGGAGCTGAGTCTGCTATGCATTATGCCGCAGATATCACCAGAACCTTTCCGGTTAGCGGCCGGTTTACATCCCAGCAAAAAGAGATATACCAGATTGTGCTCAAAGCCCAACAGGAATCTATCCGATCCATAAAACCAGGGGTAAGATTCAGAGATATTCATATTAAAGCCAGCAAGATCATAACTTCTGGGTTGAAAGACCTGGGTATGATAAAGGGAGAAGTGGAAGAGGCGGTCAAACAGGGAGCCCATGCCCTGTTTTTTCCCCATGGACTGGGTCATATGGTGGGACTGGATGTCCATGATATGGAAAATTTAGGGGAAGACCTGGTGGGCTACGATGAAAAGACCAAAAGAAGCGATCAGTTCGGCCTGGCTTATCTCAGGTTTGCCAGAGAGCTTCATCCTGGTTTTGTGATGACCGTAGAGCCGGGCATTTATTTTATCCCAGCCTTGATCGACAAATGGGCTTCTGAGAAAAGATTCACCCAGTTCATTGATTATGAAAAAGTGGACGGATACCGGGATTTCGGCGGAATCAGGATCGAGGACAATGTGCTGGTGACAGAAGATGGATACCGGGTATTAGGGAAATCAATCCCCAAGACCACAGCGGAGATCGAAAAAACCAAAGCCAGGTCCTAGCCTCTTATGGAAGCATCCCCAAAACCGTGATGAGTATAAATATCTCTATTTATTTAAAGGGGTGAGGGATGGGGGTGAGGAAGCCCCTATGAGGACTGAGCGGGCACGGTTCCTCTCCATAGGAGAGGAGAGCGAAGTCCGAATGGGAGCTAATTTTCCTGATTTGTGGCTTTCCACAAATCAGTGGGGGTTCCAAGGGGATATGTCCCTTTGGTCGCAGAGCGGAGGTTTTTGTCCTCCGCTCGAGAAGGGGAGGCAGCGAGGCCCGATGAAATCGGGCGAGCGTCGGAAGGGGGAAAGCGGAGCTGTTCCCCCTCCGAGGACTCGCCGGGGAAAATTAGCGTGCTGACGACCCCCCATCCCCTCATCCCTATCACGGAAATTAGGATGTTTACGCCTCTTATTGGCTGGAAGCAGCACTTCTGATCTGGATTCACTTTTTATCCGGGCAGTCATTTATTCTGTTCTTGGTGGGGCCCCACAATCACCTCCACCTCTTTTGCAGGATCAAAAATATTTTTCAGGTACGCATTCATTTCTTCAAGGGTGATGGAGTCGATGATCCGGGGAAAACGGTAGAAGAAATCATAGCCAAAGTCCAGGGCCTGGAAAGCAGCCAGATTCAGAGTCCTGACCTCTTTTCTTTCATTATCCCTCAGGAATGAGGCTTTGGACTGGATCTTTGCCACCTGCAGTTCTTCCTCGCTCATTCCTTTCTGGAACAGGTCATGGAGAACTTTTTTCAATTCTTCCAGGGCCCTTTCTTCCTTTTCCTGGTCTGTTTCCAGATAAGCCTCCAGCAGTCCTCCTCTTTTCATCCTGGTTGCTCTGGAGTTAACGTTGTAAGCAAGTTTTTGCTCTGATCTTAAAGGCCAGAGTTTGGAGCCCACTCCTTTACCCAGAAAGTTATCCAGCATAAAAGCGAGGGTAAAATTTCGGGGAGTGAGCGGGGGGAGGGGATAGCCCACTGACACCAACGACTGCTTTGTCTCTTTGTGCAGGATTATTTTTTTCTCTTTTTCCCCAAGCGGTGATTCCACAGCCTGTTCAGATTTTTGTCTGGATGGAGGGGAAGAGCCAGGGGAAATCTTATTGAAGTATTCAGTGCATATTTTGAGAAACTTCTCTTCTTCCAGGTCAGACGATACAGCCACCACTATGTTTTTCCCTCTGAAATGATTCCTGTAAAAATTGACCACATCTTTCTTTTCAATCCGGTCCAGAGATTCTTCGCTCCCCAGCGAAGATCCGCTGTATCCTTCATCAGCCAGAAGCCGGGATAAAAAGGCCTTGTGGGCCACCTGCAGGGGGTCATCTTCTTCTGTGGTCCTCTGATGAAGCATCCGTTCTTTGATCCAGTTTAGGCGGAGGCCGGAAAAGAGAGGATCAGTGATGATTTTCATCATTATTTTTAGAGTTTCCTCCAGGCTTTCTGACAGGCAGGCAATCTTGATGAAAGAATAATCTCCCTTGGAACTCATGGATACGCGTGAGGCCTGACTCATCAAAGACTGGACTTTTCCCCGGTCCGGAATTTCTATGGCCAGGCGGGTGGTCAGGTAAGCCAGTCCTCTTTTATCCAGGGGTTCTGCTTTTTTCCCTCCCCCTATCACCATGTTGAGTACGGTAAGGGAGGAGGAATCATCCTTCTCATGGATCAGGGTCAGACCGTTTTCTAAAATTATTTTCTGGGGAAGGGAGGACTGATCGGCAAAACCTGGGAGGAAAGACAGCAGCCACACCAGCGGTAAGATGGAGAACGCTCCAGAAAATTTTGGTTTGTTCCTCATCTTATTCTTCTTTCTGGGGGACGATGGAGACCACCACATATTTTCCTTGCCCCAGATACTTTCCCGCCACCTTCCTCAGGTCTGATGAGCTTATTTTATCGATGTCGTCCAAAAATTTTCCTCTTTTTTGATCTTCGTTCAAGAGCATGTATCTGACCAGGGAAACCGCCACGTTGAGCCCTTTTTCCTGGGATCGATGAAAGGCATATTTCATCTGATTCTTGCTGCTTTCCAGATAATCATAAGCATAAAATTTTTCTTGGCCGAAATAATCTCTTTTGGAATAGTTCTGGCGCCGGGTCAGCTTCAAGAAGTTTATGGTTTCGCTTTTGGCAGCGTACACAGATCCAGGATCAAGAGTAAGGTAAATGATAATGGATCCTCCGTATTTCAAGGCATTGAACTGCATGTGAACAGAGTGGGCCAGTTTTCTTCTTCCCCGCAGAGCCATGTTGAGCATAGGATTGAATCCCCGTCCCAGGATTTCTGTGAGCAGGTCTACCGCATACTGATCCGGATGGTTGTAATCCGGCCCCAACATGCCTATCAGCAGGTAGGCCTGGTTGACATCCATTTCTTTTTCCACCTCCATGGTTTCTTCAAGTTCCACCTTTTTTTGGAAGCGGGATGGAGAAAATCCTCTGTTTTCTAGTGATCCAAACACTTCTTGGACCTTGGCTTCCATCATCTCCATATCGAAATCTCCCACCACGGACAGGGCACAGTTGGAAGGCACAAAATAACCATGATAAAAATTCTCAACCTGCTCCACTGTGGCCTCCTCGATGATTTCTTTTATTCCGTAAACAGGCTTCTGGTAGGGATGGTTCAGGAAGAGATTCTGGTAAACAAGTGCGGTGGCGTACCGCAGAGGATCATCCTGAATCTCGCTCAGCTCTTCCAGGATGATTTTCTTTTCCTTATCCAGCTCTTCCTGGGAGATCTGGAGATTGAACAAAATTTCCTTCTGGTTGCGCAGGGCAAAGGCGGCATATTCAGCGGGAAGGCTCATTTCAAAAAAGGCCAGATCATGTCCGGTATGGGCGTTGAAATAGGCCCCATGGCTTCTTATGTCCCGGCCCACTGCGGAGCCGCTCCGGAATTCAGTCCCTCTGAACAGGATATAATGCTCCAGAATATGAACCAGTCCGCTTGTTTCCTCTGATTCATCTTTAGAGCCCAGATTCACAGCCACCGCTATGTTCACCAGAGGGACAGTGGTTCTTTTGTAAAGAAAAACCCTCAGCCCATTTTCAAGCTCAAAATACTTGGTGCTGGCTTTTTCCTGGGCAAAAATTCCCTGGGAAAGAGCAAACATGAAGATCCCCACAAGGAAGACAGCCTTGATTCTGTTTCCCTTTAGGTTTTGAAGCATTTTTTCCATTTTTCTTCTCCGCCAGAATTTATGGATTCCTCCCTCAAAGACAATTTCTCCTATTTTGGTGAAAGCGTAGAGAGCTGTCCCCGCACCTCCCAGGATGATAAAAATAGTGAAGATTTGTCCTGAAGGAGAGAGTTGTTTGACTTCCTTGAAACCAACCGTGAATATGGTGATCACTGTCATGTACAGACAGTCCAAAAGAGGCCATTGTTCGATGAAATGGTAGCCCAGAACCCCCATGAGAATCAGGGATACAACCAGGAAGAGAGGCCTCAACATGTTAAATTCATCTTACAATAAAGGCCAATTTCGCACAAGTTGAAGTAGTCATTTCTATTTCCGTTGCGAGTATGGGTCCTGTCACGGCACATCCCCATCCGTCCTCGCTTCCCAGCCAGCATGAAAGTGTTGAGTCAATGATCTCATCCCGAGAAGCTCCGGGCGGCTGGGGAAAATAAGCGTGCTGACGACCCCCCCACCCTCACCCCCTATCACGGAAATAAGGATGCTTACGGAAAAGACAGTGTTTTTCTCTTTTTTTCAGGATTGTGCTAAAATCGGAAGGTCCTCGGAGAGGAAAATGAAAAATCGACCTAAGGCCAGAATTCTGGTGGTGGACGATGAGGAAAATATCCGTAAATCCCTGAAGATGATACTGGAGTATGAGGGATGGCAGTTCCTGGAGGCAGCCGATGGCGAGCAGGCTCTGGATGTTTTGGAAGAGACAGTGGGTCTGGACTTGGTGCTTTTGGATGTGAAGCTTCCAGGGATGGATGGTTTGGAGGTTTTGGCTGATATAAAGAAAAGGCCCTATGCCCCTGAGGTGATCATGATATCCGGGCATGGGACCATCACCACCGCCGTGGAGGCCACAAAATTGGGCGCCTTTGATTTTCTGGAAAAGCCGCTTCAGAGAGAGCGGGTTCTTCTGAGCATAAGAAACGCCTTGAACCAGAACAAGCTTCTCCGTGAATGCATGGATTTGAGGAAGAAGGCAGAGAAAAAGTATGAACTGGTGGGAAATCATCCGTCCATGAAAAAATTGTGGAGCCAGGTGCTGAAGACGGCTCCTACCAATGCCACTATTCTCATCTATGGGGAAAGCGGCACAGGCAAAGAACTGGTGGCTCGAGCAGTCCACAGCCATTCTCTGCGGGCCAAAGAGAAGTTTGTCCAGGTGAACTGTGCTGCCATACCCGAAGATCTGATCGAGAGCGAACTGTTTGGACATGAGAGAGGAGCTTTCACCGGAGCCACCGAGAAAAAGACTGGAAAATTTGAACTGGCTGATGGAGGAACCATTTTCCTGGATGAAGTGGGGGACATGAGCTTGAAGACCCAGTCCAAAGTTTTGCGGGTTCTGGAAGAGGGGGAAGTGCAGAAAGTGGGTTCCAGCAGGATCGACAAGGTGGATGTGAGGGTGATTGCGGCCACCAACAAGGACTTGAAAAAGGAAATAAAAGAAGGGAATTTCAGGGAAGATCTTTATTTCCGCCTGAATGTGGTCCCTCTTTATTCTCCTCCGTTGAGAGATAAGAAGGAAGATATTCCCCTTCTGGTGACTTATTTTTCCCAGCTATATGCTGAGGAAAACAATTTTAAGCCCAAGAGATTTTCCGATGAGGCCCTGGAAGCCATGAAAAAATACCCCTGGAAAGGCAATGTCCGGGAATTGAAGAACATGGTGGAAAGATTGATCATCATGGGTGAGAAGGATATAATAGAAAAGGAAGACCTCCCGGAGCAGATCAGGGGTGAATCCCAGGTATATTTCCCCGATGTGAAGAAAGCCAAGAGTCTTAAAGACTTCAGAGAGCTGGCTGAGAAAGAATTCATCCTTTCCAAACTGAAAAAGAATGAGTGGAATATTTCTCAAACAGCCAGAGAAATCGACACCCCGCGTTCCAATTTGTATAAAAAATTGGAAAATTTTGGGATAAAAATAAAGGCTGGAGTAGGCGAGGTGGTTGCCTCTTCTGAAGAAGGGGAGGAAAGTCCGAACTCCACAGGGCAGGATGGTCGCTAGCAGCGACTCCGAGCGATCGGAGGAAAGTGCCGCAGAAACTAGACCGCCCGGTGAGAGAGCATCGCTTCTTCTCATAGGGCAAGGGTGAAAGGGTGAGGTAAGAGCTCACCGGCCTGGTGGTGACAGCAGGTGCATGGCAAACCCCATCTGGAGCAAGGCCAAATTGGTCCCGGTTGAGACGGCCCGTCTCGAGGGGCGGGTAGGCCGCTTATCCCTTTGAGCAATCAAAGGGTAAGAGGAATAACCACCCCTGCCCATCGGCGGCAGGAACAGAATTCGGCTTACGCCCTGCTCCAGCCTTTTTTATGTCTCACCCGTTTTCCGAGGACGCTTTTGCCACTTGCGGTAAAGCTTTTCCCACCAGTTGGAAAGATCCAACTCCTGGCCGTCGATGAACAGATGCTTCACTTCTGACCGGATATCCAGCGGATCGCCGGTGGTGATAAAAAGATCAGCATCCTTTTCCACTTCTAAGCTTCCCACTCGATCATCGATTCCGAATATCTGGGCAGGATACAGAGTCAAGGCCTTGATGGCTTCATCCCTGTCCAGGCCAAAAGCCACCGCTCTGGCAGCGTGGTAGGGCAGGTCTTTCCCCAGAGCCGGGTTGCTTCCGGATGAAAAACATATCTTGACCCCTGCCCGGGCCAGTTCCACCACATTGCGGAAGGGGGCATCATAACCGTCTTCTGGTTCTGAAGGACCCCGGTAAAGATGGTCGATGATGACCGGAATTTCTGCTTCCTTGATTTTTTGAGCCACTCTGAGTCCTTGAGCGCAGCCCCGGAAAATGGCTTTGATTTTTTCCTCCTGGACAAATTGTATGGCCAGTTCGATGTCCGTGGCTTTCTCCACAGACAGGATCACTGGAAGCGAGCCATCCAGAACCGGGGCTAAAGCCTCGTACTTGGGATTCATTTCCGGAGGCTCTACCTTCGGATTCTTGGCGGCTGTATTCTTCAATTCTAAATAACGCCGGGCTTCGGCCAGGTATTCCTTGATCTTTTCTACCAGTTTGGAAGTGATATCAGCCCTGGTTTCTTCTTGGGGTCCCAGTCTGGCTCCCCGCGGAGGACGGGGAGTCATCGGAAAATTGATCAGGGAGGTGGCTTCCGGTTTGATGACCATGTCCTGAATAGTCCAGCCACCCATCTTGATCAATGCAGATATGCCGGGGAAAGTCCCTCCAGAGGGAGCAACCAGAGCTGTGGTGGTGCCGTTGATGCGGCTGGTTTTAAAATGGACAGAGTGGGGATTGATGGCCCACACCACCTTGAGTTCAGGATTTTCCTTGCCCAATTCCCTGATGTCCACAGTGCTGGCGATGGCCCCGATCTCCATCAGACCGAAATGAGTGTAAGCATCGATGAATCCCGGGTAGACAGACATTTCTGAAGCATCGATCACCCGGGCATCTTCGGGCTGAGAAATCTTTTCCCCTATGGCTGAAATTTTTCCATGTTCAATCAGCAGGTCACCCCTGGGGATAATCTCGCCCTCCACCGGCACGATGGTACCGTTTTTGATCAATATTTTCTTTTCCTTCTCCTGGGCAACCGCCAGCAGAAGCAGGGATATGGTGATCAGAACAACAATAATAAGCTTTTTCATGGTCATGCCTCCTGTCCAGCCTTTTTCTCTTCTTTCTCTTTTTTCAACTTTTTTTCCTCGGCTTCTTTCCGTTCTTTCAGGTACTGGGACCGATGGAAGTAGATTTCTCCATCGATCAGGGTCATCTGGCAGACGGTGTAGGGGTCAAAGGGATGACGGCTGAAAACAGCCAAATCGGCATCTTTTCCCTTTTCGATGGTCCCCACTCTCTTTTCGATCCCCAGAATAACGGCCGGGTTGAGGGTGATGGTCTTAAGGGCCTCCAATTCTGAAAGCCCACCGAATCTGACTGCCTTGGCTGCCTCGTGAAAAAGGCGCCTCATCCGCTCCGAATCATCAGAATTGACAGCAGTCAGCACTCCTCGCTTGGCCATCAGAGCCACAGCATGAGGCATTGTCTGATAGGCCTCCCATTTGTAAGACCAGAAATCAGCAAAAGTGGACACCGCCACTCCGTACTTCACCAGCTCGTTGGTGATGCGGTATCCTTCCAGGCCGTGTTCGAAGCAGGCCAGTTTGACTCCGTATTCATCGCACAGCCGCATGATGGATAGCATCTCCTCTGATTGGTAGGCGTGACAGCGGATCCAGTATTTTCCTCTCAGCACGTCCGCTATCACTTCCACACAATAGTCTTTTTTTGGGGGGAGGGGGAGAGGTTTTTGACTCCTTGTCTTTGCCTGTTTGACCTTTTTTTCATACTCCTCCCACTGGCGCATGTAATCCTGGGCTTTCTCCAATTCATGTCGTATGGAGGCTTCCACGCCCATGCGGGTTTTGGGATACCGGGATGGTCCAGGCATGGAAGCATTCGACTGTTTGGGATTTTCTCCCAGGGCCCATTTGATGGTGGGTGGAGCTCCTTTGAAGATCATTTCCTGTGCACTTTTTCCCCACCGGAGTTTGAGCACAATCCCTCTTCCTCCTACAGGATTTCCAGAGCCGTGCATGGTATGGATGGTGGTCACTCCGCCGGTCAGGGCATAGTAGATATTGAGGTCCTCAGGATAGATCACATCTTTGATATCCACCTCAGCAGTGATGAGGTCACCCATCTCGTTAACTCCACCTTCAATGGCAATATGGGAGTGGGAGTCGATGATTCCCGGCATCATCCATTTTCCGTTGAGATCCATGACAGGGATATTCCCATCCGGCTGGAGATTCTTGCCCACTTGAGCAATCTTTCCCCCTTTGATCAGGATGTCGCCGCCGTTAATGGTTTCACCGACCATGGTGATGATGTTACCGTTTTTAAGGAGAAGACTCTTTTCAGCTCCCAGATTCACTGTGGAACCGACGAGAAGAAATATCACCGCAAGAACGCATGATAACATTCTTTTTTTCATGTTCATCCTCCTCAAGAAGGTATACGCCTTCCAGTAAACTCAGCCGAACCTTCCGTCCCCTGGACTACAGTGCCTTCCATCCTGTCTCCTTCCACCACTGCTGAAAAATAAAGATCGATTTCCTGGCCTCCCACGGCTATATTCATCTCAAAATAGATCTCGTTTCCTGATACTGATCCTGCTGATAAATCGAAGACTCCGAAAGGTGTGGTCATTTTTCCGGAGAGGGCTGCCTGCTCCTGGACAAAATCCGCCGTCACTTTCAGACCCTGAGAAGGGATGGAAATTTCCCATCTTCCGCTGACATTGACGGTGGGCTTTTCTCCCTCTTTGACCTTGACTTCCTTGATTTCGAACTTCTGGCCGTCAACAAAGACATGCTTGATTTTGGCATCTTCAGACAGGATCTTTCCTTCCACCAGCACCAGGTTGGCGATTTTTCCCGGTTCCACTGTGCCCATGGCTTTTTCTAATCCCAGAAAACGGGCCCCATTGATAGTTAAGGCTTGAAGGGCTTTCTGGCGGGAAAGGCCGTTTTTTACGGCTTTCCGGACACCTTCTATGAAGCTTTCAGGATCGTCTGTTCCTAGAGAGGAAAAGGCAAAGGGAATGCCGGCTTCTGCCAGCCTGGCTGGATTTTTGACATAGATTTCCTTCTCTGCCCTTTCACCTTCTTCTTTTCCCAGTTGCGCATGGATGCTGGTGGCTGGCATTTTGAAACTGACCGGGCAGAAGACCCTGGCGTTGGCTTTCTTCAATTCGGGGATCACCCGGAAAGCTTCATTACCCATATCACAGAGGAAGTAGTCCAGGTCTAATTCCTGAGCAAGTTCCAGAGCCCGGCGGATGTCATTCTGGTTTCGGCAGAAAAAAATCACCGGCTTTTTGCCCCCAGCATAATCGGATAGGATGGACAGTCTGGGGTCGAATTCAGGCCGGGGGAGGCCTGTCATCTCGTTCTGCCAGCGGGATGTGTGCATGGCGAAGTAGAAGGCATCAATGAATTCCTGTCTGATGAAAGCCACCACTCCCATCAGGGAACTGGGGTAAACCATGAAGCTGGCTGGAGAAAACCCGATTCCCAGGCAGCAGTCTTTGAGGATCAGGTTGACGTTTTTATCAGATCCAGCCAATGAAAAAAACGAGGATTGTCCGGTCAGGATTCCTGTTTCTGGAATGACCTGGGCAGCGGTGATGCCGCACTTATGGTATTTTTGCAGGGTGGATTTGCTGATTTGAAAGTATTGATAAGCTTTCCTCTCTGGAACTATGCCCTTATCCTTATCTGTGAACTGGCCGGTGTAGACTTTGGAAGGATCGAATTTCTTCTGGGGGAGGTTAAGAAGGGAACGGCCCAGGGAATCGATAAGCCCAGGATAAACAGTCAAAGAGCTGCCGTCGATTACTTCTGCATCTTGGGGAACAGAAATTGACGGGCCCGCCGCTTCTATAAGGCCATCGCGGATGACCACTGTTCCTTTTTCTACGACTGAGCCTGGTTGAGTCACAATCCGGCAGTCTTTAACCGCCCACACTGCGTGGAGATCATCCTGTGCTTGAAGTGGAGAAGCCAAAGGGAGTAAAAACAGAATAAAACTCAGAACAGGAAACAGTCTGGATAATTCTTTTGTCATCTTACCTCCTTGTGTTGATTTATGTGATTTTCCCATACCAGGGATAAACTTTCCAGGATGAAATAAAGAAATTGAGTTTATATTATATGAATACGGAAACAAAAATAAAAAGTTTCCTTGTAGGCATCCTTATTTTCGTGATAGGGGTGAGGGATGGGGGGTGAGGAAGCCCCTGTGAGGACTGAGCGGGCATGGTTCCTCTCCGAAGGAGAGGAGAGCGAAGGCCGAACGGGAGCTGATTTTCCTGATTTGTGGCTTTCCACAAATCAGTTGGGGTTCCAAGGG
>JBKHJA010000073.1:0-14146 GCA_046538375.1 Candidatus Aminicenantota bacterium
CGAGGAAAACCAGGAGGAAATGGCGTTAAAAATCTGAACTAGAGCGGAGACATTTCCCTCCAACATTTCATCCTTTTTTATCCCGTCACTTTGGGATAGAGCCATATAATGAGAGTAATAATAAAATAAAAGGCCGGTGCGGCAGTAAGAATCTAAGAGAAAGAAGGAGGGATATGATATGTTTGCACGTCTGACTTCAGCTCGAATCAACAAGGAAAGAGTGGATGAATTCATCGCCATCTATGAAAAGAGTGTGGTTCCCGCAGCCAAGTCGCAGCAGGGTTATCAGGGAGCTTATCTTCTGGTTGACCGTGCTGAAGCCAAAGGCATCTCCATCACCTTATGGAAAAGTGAAAAAGATGCCTTGGCCAACGAAAGGAACCGCTACTACCAAGAACAGGTGACCAAATTCATCACTTTCTACACCGGACCGCCTGTTAGAGAAGGCTTCGAGGTCTGTGTTCAAGACTAGGGGAAGGGATTCAGCGTTTGCTCTTTCCTCTTTTTTGAAAATCTTCCACCGTGCATAAGATCCAGTGGTCAGGATCAAACAGAACCTGCAGGGGCCTGTGTGGAAAGAAAAAATCAAAGATGTTGGTTTTCTTATCCGCCCAGATGATTCTCTTTTCTGATCCGGAAGGAAAAATGAACTTCAATTCCACAGGCATTTGAAAGAGAGGAAATTCTTCCTGGACTTGTTTGACAATAATTCTGACCTGATTCTGACTCAGACTTCCCCAGCCCACTTGGTATGAAGGATACCCGGATTTATAGATCCATTGATCAAAAAACCACCCCAAATCTCCTCCGTAGACCTGTTCACACACCTTCCTGAAATCTCCGGTGGCGGCTGTTGAATAGGCGTAATCCCTGGCATATTTCTTCAGTATCTTCCAGAAATTATCTTCCCCTACCACAAACCTTAACATATGAAGAACCCAGGCTGCTTTTTCATACTCGATAGTGCAGAAGAGATGGCCAGATGGAGGATCATAGATGGGATGTTCTTCTCCCTGATGGCGGGTAAAATATATGTTTTTAAAATTCTCCATCCTCTCTTTTATTCCTTCGTGTCCGTGGATGTGCTGGTGCCAGAGGGCATCTGAGTAGGTGGCAAAGCCCTCGTTCAGCCAGATATCTGCCCAGTCAGCCAGAGTGACCAGGTCTCCCCACCATTGATGAGCCAATTCATGGGCCACAATCCAGTCGTACCGGTGAGTCCCGGTGACCAATCCCGAGGAGTAAGAGGTGCAGGTTTGATGTTCCATGGACACATCTCCAGGGATTTCAGCCATGGCGTATTTTTCCTCTATGAAGGGATACTCTCCGAAGACTAGGGAGAAAAACTCGATCATAGAAACAGTAACCGAAAAGTCCTCTCGGGCTGCAGAGAGATGTTCGGGATAGGCAAAAAAGAAGACCTCCATGTCTTGGGAACCGGAGGAGTAGATATCAGAAAAGATTTTATAGTTGGTGGCAGCCACGGAGATAAGATAAGTGGCCATAGGATACTTTTCTCGCCAGACATAGGTGACAGTGCCGTCCAGGTTTGAGATGATATCTGCCAAGCTTCCGTTTGAGGCCGCTATCATAGTGGCTGGGACCGATATTCTCATTTCGGCTGTGACTTTATCTGAAGGGAGGTCATAACAGGGAAACCATTGGCGGGCTAACATGGGTTCATCCAGACTCCAGATGATGGGCTGCTGTTGGTGAAAGGAAAAATTGAGGCCGGCTTGAGGATAGCCTTGATAGAAGATTTCCAGCTCGAATTCTTCCCCCAGGTTAGAGTTCTGGGCGAGAAAGATATCCAGCAAATCATTCTGATGGACATAATTCAGCGGGATCTGGTTCTGGTGGATGCTGGTGACCACCATGGAGTCATCCAGATGAAGGCTGATTTGATTTAAGTCGTTGATGAGGCTTCGCGCCCTGATGAGTGCTTTTCCCTGGAGGTGGCGGGATTCAAAATTGATTTTCCAGTCAAATCCATAATGAAGGACATCAAAATGATGGGCTGGAGCTTGAGCGGCCAGGAGTCTGATGTCATATTTCAGTCCCCGTTTATGATGAGGAATATCCTGGGCAAAGGCGGAATGGAAAAGAAAAACAAGCAGGAAAGGCCAAAAGATTCTTGTTTTTTTCACGAAAATCCCATTATAAACGGCCCACCTTTTTGACTTATTTTTGGGGGTCCTTCAGGAAAGCTCAGCCAGGACAGCGGTAAGAAATTTCCAGAATTTCTCGACTGAGCCGATGTGCACTCTTTCCTCTGGAGAATGGGGATGCTGGATAGTGGGACCAAAGGAGATCATATCCATGCCCGGAAATTTTTCGCCGATGATTCCACATTCCAGCCCTGCATGAACAGCCCCCACTTCTGGTTCTTTCTTAAAATTCTTTTGGTAGATCTTTTTTAAAGCTTTAAGAAGAGGAGATTCAAGATCAGGGGTCCAGCCTGGATAGCCTTCCGGTTGATGGATTTCTGCTTCAGCCAGTTCACATGAGGCAGCAATGGTGTCTCTGGTAGCTTCCAGGGCTGAAGAGACAGAACTTCGGCTGGAACAGATGATCTGGGCATGATCGGAATGAGTGTGGATGATGGCCAGGTTAGTGGATGTTTCTACCAGCCCTTCCATTTCGGGATGCATGGAGATGACCCCATGAGGGAGAGTAAAAAGAAGGCCGGTCAAACTCTTTTGGGAGGTTGAATCAAGAGGGGCTTCATCGGCTTTGGTGGATTTTTCAAAGGAGAACTTGACTTCTTTTTCCACAGCCTTGAATTCAAATTTTATTTTCTCAAAAGCCTGTTGGATAAACAGGGAAAAATCATCCACCTTGGAGCTCTCCAGGAGAAGATCCGCCCGGGCTTCTCGAGGGATGGCGTTTCTCTTGTTTCCTCCTTCCATGCTGACCAAAGCGAAGGAGAATTTCTTTTGAGCCTGCCACAGGAGACGAGCCAGTAATTTTATGGCATTCCCTCGTCCCTGGTTTATGTCCAGTCCGGAATGGCCTCCACGAAACCCGAAAATTTTAAGCTGGTAAAGCTCTCCTTCCCTTTTTTTCCTTTTCAGGGGAAGACTGATCTCAGAGTCCCCTCCACCAGCACAGCCGATGGTGAAGGCTCCTTCTTCCTCGCTGTCCAGGTTGAGAAGTTTTTTTCCTCTAAGAAAACCAGATTCTATTTTGGTGGCACCAGTGAGCCCGGTTTCTTCATCCACGGTAAAAAGGAGTTCCAGAGGACCATGGGCAAGACTCTGGTCTTCCATGACAGCAAGGGAGGCTGCCACTCCGATTCCGTTGTCTGAGCCCAGAGTGGTTCCTTTGGCTTGAACCCAATCCCCCTTGACTTCGGGTTGAAGGGGATCTTTAGTGAAGTCATGGTCGACATCAGAGTTTTTTTCACAAACCATATCCAGATGGCCTTGAAGAATCATTGTTTCTGCTTGTTCACGGCCTGATGAAGCCTTCTTTTCAACTTTAACGTTTCCCACATTATCCCGGGAGCAGGCTAAGCCGAGGCGCTCGGCCGTGGAAACGATGTAATCACCTATGGCTTTTTCATGGCCTGAACAATGGGGGATTTTCAGGATTTGTTCAAAATGCTTCCAGAGAAGAGATGGTTTTAATCCTTCAAAGGGAGATGGCATGCTGTCCTCCTGTTTATTAAACTGATATTCTTATTGTGGTTTGGAATGATGACATAAATTTTACGGGGATGCAAGAATTAAAACCTATGGCTTCTTTCCGGAGAGTTGACAGAATGTTTGGGATGTAATAGAAAGGGGAAAGGATGATAATCCAGACCTTGGCAGGGTGTGTATCCTCTTATCTACTGGGTTCGATTCCTTTCTCTTACATGGTGGCCCGGATGGTAAAGGGCGTTGATATAAGATTCGTGGGTGAAGGGAATGTGGGAGCCCGCAATGTGTGGCATGTGGTGGGAAAAAAATATGGCGCTGCAGCCGGAATACTGGATATGTCCAAGGGGCTGGGGGCTTATGGACTGGGAATCCTGCTCGGCCTTTCTTCCTGGGGAGTATGGCTGTGTGGGTTTTCGGTTGTGGCCGGACATGATTTCCCTCTGTTCCTCAAAGGCAGGGGAGGGAAGGGAGCAGCTTCTGCCATGGGATTTCTTCTGGGGATGGAACCTCTGGTCATACTGATATCGGGATTGTTGATGGGAGTCGTCTATTTTCCCTCCCGCAATTTTCATCTTGCCATTGGGATAGGTATGGGAAGTATCCCTTTGCTGTGGCGGATCATCCTCCGGGAGTCGTGGGCAGAAATATTCCTGCTGCTTTGTTTCCTCATTTTCCTTGGTTTAAAAAGGCTTATCGATGAGCCTCATATGCGCAGAATAAAAAAGGAATCAGGCTGGTAGGGGATGATGGAATTCATACAAATTGTGATTTTATCTATCCTTCTGCTTATTCTGGTAAACTTGCTCCAAAACATCAAAAGGCTTAGCGGACAGAAGAACATAAAACCTCAACAGCCATACCCTCTTGTGTCGGTGCTGATTCCGGCGAGAAACGAGGAAAGGAACATCAAAAAATGCCTGACTTCTTTGTTGAAATCTTCATATCCCCGGATGGAAATTATTGTTTGTGACGATAATTCCAGCGATAGAACTTATGAGGAGGCCAGAAAACTTTCTGCTGGAGAAGGAAAAATAAAAGTCATCAAGGGAAAGAAACTTCCACCAGGCTGGACCGGGAAAAATTGGACCTGCCACCAACTGGCTCTGGCAGCCAGAGGAGAATGGTTTCTGTTCACCGATGCAGATACCTGGCATAAATCCCTATCTGTTTTCACAGCTCTGGCATCAGCCCAAAGAACTCGATCGGTTTTTGTGACCTGTGTGCCGGGTTTGGCCGCCAAAACTTGGTCGGAAAAATTATTCATGCCTGTGATTCATTTCGCTTTTCTGGCTCTCATCCCTTTTAAGCTCATCAACTACTCTAAAGATTCCCGTTTCTCTTTCGGAATAGGGCCTTTTCTTATGGTAAAGAAAAATTTTTATTTTTCCTGCGGTGGTCATGAAGGGATCAAGTCGAAAATCGTTGATGATATGGCGTTGGCTAAAAAGGTGAAGGAGAACAACGGCAAAATATCTGTTATCGACGGGACTCCCATCATGAAGGTCAGGTTTTACACCTGTTTCAAAGAGTTATGGAAAGGTTTTTCTAAGAATTGTTACGAAGCCATAGGGGGAGTTCCCCATTATCTGGCGGCTGTCTTTCTGGCCTGTTATTTTCTTTTTATCTATCCCTATCTCAGTTTAGGGGAAAGGGTGGTATCCCGTCAGAACATCACTCTTCCTCTCCTTCAGGTATTGACTCTCCTGCTGGTGAGGATGATTTTATCTGTAAGATTTCGTACCAGCCTGATTTATGGTTTTCTCCATCCCTTGACTATACTTCTGGCCCTTTCTATTCTTCTTAACTCCTGGCGTCTTTCTTTTTTCAAGAAAAAAGTAGAATGGAAGGAAAGATACTACCTGGCAGAATGATGCCGGAGAGGAGAATATGAGAGCCGTGGTTTTCTTCCCCAAAAAGAAAATTTTCCTCTTTTTATTATTATTTTTATCACTGTCCGGCCTGCGCATTTTTCCAGGACAGGATTCCAAGATAAAGATTGTCACCACTGTTTTTCCTCTCCTGGAGTTTTCAAAGGCTGTGGGAGGGGAAAGGGCCGAAGCCAGCCTCCTGCTCCCCCCGGGTGCTGAGATTCATACCTGGAGGCCCCGGCCCAGCGACATGGTCAGGGTTTCTGCGGCAGATGTTTTTATCTATATCGGGGCTGAGCTTGAACCCTGGGTTCCCGACCTTTTGAAAAGCATAAACAATCCAGAGCTTGAAATATGGGAGGCCAGCGCTGCATTCGATTTGCTTAAAACTTCTTCTGGCCCTCACCCCGGCCACAACCATAAGATGTATGATCCTCACATCTGGCTCGACTTCGCCATCGATCAGATGATTGTGGATAAAATCGCTTCCCTTCTCTCAGAGATAGAGCCTTCCCATGCTTCTCTGTTCCGAAAAAATGCCGATACTTATAAAGCCAAACTCCAGGCCCTGGATCAAAAGTATAAACAGGGCCTAAAGGAATGTGTCCACAGGACTTTTGTATTGGGTGGGCATTCAGCTTTTGGTTATCTAGCCCATAGATACAATCTTCACCAGATTTCTCTTTATGGGCTGAGTCCGAATTCAGAGCCTACGTCCAAGCAGCTTATCCAGGTGGTGAAAATGGCCAAACAGCATGATATAAAAGTCATTTATTTCGAAATATATATCAGTGATAAATTGGCCAGGGTGATTGCAGAGGAGGTGGGAGCCAGGACTTTGGCTTTAAATCCCGGAGCAAATTTCACCAGGCAGCAGTTGGAATCTGGAACGACCTTTTTTGACATAATGGAGAAAAATCTGGAGAATTTAAGAGATGGTCTCATCTGTCAATGATTCCAACACCCTGATTGCGGTTAGGGGAGTGTCTTACAGCTACGGATCTTTCAAGGTCCTGAAGAAGGTAACTTTGGATATCAACACAGGAGATTTTTTAGCCATTATCGGCCCCAACGGCTCTGGTAAGACCACTCTGATCAAGATCGTTTTGGGTCTTCTAGAACCGGAAGAGGGTGAGATTCGGATCACGGGCAGGCCGTTGGAGGAATTCAAAGAGTGGTCGAAGATAGGATATGTCCCTCAAAAAGCCACCCACATTGATCCCTTTTTTCCTGTCTCAGTGAAGGAGGTGGTGGCTATGGGGCTTCTTTCCCAGAGGAAACTTTTCGGGTTGAGCAAAAAAGAAGAAGAATCTTCTATCCACAAGGCTTTAAGTCAGGTGGGTATGGAAGAATTCCATGACAGGCGCATCGGGAGTCTCTCAGCGGGGCAGCAGCAGCGTATTTTCATCGCCCGAGCTGTGGTCAGTGATCCTCATATTTTGTTTCTGGATGAGCCCACCACAGGGGTGGATGCTGAAACTCAGGAACGTTTTTATGACATGCTCGATGATCTGAATAAAAAAGAGAAGATCACCATCGTTCTGGTCACCCATGAGATTGGTATCATGAACAGACACGTCAACCAGGTGGCCTGCCTCAACCAGAGGTTGATTTATCACGGCACCCATGCCGAGTTCTGCCGTTCTGATGCTTTTAAAAAAATGCTGGAAGGCGGACATCATGTGATATCGCACCGCCATTGATTCTGGAATCACTGCTATGGAAGCCCTTTACAGTTACGGATTTCTCCAACGAGCTTTTATTGCCGGCCTATTTGTGGCCGTGGCTTGTGCTCTTCTGGGTGTTTTTCTCATTTTGAGACGGGATGCCATGATCGGTCACGGCCTGGCTCATGTCACTTTTGCAGGTGTAGCCTTGGGACTGCTTCTGAAGATCATGCCTCTGGCCGTGGCTTTAGTGGTGGCCGTGCTCACTTCGCTGGTGATCATGAAGCTGAAAGAAAGGGCGGGTCTGTACGGAGATACAGCCATCGCCATTTTCAGCAGCACTGGCTTTGCCTTGGGTATCCTTCTGGTGACCCTTGCCCACAGCTTTAATGTGGATCTTTTCGGCTACCTGTTTGGCGAAATCTTGGCTATTGAAGCCGCCGAAGTATGGCTTTCTGTTGCTCTGGCTGCAGCAGTGGTTTTGACCGTAATTGTCTACTACAGCAGATTCATGTACATGACCTTTGACCGGGAATCGGCCAAAGTGGCGGGAATCAAGGTGGGTCGTCTTGATGTCCTTCTCTCTACTCTTACTGCTGTCACCGTGGTCCTGGGCATGAAAATAGTGGGCCTTCTGCTGGTTGCTGCTCTGGTGGTGATTCCGGCTGCAGCAGGTCTTCAACTGGCTTCCAGCTTTAAACAGGCCATGGTGATTTCTTCTTTAGCGGCCGTGGTTTCTGTGGTTTTTGGTTTGATGCTGGCTTTTTACATTGATCTCCCGGCATCAGGATCCATAGTGGTTCTCTCTTTTATTATTTTCGGGCTGTCATTTGTTTTTAGAAAAGAAAGAAAACTTTTGTAAAAAATACTATACACTCAATTTTTCCAAAGTTTTGGTAAAAACCGAAAAAGCTTCCTTCCCATACAAACAGAAAATAATCACTTTTGGATAATCATGATTTTCAAGAAATTCCTTGGCCACCTTGAGCATGATTTCGCTGCATCTTTGGACGGGAAAACGGAAAATTCCAGTGCTTATGGCTGGAAAAGCTATATCTTTTATTTCTTTGGCGGCAGCGATTTTGAGGCTGTTGAGGGTGGCCTGGGTTAGTTTTTCATCCTCGTTCCCTTCGCCGTAAACAGGGCCCACCGCATGGATGACATATTTGGCTGACAGGTTTCCCCCACCGGTTATGGCAGCGGCTCCCACTTTTATAGGACCTATTTTGCTGCATTCTTCCTGGATGGAAGGTCCACCGTAATTCTTTATGGCCCCGGCCACTCCGCCTCCCAGGATTAGCGATTTATTGGCTGCATTGACGATGGCCTCCACTTCCATAAGGGCAATATTGCCCTCCACCAGTCTGATTTTTTTGTGGTCTGTGGTCCATTCTTTCATGATTCCTCCCCGGACAAACTTTTTCTCTATCCTTTTCTCATATGAAAGAAGCCCGCCCTGTGTTCAATAATTTATCCTGGATGACACCATTGATGAAAGGAGTGAGGGATGGGGGGTCGTCTGCACGCTAATTTTCCCCAGCGAGAAAAATCAGCTCCCGTTCGGACTTCACTCTCCTCTCCTTCGGAGAGGAACCATGCCCGTTCAGTCCTCACAGGGGCTTCCTCACCCCCCATCCCTCACCCCTTTCATTTATACTCATCATGGTTTTAAGGATGCTTTTATGATGATTTGATGCAAGTACTGTCTATTGTGCCTCCTTCCTTTTTTCTTTTAAATCAAGGTTTTGTCCCTGAGTTAAAGGTGGTGGTTGATCCATGTTCTGACTTTGGCCAACACCGTGTCGAAATTTTTTCGATGCAGCAGTACACACTCCACATCTTTCCTTTTCTTGATTTTGTCAGCAAATCCATTCCTCTTTTCCATGATGGTGGCCAGCACCGGATGAGGGGAGTCTAAAGCTTTGACCAGGAGAGTCTTAAATTTTTTTGAGAAAAGCTCCATTTTACCGATTTCATCGATAACCACAATATTTCCTGAAGACAGTGCCTGCTCTAAAGCTCCACATCCCACGGTTTCCAGATCATCAATGTTGACTCCATACCGGCCTACCCGATACATGGAAACATGTTCTTTCTGAGCCAAAACTCCTGTTTCTCCCTCAGGAAGAGAGATGATCTTGAATCCCTGTCTTTCTCCTTTTTCTCGAATCTCTTCGGTGATGAATCCTCCCAATTTTGACCGGAGCTGGGGCTGTTGACTTATCTTTTTGATTAACGTTGTCTTCCCGCAGCGGGGAGGGCCGGTGATGACAAGGTTTTTCAAAGTCTATTTTAATTCCTTATCCAGGATTTCTCGGATTTCCTGGCCCAGATTCAGGGCTTTTTTGTTCAACGCCAGAGAATCCTTTTTCATTCTGGCCTTGAATTTATCATCCTTGATGCCGGAGAGGTTGATTCTGACGTTGTAATGAGCTCCTTCAGCAGCCGTTTGGGCTGTGAGTCCTGCCACCCCAGCATCGCTGATGGAATTTTTATTGCCGTGTAAAGCCACCTGCTTAGCCATTTCTAATGCCTTTACGCTTTTCTCCAGAACCTGATAGGGCACCAAAGTGGCCTGTTTGGTCGCTTCTTCTATTGCTTTTTCTCTTTCTTCTTTTTGGTCATCTGTTTTTTTGGGTGACTTGAAAGAATCCATCAACTGGTTAAAGGCTTTGGTATCGAGATCAACACAGTTCAGCAGTTCATCCTTCAACGCTTGAGCTTGGACAGCCACTTCCTTCACTTTGTCCTGCACATCCTCATAGTCCTTTTTCCCTACTGTCAGGTTGGAGACCATGGCTGAAAGAGACGCCGAGAGGGCCCCGCACAAAGCAGCGGTGCTGCCTCCTCCTGGAGCCGGAGAGTCCATGGAGAGCTCATCAGCAAATTCTTGCAGATTGAGGGTGAGAAGAGAGCTCTCTTCCGGTGCAAACTGGTATTCGATGATCTTTTTTTGAGGATCAAAAGGAGCCACATCGTTCAGTCCAAGAGAGATAACGGCTGTTCGAATGAGTTCTTCCTCCGGGACCCCGGGGCTTTTGCCCTGTTTTTCCAGGTAGTAGCGGCCAGCCATCAACAGGGCTTCTTTGGGAATCAGACCCACCAGCTCACTGCCTGTCACTCTCAACCCCAGCTTTTGTGCCTCCTTTCGGGCCTCATCGAAAACAAGATGAGGAGGAGATATCTTGTAGTTGGTGAAATTTATGGAGATTTGAGCGATTCGGTAGTCTTCGATATACCAGCCCACTGCCTTAACGGCCTTGAATTTTCCTGGTATCTTGACGGCTTTGCCGCTTTCATCCCTTATTATTTTTCCCAGCTTGTCCCTTTTTGCCCGTCCTTTCTCTCTCAGATTGAGGGCAATCTCATGGGCCAGCCTCCTGTCCCGGGAGTTAAGGTTGATGTTGTAGGCAATCAAAAACTCCCTCGCTCCGATCACTGTGGCTCCGGCTTTTGGATTAAACACCGGTTCTCCGTAGTCTGGAAGCCATTCAGGATCTTTCAATTTTTCAGGGAGACCCTCGTATTCTCCTTTTCTTATGAAGGCTAAATTTCTTCTTTCTGGTTTCTGGGCTGCGTCCTCGTAAAGATAAACGGGAATTTTCAATTCTGTTGAGACTCTTTTCGCCAATTCATGGGCCATGTTCACACAGTCTTCCATGGTGACTCCAGAGACAGGAACGAGAGGGCAGACGTCCGTGGCCCCGATGCGGCTGTGGGCTCCTTTGTGTTTGCTCATGTCGATGACTTCAGCAGCTTTGGCTATGGCTTTAAAGGCTGCTTCTTTCACTCCTTGAGGAGATCCCAGGAAAGTGACCACAGTGCGGTTGGTTGATTCTCCTGGATCCACATCCAGGAGCTTGACTTGGGGGGTGGACTCGATCTCTTTGGCGATGGCTTCTGTTTTTTTTTGATCTCTTCCTTCGCTGAAATTAGGAACACATTCAACGATTTTCATGTGAGATCTCCTTTTGAATGGAATACTGCAGAACGCCTTTGTGGTTATAGATTTCAACTTTATCGAACTCTCTGAGGTGGTCGACAATGATATTCTTATCTCCGGCGATCACCACCACAGGAGTTAAAAAGGGATATTTCTGGGCGATTTCGTACACCTTATTAGAGTCGATGAGCATGATGTTTTCATAATATTTGTTCCAGTGTTCTTCGCCCAGTTGAAAGGCTTGAATTTGAGCTGCTTTTAAGGAAAGATCATCCATGGTTTCAACCTGAAGAGGAAAATTTCCAATCAGGTAGGATTTGGCCTGTTCGATCTCCAAGCTGGGAATTTTCTTTTCAATGATTTTTTTGGTTTCGTTGAGAATCTCCATAACAGAATCATAAACCACTTCTGGCCTGACTTTTGCCCTGGCCATGAACACTCCGCAGGCCTTGAACAGTTCGATGTCAGTGAAGGCATAATAGGCATATCCTTTGGATTCTCTCAGATTCATGAAGAGACGGCTGGTGGGAGTTCCTCCCAAGACCTGATCGAGGACCAGAAGAGGAAAATAGTCATCATCTTTCAAAGGGGCCATGATATTTCCCATATAAATAGCGGCATCTTTTTTGCGGGGAATATCCACAAAACAAATCTTCAATTGGTCATTGGGCTCAGGGGGCGGAAGAAAGGAAAATTTCATCTCCTTTTTCTCCCAGGTGTTGAGATAGCTGCTCACTTTTCTGGAGGCTGTAGAAAGGTTGAGATTACCGGTCAAGATGAGCCGGGCATTATTTGGCCTGTAATATTTCTCATAAAAAGATGAGATCAACTTCTGGTTTAGGTTTTTTATCACATCCTCGGAATAAGTGCTTTTTTGATAGGGGTGTTCCTGGAAGAGAATTCGAAAGAGAAGCTTTTTGGCTGCGAACTCTGAATCGGAACCTTTCTCTAACAATTCATAATACATGGATCTTTTGACATTTTCGATTTCCCTCCTGGAGAAAGAGGGCTGGAGGACCATTTTGCTCAGAATATTGAGTCCTTGATCCAGATATTTCTCGGAAAAGACAAGAGTAAACATGGAATAATCTGGAAAAGTGGAAGTGGTGAAGCGGCCTCCCATAGATTCGATTCTTTCTTCCAGTTCATCATGGGAGAGATAAAGCGTCCCCCGGCTCAGCATTTTGGCAGTAAGCGTGGCTGTCCCTGGAAACCTGGAAGGAGATGAACTTTCTCCAGCCAAGACGATCAGACGGAGAGTGATGATGGGGGGATTATGGCGGGGAACCACGAAGATACCCAGGCCGTTGGAGAGGAAGGCAGATTCTATGGGAGGAAGGTTCAACTCAGGCAGGGGATCAGGATAAGGAGGGGATTTTCGGAATTTTTCTTGAGAGAGAAGGGAGCTGTTCAGTGCAGGAATCACAAGAATGAGAAAGAAGAGAACAACGGCTCCTTTTTTCATTTTGTCTTTACGTTGAGGAGAATATTTTTTTGAGTAAAGTACCTGTTCATGATGCCGATGATCTCGGGGGGGGTTACCTTGAGATATTTCTGTAGGTCTTGGGGAAAGTCATCAGGATTGTTTTGGGCTAAGTAGGTTTGAGCCAGAAAAACGGCCCTGTCCATGTAAGTGGCGTACTGATTGATGTAATCCATCTTGAACATGTTTTTTGACTTTCTCAGTTCTTCCTCAGAGATCAGGCTGGTCTTGAGCTTATTTATCTCTGATAACACGGCCTTTTTGCTTCTCTCCACCATTATATCGTTGTTACATATGGTGAATATTTTAAAGGCGGCAAGTTCTCTTCTGGAATCAATGCCCCCGCCCAAACCAAAGGCTGTCCGATCTTTCTTGATCAATCTTTTATACAGACGGGAAGTCTTGCCTCTCAGCAGGATATATTCAATAATTCTCAACGGATAATAATCATCTGAAAACGGAGAGGCGATTCGATATCCTAAAAAAAAGGCGGGCAAAGAAGCCAGAGTCTCTTGCCGCGTCCTGACAACGGACTTCTCTTCAGGAAAACTCTTTTCTGGGACAGGATCGATATCATCTCCCTCTGGAATGGTAGCGAAATATTTGCGCACAAGCTGAAGAGCTTTTCTTTTCTTTATATCCCCGGTGATACAGAGGACTGCGTTGTTGGGCCGGTAGTAAGTGGAATAGAAATCTTTCACCTCTTCCACTGTGATATCTCTGAGATCGTGCACGCTTCCGAAAACAGGATGGCTGTGAGCGAAATCAGGGAAGAGAAGCTGGTCAAAACTGACAGAGCTTTCTAGATAAGGGTCTGCCTCTTTCCGGTATTGAATCTCTTCAATGAGGGAATCTCTGACTCTCTCCACATTGGAAGCGGAGATCTCCAGAGAATTCATCCTGTCTGACTCCAGCCATAACACCAGAGCCAACTGGTTAGAAGGGACAGTCTGGTAGAATATGGTCTTATCTTCAGTGGTTACAGCATTCAGCTCCCCCCCGATTCGGTGGATAAAACTGATATGCTGCATCCGTCCCACATTCTCTGATCCTTGAAACATTAAATTTTCCAATAGATAAGCAATGCCGGCCTTTCCCGGCTCCTCGTTGATAGAGCCCACATGGTAAGCCACGGCCACAGAGACAAGAGGCAGAGAAAAATCTTCAGAGAGAATTACCTGGAGTCCGTTTTCTAACTTGTGCTGATCGATATGGAAGGGAAGCTCGTTTTGTTGTTGGGATGAAGCAGGAGCCCACCAGAGGATGAGGACCAAGCATATACAGAAAAATCTCTTTTTTACCATAATTTTTTGCAGTCTGTATCCAAGTTTATATTATAAATAACATAAAACAAACAACAAATCCACTCACCCCCCCAGCAGAGAAAATAGGGACACGTTACCAATTTCAGCCAATTTCTATCATATTAATACTAGATCAACGACAGAAATTGGTACATGTCCCCATTTTCTACACATTTTCGAAAGAGGTGAGGGATGGGGGGCGAGGAAGCCCCTATGAGGACTGAACGGGCATGGTTT
>JBKHJA010000149.1:0-3044 GCA_046538375.1 Candidatus Aminicenantota bacterium
TACTCCATGGCTTCATAATACTGTATCGCTTTTGAGCGAAATGGCTTCGGTGAATATAGCCTCTCCCATTTACATTGAGCCTAATGAACTTCCGGATTCCTACTATGAAAAGAGGATGCAGTTTCCTGATCCCTGGACAGGAGGATGGTGGAGACTTCGGGATCTTGTGGACTATGAGTTGTGCCTGTCCATGAGTTTGCTCAAAACAGGTTTTCTGTACAAGGAGGATTTTCTCTATAACTTTTATAAAATGAACCGAGACAATATAAAAGCCGGAGAAAAAGGAAATCCTTATGCCTTTATTATTCCTAAAGATCAAAGAGACATGCCCACGGCTTTAAAAATGCTGGATATTCTCAAGACAGCAGGAGTGGAAATTCACCAAACTGAAGAAGAATTTGCGGCTGGAGGAAAAGTGTATTCCGCAGGTTCTTATGTGGTTAAAATGGCTCAGCCTTACCGTCCCTACGCTCAGGCTCTTTTGGAAAAACAGGAATATCCGGATATTCGTCAGTATCCGGGGGGACCTCCCGAACCGCCTTACGATAACGCAGGCTGGACTTTACCTCTTCAAATGGGGGTTAAATGTGAAAGAATTGAGAATCCCTTTCAAGCAGCCTTAACCGAAGTCGTAGAAATAACTTACCCCCGAGTAAAAGCTCCTTCCAAATCCTCATCTTATATAGTTCTTGATTCTAAAGAAAATGCATCCTATTCAGTGGCTTTTGGACTTCTGAAAGAGGATTCAGAAGTGTACCGCGCTCAGAAATCAATCACAGGGGATGATTTTAAGACCGCTCCCGGCAGTTTTATCGTCAAAAACAGCGGTACGGTACGGGATATTCTTCCTGGGCTTCTAAAAAAATGGCATGCTTCAGTTTATGAAATTCAAGATGTTTCCGGTATACCCAAGTCACCTCAGACCAAACCTCGAGTGGGCTTGTATCAGTCCTGGAGATCCAATATGGATGAAGGCTGGACCCGGTATGTTTTCGACCATAAAGGCATTTCCTATGTCACCCTTCATAATAAAGATTTCAGGGGCGAAAATGGAAACCCATCTAATCTTGGTAAAGATTTCGATGTGATCATATTTGCCAGTGAAGACGGCCACGTCATCAAAGCCGGAAAACCGGATCCGAGCTCCCGGTATGCCGGGTATCACACACGAATGCCCCCCAAATACAGAGGAGGGATTGAAAAAGAAGGGGTCACGGCACTCAAGCAGTTCGTGGAAGACGGAGGCATCCTGGTCGCCATGAATGAGGCCTGCGAACTGATATTTGATGAGTTCGGCAATGTGCCCGTTCGAAACGGGACGAAAAGGTACGATGACGATGAATTCTTCTGTCCTACGTCCTTATTGAGAATAAAGATCAAAAACGATACACCTTTGGGCTACGGATTTGATGATGAGGCGGCAGCCATGTTTTCCGACAGTTTTGGAATGGATACATGGATACCCTCCGGTTTTTGGGATCGTGAAGTGGTCGCCTGTTATCCAAAAAAAGACATTCTTCTGAGCGGATGGCTGCTGGGGGAAGACAGAATTGCTCGTAAGGCTGCGGTGGTGGATCTCAGCTACAAGAAAGGCCACATTGTTCTCATCGGAATCCGGTGCCAGCACCGAGCTCAATCCCACGGCACTTATAAATTTCTGTTCAACTCCATCTTTTATCCAAAAAACAATTAGGAGAGAGATTCTTCCGCTTCTTTTATGCAAGTCCTGAGAATATCCGTTCCTTTTTGAGCCAACTCTTGGGTGAGGATAAGAGGAGGAAGCAATCTGACGACATTTGAATAATGACCCCCAATTTCTATCAAAAGACCTTTTTGGTGGCACAGAGTCCTTACTTTCTGGGCTAAACCGGGAGCGGGTTCTTAAATATAGGAATTTGGTTTTCTGCTGCGCTGGCTGAAAATGCATTTTAGTTCTCATTTTCCCATTCAACCATCGTCAGGAAATATAAATAACGGCAAAAAGGATGTCAAGGACAATTGCAGGTCTTTGCTGGTGGGCAGAAACGACTAACAAGCCGCAGAGACGCCCTGAAAACTCCAAAAATCAGCCAGACTTCTCCTCCCGTATCAGAAAAGAATCATGAAAAATATTCAGCCGGAGCCTCGGAGTCCAAGAAGAATTGTTGCGAGACTATATGAGGAGGCGGAGGTCTCTCGGCGACAAATGTCAGCTTGAGGTGGTTGATGATCCTGTCCACCACGGCATAGTCGGTGAGGAAGGCGATGATGCGCATCTGGCCGCCACATCGGGGACAGAGCAGAGGGTCGACTTAGAAGGATGAGGTTGATGTCTATATTTTGAAAGCTTCAAATGGTTGAAACATTCAATGACTGGTTCTGACGGCCAGATCTTTTTCTGCAGGGTAAAGGCAGGCTGCTGCGAGACTCTTCCATCCGCCAACTTCGACTTCGACAGTGCAAATCCGGCATGCCCCGTAAGGTTCCAATTTCTCATGGTGACAGAGTGTGGGAATAAATATAGCTGGATGTCCCCCTCTTTTCCCTTGCCATCGCGAATATTGGTCAGAATATTGAGCATCTGCCGGATGCCTTCCCGGCAGGGCACGCATTTTCCGCACGACTCATTGGAATCATTTTAAAGAGAGGAAGCTGAGAAAGAAAAAAGAAGTTGAAAAGAAGAAAGCGGGGTCAAAAGAAAGGACTATTCTCTAACTGAACCACCCCTGCCATCTTTGGTGTCTTTTCTATTGCCGCTTACACCTCTCACCAGAATATGGCTAATTCTTTGAATTTCTCATCCCTGTATTTGTACCAGTCTTCCTCTATCGCGAATCTGCGGACCTCATCCTTGAACCGGCGGAAAGCCCCCCTTCCTTTAATGGCAGCATATAGATAATCTGATATCTCATCATCATTTACTCATAGAGAGAACCTCTCCATCATGCTGTATTCATCAATATCAAACCTCGAAGGCAGTGCGACGAATTTGCCTTCCTCATCCTCCAAGACTTGCTTGGCTGTCTCAATTAGCTCCTGTTGCCATTCAGAGTAATCTTCGATTG
>JBKHJA010000150.1:0-2997 GCA_046538375.1 Candidatus Aminicenantota bacterium
TCCCCAATTTCCCATAATTCATGAATAATCCAGGTAAGCCTGGATTATTCACATAAGTTTTTGATTTCCATGAAAAAGGAAATCAGGGACACCATACCGAATTCAGGAGAATTCGATTCATGTCCCGATTTCCCCTGAAATTCATGACTGCATCTGGGAAAACCTTCAATTTATGAATAATGCAGGCTAGGAGTAAATATTTATCGAGTCTTCTTATCCTCACTCTTTTTCCGGATAGAGCAGGGCGTTGAACAGGAATTTGTAAGTGCCATGAGACTGAGCTCTGTGCTGGCAGCGGATTCCGATAAGAATGATATGGCCTTTTTGGTACCGGGCATCAACCACAGCGGCTTTGCGGGCAATCACCTCTTCTCCCAGAAGCCAGCCGCTGAGAAGGATGTCTTCTTTAGGATAGCTGGCCACCACTTTCCTGTCCCAATCTCCTGACTGCGGGACCCAGGTAGCCATGGCCAGGCTGCGTGAGAACATGGCTGTAGCCTGTTCCGGCAGGCCGTAGCCGATAACAGATTGATTATCCACCTTGAGCTTTAAAATGGAGGTGGGACAGAAGAATTTCGTTCTCTCCACTTTCTCGATGGCATTGCGGGCAGGAACTTTGAATTCCTCAAAGATCAATCCGCAGGCATTGTTCAGGGTTACCAGGATTCCGCCCTGTTCAACGAATGTTTTCAGAGCCTCTACGCCTTCCTTTTCGATTCCTCCTTTGTATTCTGGTGGCATTTCCGTGAAGTACCGGGCATACCTGGAGGTAGGGCTGGGTTTTCCTTTCTTGATGATTTCAGGGCTCTCACTGGCGAAGATGATCACATCATATTTTTCCTTCAGATTGACTTGCTTTTTCTTGTTTCCCTTGAAGTCTTTGTTGTGGAGGGTGGTGTAGGGGATATCAAAGTCATCCAGCACATAGCGTGTCCAGCCTTCATCCATGTTGGATCTCCAGGACTGATAAAGGCCGATGCGGGGCTTTTTCAGGGATGATTTTTCCAGTTTATCGATATTTTCCATTCCATAAGCAGGCACATGCCATTTGTCCAAGAGCGAGGGGAGAATTTTTTGGACTTTCGCAGAATTTTTAACCAGGAAGCTGCCCGGTGCTGCCTTAAAATCTTCTGTGTTTATGAGGTTTTTAGATCTGAAGACCTCAGCTTCCTCTTGGAGGAGAGAAAAAACCACGGCGTAGGAGGCATTGTTCTTTGAATCAAAAACCACATACGGAGCTGGTTCAGAAGGAAGTTCAGCAGTGGGGTAGGAAACCTTTTCCAGTTTTTTGGCCTCTATCTGGAAGGGCTTTTCGATCCTTTCACAGCAGACACCCATCTGGAGGGGAAGGGTCCAGCCAGCATTGTCATAGGGAGGAACTGGGGGACCGCCCGGGTATTGACGCAAATCTGGATAATCCTGTTTTTCCAGAAGGGCCTGGGCATAAGGCCGGTAAGGCTGAGACATAAACACCACAAAGGAGCCCTCAGGATAAAGTTTCCCATCAGCCGTAAAATCTTCCTGAGCCTGATGAACTTCCACTCCTCCCATCATCAGGATGTCCAGCATGCGGAGTGAAGTGGGATAATCGTATTGATCTCTGGAGATGACAAAGGCAAAGGGATCCCCTTTTTTTCCCTGGTGGATGGATTCTCTGCACATCTTGTAAAAGTTGTACAGAAAGTCTTGTTTGTGGATAAACGCGGTTTTGATCAAGTTCAGGGAAAGAGTCAACTCATAATCCACGATATCTCTGAGCCTCCACCATCCACCCGGCCAGGGATCAGGAAACTCCATACGTTTTTCATAGTAAGAATCTGGAAGCTCTGTGGATTCAATGTAGATGGGAGTGGCCACCTTGACTGAGGCCATTTCACTGAGAAGGCCCACGGTATTGTGCAGCCAGGAGGTGTCATCGCATGCCCCGATCCACCAGCCGGTAAAGCTGCGCCCATGGACCACTCCTCGGAAGCCGTTTTTTTGAAGGTCATAGGCCATGTTGGATCCGCACAGATTGACCCCCCGCCAGAGAAGAGGGTGGACATTGGGAACAGGGGGATCCATGAACGGAGGGATGAACAGGCGGGCTCCTGTTGAACCCATCTGGTGCTCATCGATGTGTATTTGAGGGATCCAGTCATGGTAGAGGACCTTGGTCACCGCCTTTGTTTCAGAGAGGTTGAACATGAACCAGTCTCGGTTATTGTCATGGCCGGCATAATGGTGATACAGCCACGGCATGCGTCCGCCTTCATATTTGGTCCCCACATATTTCCTGTACCATTCGGTGACCATTTGTTCACCGTCTGGATTGATGGTGGGAGCCAGAAGGACAATCACCTCATCCAGAACTTCATCTGTATCAAAAGGCACATCTCCTGAAGCCAGTTTATAAGCAAGTTCCATAGCCATCTGGGAAGAGCCGATTTCTGTGGCATGAATATTGCAAGTTATGAGCAGTATGAGTTTCCCTTCCCTGGACAGCTCAGCGGCTTCTTCTGGAGAAAGATCTCTGGCATCTCTTAATTTTCTGGTGATTTCCCGGTGAGCATCCAGGTTGGCCATGTTTTCTTCAGAAGTGATGACAGCCATGATCATAGGCTTTCCCAAGGTGGATTTGCCGATGGTCAGGACTTTGATTTTTTCCGATTCTTGGTCCAGCTTCTGGAAATAGGCCTGGATTTGGTCATAATCCGCCAGCTTTCGGTCTGCACCTACCTGGTGGCCTAAAAATTCTTCAGGAGAAGTCTGGGAAAATAAAGGGAAAGTCAGAAAAATTAAAGCAGATAAGGAGATAAAAAAAAGGCGTGGGTGAATTGCTTTTTTCATTTTATCCTCCTTAAAAAATAGATTTTTTTCTATCACTTGTTCTGTCTGCTGTCAAGAGATAAATCCCGGAAGTAAGCATATCTTTTTCCGTGATAGGGAGTGAGGGAGGGGGGTCGTCAGCACGCTTATTTTCCCCAGCGAGGAAAATCAGCTCCCATTCGGACTTCG
>JBKHJA010000074.1:0-13753 GCA_046538375.1 Candidatus Aminicenantota bacterium
AGCTGTTCCCCCTCCGAGGACTCGTTGGGGAAAATTAGCGTGCTGACGACCCCCCCCCATCCCTCACCCTCTATCACAGAAATAGAAATGCCCCCTTAAATCAATAAAAAATAGAACCATCCCCGGTATTTCTGCTATAATGCAGAGAAAATGACTCACCTGGCTTGTCTTTTTCTCCTTTTATGGCTCCAACTCCCTTACACGGCTCAGGATATCGCTCTTAAAACAGAGAAAAAGCTTCGCTCTTTTCATTCCATCCAGGCCCATTTTGAGCAGGTCTACTATTCATCCACGGTCTCCACTCCATTAAGAGAAAAAGGAAATTTTTATTTTAAGAAGCCTGACATGATGAAGTGGGAATACAGGGAACCAGAAGAAAAAATCTTCCTTTACAAACAGGGCGTGTTTCAGTTTTATATCCCGGAAGATAACCAGCTCATTCGCAGTTCCCTCTCTGAACAAGGCCATGAAGCAGAAATTCTTATGCTCCTCTCGGGCAAAAAGCGGCTTCTGGACAGCTACTCCATCGAATTCAGCCCCTTTCCCACAGATCATCCTGATTCCTGGCAAATAAAACTCGATTCCGAACAAAAAGAGGAGTACTCATTCATCCTGCTGGAAATAGATAAAAAAAGATGGCTCATCCAAAAAGCTATCTTTTTTGACTGGGCGGGCAACAAAACAGAATTCCAGTTCTCTCAAATAAAAATCAATGTTTCTCTCTCTCCAGATGTGTTTGACCTGAAGGTCCCTCCTGATGTGGAGATAATCGAAGAATACAGAAATCAATAAAACCATTTATTCTGTTTTCCGTATAATCCTTTGAGGACAGGGAAGTCCTCCATGGATGAAGATAAAGAACTTATCCAAAGGACGCTCAAGGGTGAAAAAGAGGCCTTTGAAATGATCATCCAAAAATACCAGAATCCTTTACTGAATTACATCGGCCGCATGGTGGGAGAGAGGGAACTTGCCCTTGACTTTACCCAGGAAGTGTTTGTCAAAACGTACTCCTCCCTTCACTCCTTCAAGCCTCGATACAAGTTCCGCACCTGGCTCTTCAAGATTGCCTCCAACCACGTCATCGACTACTGGCGCAAGAAAAAAATCAGCACCTTCTCCTTTGACCGATATGGATATAAAGACCAGAACAAACCTTCCTTCCAGATCCCTGATGATGAACCTCCGGTAGCAAAAAAATTTGAGCTCTCTGAGCTCAGAGCTAAAATCGAACAGGCTCTAAAAAATGTTCCTCCTTCCTTGAGGGAATTGTTTATCTGGCGGCATGTCAATGAGTTCAGCTATGAGGAGATGGCAGAAATGAAAGACCTCCCTGTGGGGACCGTTAAAAACAGAGTCTTCCAAGCCAAAGAAATGGTCCGCCAGCTTCTGGAGGAAAAGATATGAGATGTCTCGGTATTGCTGAAATTTATCTTTATTTAGAGAAAGAACTGGAAGCAGTGAAGATGAGAGAAATCGAAGATCATCTGGCTTCCTGTCCAAAATGTCAGAGTGCAGTGGAAGAAAGAAAGGCTCTGCTTCAGGCATCAGAAAGTCTTCCTCTTATGGAAGCACCTCCGGATTTCGCCCGCCATATCATGGCCCGGATATTTCCGGAAAAGACTTCCCTCAGGAGGTGGGTAGCGGCCGCAGCTGCTGGTTTCTCCTCGATTCTTCTGCTGTGTTTGACTCTCTTCCTAATCTCCGGTTACAATCTTGCCCATCTGCTTTTGAATCTCAAATATTCGGCTTTGAATTTTACCCGGAACTTCTTCATTCTGTTGATTAAAATTGTTAAGCTGGTTTTTCTTCTTGTCAAAATCATCATTCAATTCTTGGATCTGATACTGGAAAGCTTCCTGCGGCTAACCTCCCTCATCGCTCCTGAGGTTCAGATTGTCCTTGTCTTTCTTGCCCTGATTCTCTCTGTTTCTCTTATTTATGGGGCGAGGAAAATATTTTTAACGGGAGCAAGAGCATGAAAAACAAAACAATGGTTTCGCTGATTTTTATCACCTTCTTCCTCTGTTATGTTCCCCTCCAAGGTCAAGGTTTGGTTTTAAAAAAAGACATCGTGGTGGCCGAAGGCGAAGTCCAGGACAATGTGGTGAGCTTTGGCGGCAGCATCCTGATCAAAGGAAAAGTCAAAGAGAGCGTGGTGGCTTTCGGGGGCTCGGTGATTGTCAGCGGCGAAGTGGAAGAATTGGTGTTAGGATTAGGTGCTGACATAACCTTAAAGCCTTCGGCCTTCATCAAAGGAGATGTGGCATCCATCGGAGGAACACTCAACAAAGAGCCTGGAGCGCGGGTTGATGGTGATACCATTTACTTCAAGACTTCAGAAGATATAAAAAAGTTTTTGAGAGACAGTTTCGGGGGCCTCTTCTCTATTTCTCTGATCCCTCTGCTGCTTATCATAAAATTGATCACCATTTTCATCTGGCTCCTTCTGGCCGTTCTGGTGGCCGCTCTTTTTCCCCGCCAGATTTCCTTCGCTTCTCTCCAGATCAGAAAATCTTTCTGGCCGATTTCTGGCATAGGACTGTTGAGTTTGGTCATCTTTGTGGGGCTGGTGGTTTTTTCTGCCTTCCTCTCTATCATCCTGATAGGAATTCCCATCCTTCTTGCTCTTGTTTTCATCGGAATTATCATCAAGATTTTTAGCCGGGTGGTTTTATTCTACTTCTTTGGCGAAAGTTTGACCCGTGCTTTCGGCTCAACCAGAATCCATCCCATCATGGCGGTGATCTTAGGGCTGATTATAGTCAGTCTGATCGGCTTCATCCCCATTTTCGGTTTTCTGTTCAATTTCTGTCTGAGCATAATAGGATGGGGTGTGGTGATCAGGACAAAATTTGGAACCACCGAAAACTGGTTCAGGAAGAAATAAACACAAAGGAGCAGACTTGTTTTCCAGTGAAAACGAGGTTGGAATAAGAGCGGGATTTGTATTTCGGCTTTATCCAGCCCCGTTAGGGTAAAGGCTGTCTTTTAGAGAAACACGCCAGGCCCTTGGGCTGTTTAAATTTCGAGGATCTCTTTTTCCTTGGCAGAGGCAATCTCTTCCAATCTTTTGGAGTATTCATCGATCAGTTCTTTAAGCCTGTCATACCCCCAATACTTATCGTCTTCTGTTATTTCTTTCTCCTCTTCCAATTCTTCAATCATCTCTTTGCTTTCCCGCCTCATGTTGCGGAGCACTGTCTTTTCCTCTTCCAACATCTTCTTGATCCTTTTGGCAATTTCCTTTCTTCTCTCTTCATCCAGAGGGGGAATGGGGATTTTTAACGTTTTTCCGTCGTTTATCGGATTCAGCCCAAGGTCAGCTGCTCTGACCGCCTTTTCGATGTCTTCCAGCAAGGACGGATCCCACGGCTGAACCGTTATCAGAGTAGGATCAGGAGCCCCTAGTGTGGCCATCTGGTTTAGGGGGGTTAAGTTGCCATAATATTCCACTTTTATGTCTTCGAAAAGACCCAGATTTGCCCTTCCTGTTCTCAATTTACTCATATCCTTCCGAAAACGTTCTACCGAACCCTTCATTTCTTTTTCAAGCTCTCTTAATATGTCTTTAACCATCCTTAAAACCCCTTGGATATTGGTTTATCGAATATTCCGATCCCCTTTAAGGATATCTGGAATTCCTGGTCAATGCACCAGCGTTCCTACTCTACGGCCTAGAACAGCCTTCTTTATGTTGCCCCTTTTTTTCAGATTGAAGACGATGATGGGCAGATTATTGTCCTTGCACAAGGATATGGCTGTAGAATCCATCACTTTCAAACCCTTTTTGATCACATCTAAATATTTGATAAAGGTGAATTTCTTGGCCTTTTTATCCTTCAGCGGATCAGCCGAATAGACACCATCAACCTTTGTCGCTTTCAGTATCACCTCCGCCTTGATCTCCAGGGCCCTCAAAGCTGCCGCAGTATCCGTGGTAAAATAAGGACTCCCGATACCGGCGCTGAAGATGACAATTCTCCTCTTCTCAAGATGCCTGATAGCTCTGCCTCTGATAAAGGGCTCGGCTACGGCTTTGATCTCAACCGCCGAAATATGCCGGCTAACCACTCCCTCTCTCTCTAGAGCATCTTGAAGAGCAATCCCGTTGATCACAGTGGCCAGCAATCCCATGTAGTCGGCTGACGCTCTATCCATGCCCCCCGTGGCACCGCGCACACCCCTAAAAATATTCCCCCCTCCGATCATGATGGCTATACAAATACCTAAATCATGGACCTCTTTTATCTCCTGAGCGATGGATTGTGTGGTTTGCAGATCGATGCCGTAATTGTGATGGCCTAAAAGAGATTCTCCCGAGAGTTTGAGTAAAATTCTTTGGTAGGCAGGCTGCGCACCAGGCATATTATAAATTCTATGATTCGCCCAGTTCAAAACGAGCGAATCTACTAATTCTTATGTTTTCACCGAATTTGGCGATGTGAGAAGCAACCAGCTTTTTGACTGAAATCTTATCATCCTTGATGTAAGGTTGATCGAGGAGGCACACTTCTTGGAAAAACTTCCCCAGTTTACCCTGGACAATTTTCTCCATGACTTCAGGAGGCTTTTTAGAATCTTTGAACTGATCGCGGATGATTTCTTTTTCCTGTTCCAGGATATCTGGGGGAACATCCTGTGAAGAGACGTATTGAGGTCTGGCAGCAGCTATATGCATGGCTATATTCTTGACCAGTTCCTTAAATTCTTGGTTACGGGCCACAAAATCTGACTCGCAGTTGACCTCAACCAGAACACCAATCTTGCCGCCGAGATGAATGTAGGACCCCACTCTCCCTTGGGCAGTCTCTCGCCCCATTTTTTCCTTGGCTCGAGCATATCCTTTTTTTCTTAATATAAGGATAGCTTTATCGATATCCCCGCTGCTTTCCTCCAGGGCCTTTTTGCACTCCATCATGCCAATTCCAGTCCGCTGGCGGAGCTCCTTGACCATATCAGAAGATATTTCCATTTCTCTCTCCTCTCTAGGCCGGTTTTTCTGTAGAAGAGGTGGGGCTTTTTTCTTCCACAGAGGCTTCAGAAGGCTGCTCTTCAGGCTCGGCTTTCTCCTCTTTTTTTTCTTGTTGAAGTTCGCTCTCTATTTTTTTCTTTTTACCTTCCACAATAGCTTCAGACACTTTGGATGCGAACAATTCGATAGCTCTCACCGCATCATCGTTTCCAGGGATAGGATAATCTATGCCCTCTGGATCTCCGTTAGTATCCACCACCGCCACAATAGGAATGTGCAGTTTCTTTGCTTCGTTAATGGCTATCTCTTCCTTGATAGAATCTATCACCACCACAGCCCCGGGAAGCTCTGTCATGGTTTTTATCCCCCCCAAATTTTTGGAAAGCTTCCGGTAAACCTTCTCCATCTTGGACTGTTCCTTCTTGGAGAGAAGATCCCATCTTCCGTCCTCTTTCATCTCTTCCAATTCGATGAGCCTTTCCACACTCCCCCTTATGACATCGAAATTGGTCAGAAGCCCCCCCAGCCATCTCTGGTTGACATAACTGCCTTCACATTTCAGAGAATACTCTCTGATGAGATCCTGGGCCTGCTTTTTAGTCCCCACCAAGAGTATTTCTTTACCTTCTTCTGACAAATTTCTGATAAACTGAAGGGCTTCTTTGAAAATCTTGATGGTTTTCTGGAGATCGATGATATAAATCCCGTTCCTCTGTCCAAAGATATAGTCCTTCATCTTGGGGTTCCATCTTCTGGTTTGATGTCCGAAATGAACACCAGCTTCCAATAACTCTTTCATGGTTACCGATACCAACCGAAATCCTCCGTTTATCTCTTATGGTATTGAGGTGCCTTACGGGCTCCCAGCAATCCGTATTTCTTTCTTTCTTTGATCCTATCGTCCCTGGTCAACAACCCGGCTCCTCTCAGAGTCTGCCTTAACTCTCTATTGAATTCCACCAGGGCCCTGGCAATTCCCAACCGAACAGCCTCGGCCTGGCCGTTTTTTCCACCTCCATTGATGCGAATGAATACGTCAAATTTGTTCTCTGTCTCAGTCAAAAGAAGAGGTTTTTTGATAACCTGTTTTTGACCATCAGAGTGAAAATATTCACCAAAAGGATGGGATTTTTTATTCACATAAAGAGTGATGTCTCCTTTACCAGGCCGAAGAAAAACTCTGGCAACTGATGTCTTTCGTCTTCCTGTGCCGTAATACTGAATTAGACTCAACTTTCCTCCTTAAATCGGTATTCCTGAGGCTTTTGTGCTTGGTGAGGGTGATGCGAACCTCGATACACTTTAAGCTTCTTATACACAGCTCGACCGAGCTTATTTTTGGGAATCATTCCCCAAACCGCTTTTTTGATCACCTGTTCAGGTTTTTTTTCTAAAAGCTCTTTCAAAGCTTTTTGTTTGACTCCACCGGGATAGCCGGAGTGAGAATAGTATTTTTTCTGATCCATTTTTCTTCCGGTCACTTTTATCTTCTCAGCATTGATCACCACCACAAAATCTCCACTGTCCATGAAATCGACATACTGAGGTTTCCTCTTTCCCCGCAGCAATACTGCCACTTCGCTGGCCAATCGTCCCAAAATCTTTCCCTCAGCATCCACCAGCCACCACCTGTGCTCCAGCTGTTCTCTTTTGGGCACTGTTGTCTTCATCATGACTCTAAACCTTGGTTTTTTTCCCTGAAGGATTAGCGATGATCTAAAATACTAAATCTTTGGACTATTGTCAACTTCCAGAAGAGCTTAACGGGCATCCATTTCCGTGAAAGGGGCTTCCTCACCCCCCATCCCTCACTCTTCTCAATCAGTATAAATATTTGGTTCTTCAGACATTTCAGTGGGTAACAAAGTTAGATAAAATGACTACGAAAGGAATGGAAATCAGGGACATGTACCGGAAATTCGGGACATGTACCGATTTTACCAAAATCGGTAACGTGTCCCATGAATTTCCGGTACATGTCCCGAATTTCCGGTGAATTTCCGGTAACGTGTCCCTTGATTTCCATCTGCTGTCCTGGTACCCACTGAAAAGTCGGATGAACCAAATATTTATAATCATCACTATTTTGGGAATACTTCGCAGAGCTTAGCAAGAAGAGGGAAGACTCAATGTGTCCACACTTTGGGTTTTTTCTTGGAATAGACTTTGATCAATCCTACGCCGATCAAAAAACCCCCGATATGGGCAAACCAGGCCACTCCTCCTCCCAACCCGATATTCAGCAGTTGGGCTAAAAACCACAACCCAAGGATGACAGCGGCTGGTATGGGAATAATCCGGATGAAAAAAAACAAGAACACAAATGTCAAAACTCTAGCTCCTGGATACAAAATCAAATAGGCTCCCAACACTCCGGCTATGGCTCCGCTGGCTCCCACCATGGGGACTTGAGAATTGGGGTTGAAAATAATATGGGCCAAACTCGCTCCCAGGCCTGAAAGAAGATAGAAAAAAATAAAGCGGAAAGATCCCAGGAAATCTTCGATATTGTTGCCGAATATCCATAAATAGAGCATGTTCCCGAAAAGATGAAAGAATCCGCCATGAAGGAACATGGCTGTTATCAGAGTTAAAGGGGGAGCAATGCGGGGAAAAAAGGGAAGGGTTTTAAAATGGGTGATCTCATAGGGAATGGCTCCCATTTTGTAAACATAGTGCTGCAATCCCTGGGGAGAAAAAATCTGGTAGAAAAAAATCAGGATATTCAGACAGATTAGAAAGACAGTCACATAAGGAAATCGATAGGTGGGATTGTCATCTTTAAGGGGGATGAACATTCTGTTTTAGAACGGCAGATGAAATATAATCCAGCAGAGAATAATAAGTCTCTGGTCACCCTATCTTTTTTAACTCTTCCTCCAGCTTTTTTCTTTCTGCTTCTTTCTTTCTCGCTTCCTTGAATTTCTCCACGTACATATCTGCTTCTCGATTGTATCTTTCTGCCTTCTGCGGTTCGAGCCTGGCCAGAACACTCTTGTAAAGGACACTGAGCCAGGAATAAGGTTCGGGATAGGCAGGATCTAACTCATTGGCCTTCAATAAGGCCTTTTCACTTTGATGGCCCAATGCCAAACGTTCCTGGGAAGACAGCCTGGATTGAAGCCTGTAGGCCTTTGACCAGCGGTTAACTCCCTTGGAAAGCCAAGCTTTGGCATTTTCTGGCTCCAACTGGATGCGTCTATCATGGAAATAGTTGGCCTTGTCAAATTCAGGAACAGGAGTAATTCCTTCATAAAATTGAGAGATGTAGGCATATCCCTGAGGATTTTCAGGGTCTGTTTCAATCCTTCGCAGGTACATTTCCTCTGCTTTCTGAAATGGCGTCTTGCCTCCCTGAGCTATTTTTTTTCCTTCCTCTCCTTCTTCACCCTCTTTGGATTCTCCAGCATACCTCTTGTAAAACTCGGCCACCACATAGTAATTGCTCATGTTGGTCGGTTCCATATCGATGATCTTCAAATACAACTCTTCTGCCTTCTTAAAATCTCTCATCTTATCATACATGTCACCCAGAGAATAAATGACATCTTTATCAGTTGGGCTAATTTCATAAGCCTTTTGGAGAGATTCTAAAGCTTCTTGAGCTTTTCTCTTGTTTTCTTCAGTATCCACTCCTGGTTTGTAAAGACTTTTATAGCTTTCCCCTAAAAACCTGTAGGCTTCTACCAGGTCGGGATTATTGGTCAGTGCTTTCTCGTATTCTTCTATAGCTTGTCGATAGCGGTTATCACTAAAAAGTGTGTTGGCCTTGTTGAAATGATAATTCGCTTTGAGTCTTTTGACGCTGAGCTTCTGGCAGCTTGCGGTGATGAAGATGAAAGCGACTGCCAGCATCATCACTGCAAACATATTTATGAATTTTCGTGACATCACGACCTCCTTTTCATCACGCAAGTCTATTCCTCAAGAGAATTTTATAATAGAATAAACAGCCAAAGTCAAGAGAAACATAAGATCTGAAGCCGTCTCCACCTCGCCGCGGAAAAAAGTTTTAGGCGACCGCAAATGATCCTCGCTTCAACTCTTTTTCAGAATCAACCTGATAGGAGTTCCCCAGAAATCAAATTTCTCCCTGAGCAGGAGGATAAACAGTTTCTCATAGGCGCGGGCAAGTGAATCACGGGTGCGAACAAAAAGGATAAAGGTAGGTGGAAGAACGCCAGCCTGGGTCATGTACTTTATCTTCGCTCTTTTTTTACTTCTTGAAAGAGGAGGATAATTGTGGTTAATCCAGGAGATAAAATGGTTTAAGGCAGATGTTTGTATTCTCTTTGAGCCGCTGTTGTAGACCTGCTCTGCCAAATCTAAGATTTTGACCACCCTTTTTCCTGTTAAGGCAGAGACGAATAGAAGGGGGGCATACCGGACAAAATCCAGTCTCCTGAAAATCCTTTCTTTGTGTTCATCGGCTGAAAGGGAATTTTTTTCTATCAAATCCCATTTATTCAAGGCTATAAGCAGGGGCTTTCCCGATTGCTGGGCCAAATGGGCAATGGCAGTATCCTGACGAGTAGGAAACTCCAGAGCATCCAAAACCAGACAGATGACATCGGCTCGGTCTATATCCTTTTTTGCTTTTATAACACTGGCTTTTTCCCTTTTATCCCGGGTACGGCTCAGCTTACGGATCCCTGCTGTATCCACCAGAGAGAAAAGTTTATTACTTTTTATAACCAGGGTATCAGTGCTGTCTCTTGTGGTCCCTGGTATTTCGCTCACAATCAACCGTTCTTTTCCACAGAGTCGATTGATTACAGAAGATTTCCCCACATTGATCCTGCCCACCACAGCTATGTTTAAAGGATGGAGATCTTCTTTTTCAGTTGTGGTGGAAGGAATCATTTCCAGAAGTCCGGACTCCAATTCTCCCAAATTCCTTTTATGTTCTGCTGAGATGGCAAAAATTCTCTTTTCCCCCAATCGGTAATAATCACCGAGCTTATCTTCCCCGGAGACCGAATCGATCTTGTTGACCACCACCAAGATGGGCTTGTTCAACTTTTTCAAAAAAAGAAATAATTCTTCCTCAGCAGGCAAAAGCTCCCTTTTCCCGTCGAGGACGAAAAGCAGGATATCAGCTTCTCTGGATGCCTCCTGTGCTTTCTGCTTAATTTGGGAGGAAAGAGGGTCCTGTTGGGTATCAAAAAATCCTCCTGTGTCCACCAGGATGAACTTCTTATTGTCCAGCAGGCAGAGAGCTGAAACCTGGTCTCGGGTCATTCCAGGAAGATTATGGACCAGAGACTTCTTTTCCTTTAACAGACGGTTGAACAGGGTAGATTTTCCCACGTTGGGAAAACCGATAATAGCTACTTTTTTTAATCTTTTCATCGGTATAAAAATAGGGACGGTTCTCTTTTTTCAAAAAAGAGACCGCCCCTTTATTCGGTCCTTTTACTCAGCGATTAAATCGTATTGGGGGAAGAAGGGATGCACCAGGCTGATATGTCCCCCCAGGGTTTCCCTTTCGCCCCCATCGATCAAAATGAAGACTTTCTTGATAGACTTAAAATTATAGGTAAGGGAATTCACGATGGAAAAAACCGTGGCCATCTCAGAAGTAGAGCCAGAAAGATGATTCTGTTCCAGCTCTCTGGAAAAATCCACATAGGCCACTCCTTCTCCGGTGATATAAAGCTCTCTCAACCTGGTCTCCTCAGGAAAAGGAGAAAGATAGCCGTCTTTAGAGCCCTTGAGCAGTTCTTCTACTGCCTGTTTGGCCTGCTGGTCTTCTGAACGGTGAGCCCTGATTTCTCTCCTTTCGGTATGAAGAAGAGCATCTTCTTCTGAAGGAAAAAATAGAGTGATTTTCCTGGTTTCTCCTGGTTTTACAGAGGACAGCTCCGATTCAGGAGGAGTCACCTCAGAAGAAGGTTTTATCTCTTCTCGACCTCCCTTTCTAAAAAAAAGGACCGCCAGAACCACCAGGATGACCAACAGAACACCAATACTCACCGTCCTCTTTTTATCCATGATTCACCTTTATTTTTGAGAATTGAGTCTGAGATAATTGGCCAGACCACGATAAATTGCAAGAGCCACATCGTTCTGGAACTTTTCTGTACCCAGCTTCTTCTCTTCCTCGGGATTGGAGATAAACGCCACTTCCACCAGAACCGCCGGACAGGCCACTCCTGTCAATACCTTGAAAGGAGCCTGCTTGATCCCCCGGTTCAAAGTTCCCAGGAGTTGGTTAAGCTCTTTCTGAACCTGCTCCGCCAATTGGCTGCTCTGTTTAAGATAAGAAGCCTGGGCCATATCCCACAGAATCATTTGGATTTCATCCTGGTTGTCTGGCTCGATTCCCTCTTCCAACTGGGCCGAGTTGTTCTCCAAGTAAGCCAGCCTTCTTGCCTCCTCATCGGTTGCGTTCAGGCTGAGAAAGAAAGTCTCCGATCCACGGGCTTCTTTCCGATAAGACCCGTTGGCATGGATACTGATGAAAAGCTCAGCTCGGTTGTTATTGGCCACGGCTGCTCTGTTATCCAGGGAAACATTGACATCTTTGTCCCTGGTCAGCACCACCCGGAAAGCTAAATTTCTTTCGATGATGGCTTTGAGTTTTAAACCGATATCCAGGGCGATATCCTTCTCCAAAGTGCCCAATTCCCCCTTGGCACCGCTTTCCAGCCCCCCGTGTCCAGGATCGATAACCACGGTCTTCACTCCCCGCTTCTGCTCCTGTAGGGAGGAAGCCTTGACCCCCGGTCTCTCCCTGTTCAACTTTTCTCTGGACACAGAACCTTTCTGTTCCGGTTTCTTCTCTTTACCAACAGGAGTGATGTCGATAACCAGTTGGGGGGGATCAGGAAGAGTGAAATAATCATAACTGAAATGGCTGTTCTTGATCTGGATGTTCAGCAGGTAATAATCATTTCCCTTTGTCCATCCCATGGAGTTAATGACTTTACTCTTAAAATCTCTTCTTCGAACTGTTATGGGCACATGGGATTTGATTCTCACCATAAGGAAGGAAGAACTCTTTTCCAGGTGAGGAGACAGGGAGTAAGAAGATTGGATGATGAGGCGGCTGAAGTCGGAATAATCCTTAACCGACACTGTGAGATCATTCCGGGTTTGGGGATGGGAAGATGAAACCAGAACAAAAAAAACGACTGCCCAACACAGCAGTGAGTGTGCTATTTTTTGCCCGACCAATTTATCTCATCTATTATTTTTTTGTGTGCAGATGGTGGAGGCGGCGGGAATCGAACCCGCGTCCGAAGACCTTCAGCAAGAGGCTTCTACATGCTTATCCTCTTTCTTCATCTCGCCCTGAAGCACCGCAAGAGGAAAGTTACTCCAGAACCAGCCCCGATCAAGTTTCGCTTGCCAGGCTCAGGACGAACCCGGCTCGCTATCCTGCTCAACGACGCCTCTCAAGCGCCGCAGGAAAGCGCCAGAGAAACGGCATACCTAATCTTTAGGCAGCAACAGGCAGAGTTTCTGCACTTCTGTGGGTCCACCTTTTTACGAGGTGGTGGGGCCTCGACATGCCACCTCTGCATCATTGTCTCCGTCGAATCCTGTTCGCCCCCACATATCGAATTATATTTTATTGACCCAAACTTTGTCAATGGCAGTATAAACATCCTTATGGAGCCTCCCCTTAGGGAAAAGAAGGTGGCGGGACTATTTAAAGGTCAGGTTAATAGATTCCACACTCAAGGCTTCTTTTTCGAATTCCCTTAGTTCCGTTTCTTTAAAAACGTCCTTTTCAATAATATCTACAAATACAACATAGATTCTTGAAAATTCTTTCCCTGGCATTCTTCTCAAAATTCTACCCATTCTCTGAATCCACTGCCTTACGCTACTTGTTCCAGCAACTATAACACCTGTATTTGATTCTGGTACATCAAAGCCTTCGTCAAGGGCTCGGCATGAAACAAGAATGTTAATACTTCCCTTTCTGTAATTGGAGATATTATCCAGCCTTTGATCAATGTGTAAATTATCTTTCCTAAATTCGGAACGATTTTCTCTTCAAAGCCAAGATCCCCGTATCTCTCTGGAGTAGCAGAAAGACCAAGCGTATAAGAGTATTTCACTTGAAAGATTTTTGCATTTTCTTTGCTGCCGTAGCGATGGCATTCATCGGCAATTAGAAACGTGTCATTACCGGAAAGGCAGTTCTGATAATGTTCTGTAATATAATCCCTGGCTGAATTTACAACATAAAGGAAAATGGCCTTGCTATCCAGTTCTTCTTTTTTCTGCCCATAAAAAATTCCGATATTTTCTCTTGGTATGTTTAATATATCCGTCAGGCCAACAAGCCACTGGTCAAGAAGTGCAGAGGTAGGGACGATGATTATTGTCTTGAAGCCACCGTCTTTGTAAGCGGCGGAATTATAAAGGCCTGAGATTATGGAGAATGCAAAGACAGTTTTCCCTGCTCCTGTTACTACTTTAACAATTCCCCTTCCATTGTTCTCCCACCAGAGATTTTTTGCATCTTTCTGCCATCTGTAAAGTTCTACACTGAGTTTATATGGCTCATATTGAACAGTCTCGGTAAGATAATTTCGCTTAACCTTCTCGCATACTGGACAATCTATATCCTCACAAGTTTTGTCAAAATCCTTTATTTGAGACAGACGATTAACCTGCATTATTCATAAATTGAAGGTTTTCCCAGAAGAAGTCATGAATTTAAGGGGAAATCGGGACATGAATCGAATTCTCCTGAATTCGGTATGGTGTCCCTGATTTCCTTTTTCATGGAAATCAAAAACCTATGTGAATAATGCAGGG
>JBKHJA010000075.1:0-13737 GCA_046538375.1 Candidatus Aminicenantota bacterium
GCATCTTTATCGGGGTAAAAAGATGTTTGGGGATGGCTGAAGCGACCATTGAAGGTTTAGCCTTCCTGAATCGTCCATCGAGGGCAACCGATGAAATCGGTCGCCGAGTATGTTTGAGCATACTCAGATAAGACAGATGAAACATGGATGGGTACAGATAAGCGATACTCCCATATAACTGACATGCGCAGTTACGCAGGCGCCGAGATGGACGGTGAGGGAACGGCGTGAAAAACCTGGACAGGAGCGAAGCCATTCCCAAATACATGTTCTTAGTGTCTCACCCCGGAAAAAAAGATGCTTCCGGAACCTTTTTTATTACTTGGAGCTATAAGGAGAACCTGTTCGCCTTCTCCAAGTTGACTTTTACCGGCGTTGTGAATACATTTACTCAAGATGCGAATCGGATTGGATGTTCGGCCTTTTCTTAAAAAACCAACAGGGGTGGGGATTTATTTCAAAAACTTGCTTTTTTCTCTCTCCCGCTTAGATCATGTCAATGAATACTATCTTTTTTCTGCCTCTTTCAAAGACCGTTTCCCATCTTCAAAGATCCCTCCTTTTGCCCACCAGCATTTTCGGGATTTTCGCTTTCCGGTAAAAATGATCAATCACTTCTGGTATAGATTGTGCTGGCCGCCCTTGGACTATTTTTTTTTCACCTCCTTGGACGTGACCCATTCTCCCACCCCCCTGGTCATTCCTACCAAGGGAAAGAAGCTGGTCACAGTCTATGATCTTTTTTTTATGGATTTTCCTCATCTCACAGATAAAGAAGCGAGGAAAGAGTTTATTCCCAGGATTAGAGCCTCTCTCAAGCAGGCAGACGGGATTGTGGCCATATCCCGTTTCAGCCAGCAAAGGCTCATGCAGAAGTTTGCCCTTCCCCCCAGCAAGATCAAAGTTATTCATTTGGGAATTGATCATAGATTTTGGAATGATATTTCTACTTTTCAACTGGCTGAGACTAAGAAAAGATACGGCCTTCCCTCTTCTTTTATCCTTTTTGTAGGAGCTATGGAGCCCAGAAAAAATTTGACCACCCTGGTAAAAGCGCTTAAATGTCTTCATAACAGAAACAGAAAAATCCCTCTTATCATGGTCGGTCGGAAAGGAGAGGATTATAAAAGGATAAAAAAAGAAATAAATGAACAGTCTCTTGACGCTTGGGTGAAGATGTTGGGTTATGTCCCTGAGGAGGATTTAAAGAATCTTTACCGACTGGCATCGGTGTTGGTTTTCCCTTCCATGTATGAAGGTTTTGGTCTTCCCGTTCTTGAAGCTATGGTCAGTGGTCTGCCGGTGGTGACTTCTCAAACTTCGGCTCTTGTTGAGATCGCCCAAGATGCTGCTCTCTATTTCAATCCTGATAGTCCTGATGAGATAGCAGAAAAAACTCTTTTGGCCATGGACCATAGAGATTTGCACCAGTCTTTGGCCCAGAAAGGAAAAAAGAGAGCCCTTGATTTTGACTGGAGGAAGACGGCCGCAGAGACATTGAGTTTTTATCAGCAGGTGGTGAATCAGCGATGAAAAACATACTGTTTGTCTCTCATTCAGCAGAACTCAACGGAGCTGAGAGAATGCTGCTTCAGACTTTAAGAAGAATTGATAAGAAGAAATTCTCCCCTCACCTCATTCTTCCCCAGCCTGGTCCTCTTTATAAGGAAGCGGAAAAGCTGAGGATTAAAGTGACCATCATTTCCTCCAAATGGTGGCTTACAGAAAAAAAGAAAGCATGGATACAGCCGTTTTCCTGGATGTGGAATCTAGGGAGTGTCATCCGAATCTGTGAGGTGATTCGCCAGGAGAACATCTCCCTTGTTTTCAGCAATTCATCGGCAGATTTCAGCGGAGCTTGGGCGGCCAAGCTCATGGGAATTCCACACCTCTGGTCCATTCATGAAATCTTATCCGGACCAGATCCTTTGATTTCTTTTTTGTTGGGCCATCGAATTCTGGCTAGACTTATCTCTGTTTTGTCTACCAGGATTATGGTGAATTCAAGGGCTACCCAGAAATCATTCGGAGGGGAAAGAAAACTGCGGCTGGTTTACAATGGATTGGATACGGACTTTGAGAATCAGGATTTTGATGAGGCAGGAAGGGAAGAATTTGGTTTTGAGGATGAAGATTTCCTCATCGGAGTGGTAGGAAAAATTTATTCCCAAAAGGGTCAGAAAGAGGTGATGTTGGCGGTGGCCAGCCTCCGACGGTCTTATCCTCAGGTAAAACTTCTGGTGGTAGGGGAAGCGAAGGAGAAAAAATACTATGAACATCTGAGGCGGTGGATCAAAGAGAAGGGTTTGGAAAGACATATCCATTTCACCGGCTACAGAAAAGATGTGTCTCATGTTTTGAGATTGATGGATCTTCTGGTGGTGAGTTCCTGGGTGGATTCTTTTGGCCTGGCCGCTTTGGAAGCCATGGCTGTTAAGACTCCTGTCTTGGCTGTCAAGGCAGGGGGCCTGCCTGAAATTATACATGATAGAATAAATGGATTTCTTGTGGACAGCGCTCATCCAGAGATGATAAGAAGGGCTCTGGAGGACATTCTCCAGAATCCTCTCCGGATGGATGATGTTGCCCAAACAGGGTATCATGCGGTGAGAGAAAGGTTTTCTTTTAAAGATAAAATAAAAAAAATAGAAGAGATCCTGGATGAATGTTTTAAACAAGATGCAGAGAGAGCCTGAAATATCGGTTATTCTGGTCAATCACAATAATAAATCACACCTCAAAGAATGTCTGCTGGCCCTGGAGAAGAGTTCTCTTCGCCCCTGCCTGGAATTCATCGTGGTGGATAACAACTCTTCCGATGGGAGCCGGGATTTTATCAGAGACCATTTTCCTCTGGTCAGGCTGATTGGCAATCAAAAAAACAGAGGCTTTTCAGCAGCTAATAATCAGGGCATCAGGCTGAGCAAGGGAGATTTTATCCTTTTCTTGAATCCGGATACCCTTCCTTATGCACAATCACTGAACTTGATGCTTCAGGAAATAAAATCAAATCCCCGAGTTGGAGCTGTAGGGCCAGCTCTTATCAAAGGGGAAAATAAGTTTCAGGTCTCTTTCGGGAGCAGGGTGAATTTCTGGAAAGAATTTCTCCAAAGATGCTTCTTGAATCCCTACCACAGGACCATCCTCAAGCGCAGTAGAAAAAAGAAAGAGGTGGGATGGCTGAGCGGAGCCTGCCTTCTGGTGAGGAAGGATATTTTGGATAGAGAGGATTTTTTTGATGAGAATTTTTTTCTTTATTTTGAGGATATTGATCTTTGCCTCCGGATGAGAAAGAAAGGCTGGAAGCTTATCTATCTTCCTCAGGCAAGAGTTTTTCATAGAGAAGGAGCCAGCACCTCTTTGCAGAAGACGGCTGCCCGTTATGAATACAGAAAAAGTCAGATCTATTTTTATCAAAAACACAATTCAAGGGTCTCCCTTTTTCTTCTTCGCCTCTACCTTCTGTTGAATTTTTCCTTTCTGTTTCTGTTCCATGGTTTAGGGAAGGGGCGGAATTTCAAAGAACAGAAAAGATTCTTCCGGTTGTTAAAACGTAAAGCAAAAATGAGCAAAGCCTGACCAGCCTCCATATATATTTGAGCTTAGGATGAAAAAAATAAGAATACTGGAGATGATCGATAAAACTTTTTTAGGAGGAGGACAGATCAATCTTCTTTCCTTGGCCAAAAGCATCGATCAGTCCAAATTCGAGATTTCTGTCTGCTCTCATAAGGCTGGAGCTTTGGTCGATGAAATAAAAAAGGAGGGCATAAGGCATTTTCCTGTCTCCTTCCAAAGAAAAAAGTGGAGAAAGACCATCTCCGATATCAGCTCTATTTTGAAACATAACAGTATCCATATCCTCCATACCCATGGAGGAGTGGCGGGATTGTACGGCCGCTGGTCGGCTCACCAAAACAGAACCCCGGTTATCGTTCATACCGTTCATGGAATCCATTATCTGCACTACCGCAACCCTGTATGTAAATACTTGGGTATCCTGTCGGAAAAATATCTTTCCCGTTTCACTGATGTGTTGATATGTGTTTCTGACGGCGACAGGAGGAAAGCTCAAAAATATGGATTGGCATCAGAAGAGAAAGTCATGGTTATCAAGAATGGGATTGATTTTTCAAAGTTTGATGGATTGAAAGCAGATAGATTGGAAAAACTCAATATCCAGGATTCAAGGCCTGTGGTGGGGACTGTGGCTAGACTCCACCGTCAAAAAGGATTGATTTATCTGTTGAAAGCAGCCAAAAGGATTTCTCGAGTTTTTCCAGAGGTTAAATTCTTGATTATCGGTGAAGGCCCGCTGCGAAAGAAACTGGAAAGGAAATCTCGGCGTTTAGGGCTGGGAAGACGGGTGTGGTTTATGGGAGAGAGGAAGGATGTTCCCCAGCTCCTTTCCCTGGTTGATGTGGTGGTTCTTCCTTCGCTTTGGGAGGGACTCCCTTATGCTCTGATTGAAGCCTCAGCCTTGGCCAAACCTGTGGTGGCCACAGATGTGGAGGGGACCAGGGAAATTATTGAAGACGGGAAGACAGGAATTCTGGTTCCTCCTAAGAATGGAGAAATTTTGGCCCAAGCCGTCATCTCTCTTCTTCATCATAAACCGTACGCCCGACAGCTCGGGAACAGACTAAAAAAGGAAGTTCTTCCCCGCTACACTCTGGCCAGAATGGTGGAAGAGACCCAGAATCTCTACTTACGGTTGTACCAAAAGAAAACAGACGGAAATCTACCAACATAGCAGATATCATTTTTCATGATATAGCGTTATATCTTGATCTCTAAGACAAAGAGCATGGGAGGATGGTTTGAGCGACATTGGAAGATTTAGCCTTCCCTCATCGTTCTTCGAGGGAACCCGACGAAGTCGGGCCCCGAGGACTGTTTGAGCACTGATAATTTATGGATAAGTGCTGAGGAGAGTAGGGTCATCTGAGTTTAGGAACAGGTAGACGTGCGGAGTTCCGCAGGGCCGAGAAGGTTGATGAGGGAATGGCGTTTAAAATCTGACTGGAGCGAAAACATCCTCCCATGCTTACTTCCTTTATTACAGTGAAAAAGATGTTTAATCCAACATAGTCCAGATTGACAATTCCTACCCCCCTCTTTATAATCAACCCCAATGGAGAATGGTAAGGTTGCCCTCGTTCACGATTGGCTCACTGGCCAGCGGGGAGGGGAGAGGGTTTTAGAGGTTTTCGCTGAGGTTTTCCCCCAGGCTCCTATTTTTACTCTATTCCATTTTCCTGGAACACAGCGGGAAGACATCGAGAAGAGGACCATCATCACCAGCTTCCTCCAGGGATGGCCTTTCTTAAAGAAGCGGTACCGGTTCTACCTGCCTTTATTCCCCTTAGCAGCAGAGCTCTTGGACGTGCAGGCCTACGATATGGTCATTTCCAGCTCTCACTGTGCGGCCAAAGGCGTGATTCCCCGTCCAGACTCTCTCCATATTTGCTATGTCCATTCTCCCATGCGGTATGCCTGGAATCAGTATTTTCCCTATTTTTCCTCTGAAAAGCTGAATTGTTTTTCCCGGATCATTATCCCTCCCATAATCCATCAGTTGAGACTTTGGGATGAGTCTTCTTCCCATAGGGTGGATCATTTTGTGGCCAACTCCAAGAACGTGGCCAGAAGAATACACAGGTATTACCGGCGTCAGGCCGATGTCATTCATCCCCCTGTAGATGCAAAATTTTTTCTTCCTGGTCGAGAGGAGGAGAATTATTATCTGATTGTGTCTGCTCTGGTGCCTTACAAAAGGATTGATTTGGCCATCCAGGCTTTCAACCGGACAGGAGAAGCATTGAGAGTTGTTGGCCAGGGGCCAGATTACAAAAAGTTAAGAAAGATGGCCAAGGCCAATGTGGAATTCCTTGGCTCGCTGTATGAAAATGACCTCCTGCAGCTTTATCAAAAGGCAAAGGCTCTGATCCTGGCTGGTGAGGAGGATTTCGGCATCACTTCCCTCGAATCCCAAGCCTGTGGAGTCCCGGTGATTGCTTATGGTCGGGGTGGAGCCGCAGAAACAGTGATACCCGACGAAACAGGCCTTTTTTTCTCAGAATTGAGTGTGGACAGCCTGCTGGAGGTTCTTGACAAATTCAGAGGCTTTGAATTTAATAAGACCAAGATACGAGAGAACGCTTTGAATTTTTCTCGGGATAAATTTAAGCAGAAAATCGCCGCTTATTTTAAACAGAGATGGACAGAATACAAAAATAAGTCATGATCAAGAGAAAAGGTACCCGCCTGATCGGTCTTTTCCTGCTGAGCGATGTGATCGCCATCGCCATTTCTTATTTCTACTCCTATGTTTTTCGGTTTTACGGATATATTATTCCTGTTGATCCAGTGAAAGGGATACCACCTCTGAAGTCCTATATCCTGGTGTTTCCGCTGTTTCTTTTTGTCCACCTGGCCATTTTTTTCCTGCAGGGATTTTACAGAAAGCGTCTTAAACGGACAAAAATCGACGACTTCTTCTTCATCACTCTGAACACTGTGCTCACCATTCTGGTGGTCCTGGCCGTTTTGAATTATCTTTACGCCTACAGCCAGGGACAAGCTCCTCTGTTCCAGGTGGAGTTCAAAATATCGCATTTGTTTCTTGCTGTTTATTTTGTGGTGGTGATTTTCATGGTCTCTTTTTTGAGAAACCAGATCTACTTTTTCATGAAGAGGCGCTATGCCAAGGGAGTGAATTTGCAGAACGTGCTTATCGTGGGAGCTGGAGAGATGGGTAAGGCGGTGGCGCAAAAGCTTTCCAAGTATAAGGATCTGGGGTTTGTGGTCAAAGGTTTTTTGGATGATGAAATGAAGTCCGGGGAGATGGTAGAGGTGGATGGAGGAATCAAGGTTCTTGGTCCCATGAAAGATTTAGAGAACGTCCTGGAGAGAGATAACATCAGTGATGTCTATGTGGCTTTAGAGTTAAGAAACTATCCTCAGATCCTGGAAATGCTTAAAGTTGTCCATAAGTACCCGGTGAATGTGCGCTTGATTCCAGATCTTTTCCAGCTTCTTACCTTAAAGGCCAGAGCAGAGGATCTGGATGGATTTCCAGTGATCAGCGTCGATGAGCCTCCTTTACAGGGAATGATGAGGGGGATTAAGAGAATCATGGATATCACCGTATCGGTCGTCCTTCTGGCGCTTTTTTCCCCTTTGATTCTGGTGGTGGGGATTTTGATCAAGCTGACCTCCCCAGGACCGGTCCTTTATCATCAGGAAAGAGTTGGTCTTGATGGGAGAAAATTTACCTTGCATAAATTCAGGACCATGATTCGAGAGGCCGAAGAACAAACCGGGCCGGTGATGTGCAGGCCCCATGATCCAAGGATAACCAAAGTGGGGAGGTTTTTAAGAAGATTCAGCATCGATGAGATTCCTCAGCTCATCAACGTGTTAAAAGGGGAGATGAGCCTGATCGGACCTCGGCCAGAAAGGCCTGCTTTTGTCAAAGATTTTAGAGAGAGATTTCCTAAATATATGCTAAGGCATAAGGTCAAATCAGGAATCACCGGCTGGGCTCAGGTCCATGGGTTGAGGCAGGACACTTCTATAAAAAAAAGGGTCGAATATGACTTCTATTATATTCAAAACTGGTCTCTGGCACTTGATTTGAAAATCATCTGGAAGACTATCAGAAGGGGATTTGTGGACAAAAATTTAAAATAACAAAAAGCTGTCCTTTTTATTTGCTGGCGAAAAGGTAGCATCCACCCAGATACATGTAGTGGACTCCCGAGAGAAGAGTGAACAGGAGAGTCAGGTGGAAAAGCATGTTTAGGAAGAGAGGGGAAATCTGCAGAGTGTTGAAGAAAAGCACAAAAAGAACAGCAGCCACTTGACAAAAAGTGCATATTTTTCCCAAAAGAGTAGGATGAAAATTTTTGTAGCCCGTGATCAGGAAAATAATAAAAGCCCCTGCGGATATGAGAACGTCCCGGCCAATGACCACCATGGTCAGCCAGATAGGGATGACGTTAGGAGAGCTGAGGGCGGGAAAAGAAAGCACTACGAAAGCTGCAGTGACCAGCAGCTTATCAGCAGCAGGATCGAGAAGAGTGCCGATTTTTGTTCTTTGATTCCACATCCGGGCAGCTAAACCGTCCAGGAGATCCGTAGAACCTGCCACCAGGAAGACCGCTAAAGCCTGGAAGGCTTTCTGACTGAAGATCATAAACAGGAATAATGGAACCAGCAGGACCCTCAGAAAAGTGAGAATATTGGGAGCGGTGAGTATACTGTTTTTCCGTTGATCAGCAGCTTTCACCATAAAAGCACTTAAACCAGATGAGGGATCATTTTATCAACGTTAAGATAATATCCGAAAGTCTTATCGCTTCTTGGCCTGAAACAGGAAGCTCAGGATTGAAGGCTCTCTTGGAGGAGAGGGACATGATGTCATAAGAGACCATCTGGAGAATGGGCTGGTAGTAGATATTCTGCGGTGAAACATCAGAGATCTGAATTTTATCCGGAGGAAGCTGCCTGATGAAGGTGAATCCCTGACTTTTCAGATAATTGATAAGCTGCCACAGGATATCAGCCATTTCTGCCCTAGTCACCACTTTTTTGGGCTGAAAAGTGTGATTCTTGTACACATCCAGAATTCCCAGTGAAGCTGTCTGGAGGATATATCTTGAGGCCCAAGAAGTGGATATGTCGATGATGATAGGGGGTCGAGCCGATGGTTCTTCCAAAAAGTCCTTGAATTTGACAGCCAGAAGAGCTGCTGTTTCTTCTTTGGTGATGGCTTCTGAGGCCGGTATGGCATCATACTGGCTGGGCAGTTCAAAGATGCCCAGTCTGTTTTTCAGGACTTCAATCTGGTTTCTGAATTCTTCGTTTTCTGGCTCCAGTTCCCGGAGTTTTTCATAGACTTCGAGACTTCGGGGATAATCTTCGGCCCGGGAGAGTGTTTCCGCATAGATTTTAAGGGCCTCTCTGTTATGGGGCTCATTGGAAACGGCGGATTTAAGGTGCATCAGAGCGCTTTGGAGATTATTTTCTTTCCGGTAGATATCTGCCAGGCCAAGATGGGCTGCTGTAGACTGAGGAGAATAATAAAGGGCTTTAAGGTAGGCTTCTTTGCTCTTCTCTTCATTTTCCAAGGCAAGATATCTACTGGCTTCCTGGAGAGCTTCTTCTGTTTTTCTCTCTTGGAGAATCTGATATTCTTGTTTGGCCCAAGGATTATCTGGTTCTTTTTTGAGGGCATCCCTGAGTTCCACAAATGCCAGATCCTCCCGGCCTGTTTTCTGGTAAACTTGGGCCAGGCCAATATGGATCAAATTCATTTCAGGGTAGAGTTCAAGAGCCCGCTTGAAAAACATCTCCGCCTCAGAAAGTTGATGGAGAAGGAAGGATGCATAGCCCAGGCCCACATAGTAAAAAGGACTTTCTTCACTCAGTTTGGAGATGATTTTTTCTGCTTTCTTTCCCCTGCCCTGTTTTAAATTGTTCCATGCTTCTTCGGTGATGATTCTCTCATCCAGAGAAAGTTCAGTGACCACAGAGGGAGGCAGGTTTCCGATATAAAGAGATGGAGGGGGCGGTTGATAGGTGGCGCAGGACCAAATCAGGAAAAATAAGGATAAAAGTGCCGATGCTTTTTTTACCAATTTGCTTCTCCTCTTTTTATGTAAGGTAGAAAATTTATCATGGATTCAGGATCTGCCATGATTTTCAGGTCGAAATAGTCCCCGCCCTCTCTTCGGCGCAGCACCAAAGACCACTTGGGGAAGGAATGGATCATCTGCTTCTTGGATTTAGGAATACGCAGATAATACAGTTTTAAATTCTTGAACACCACTGAGCGGAATTTTTTCTTTAGATCCTGAATTCCTTCGCCTGTTTTTGCAGAAATGTAGACCTTGTTTTTTGAATTTTTGTTCTTCTCCAGAAGATGCTCCTGGTTTGACAGAAGATCGATCTTATTGAAAGCCTTGATGATGGGAACATCTGTGACCCCTATCTCAGCCAGGATGGTCTCCACAGCCTCGGCCTGGTCATCGCAGCTGGGAGAAGTGATATCGATGATATGGCAGATGCAGTCAGCCTGTTTGAGTTCTTCGAGGGTAGCTTTGAAGGATGATATGAGTTCAAAAGGGAGATTCTTTATGAATCCCACCGTATCACTCAGGAAGAAAAAGAGGCCGTCGGAGAGGCTCACTCTGCGGAGAACCGGATCAAGGGTGGAAAAGAACTTGGAGGAAGTGTACATGTTTTCTTGAGAGAGGCGGTTGAACAGGGTGGATTTGCCGGCATTGGTGTAGCCCACCAGAGAGACCACCGGGATGGGTCTTTTTTTTCGGCTTTTTCTCTGGATGGATCGTCGTTCCTGAATTTTTTTGATATCTTTCTTTATTCTGGAAATCCTGTCCATGATTCTTCGTCTGTCTTCTTCCAATTTTTTCTCTCCAGGACCCCGGGTGCCGATACCGCCTCCCAGCCGGGATAGAGCCCTGCCTTTTCCAAGAAGACGGGGGAGAAGGTAGTTGAGTTGAGCCAGCTCCACTTGGAGTTTTCCTTCTCTGCTCCTTGCCCGTTGGGCGAATATATCCAGAATAAGTTGAGTTCGATCGATGACTTTGCATTGAATTTCGTCTTCTAAACTTCGCTGTTGGATGGGGCTGAGGTTGTGATCGAATATGACCAGGTCGGTCCCCAGTTCATCTTTGAGGGCGGTGATTTCTGAAACTTTTCCTTCTCCGATGAGATATTTTGGGCTAATCTCTTCCCGAAACTGGTATACCTTTTGCTTTACCTTAGCTCCGGCGGCTTGAGCCAAACGCTTGAGTTCGGCCATGGATTCTTCGGCTTCTGATTTTTGTTTGGCGTTGGAAGCCAGATGGACAAGAATGGCTTTTTCCGTTTTCATTTTAAATCTGTGTTGATGTATTCCACGATGGAAGAAAAGCGGTGAGGATAAAACCATTGAATTCCTTCCATCTTTCTAAACCAAGTCATCTGCCTTTTGGCATAGTGACGGGTATCTTTCTTTGTCAGATGTACGGCCTGTTCCAGTGTCAATTCGTTTTTTAGGAATTTTATAACATGTTTATATCCCAGGGCTCGGAAAGGTGGAGAATCTTCACTGACTCCCGAGGCTAAAAGGTTTCGAGTTTCCTCCACTATTCCTTTTTCAAACATTTTATCCACTCTTTCTTCTATCTTGCGGTAAAGAACATCTTTTTTTAATTTTAACCCAATTTTTAGGGTATGAAAATCTTTGACAAAAGAACGTGTATTTTGAAAATGTTCTGAGATAGGCTTTCTGGTTGTGCAGTAAACTTCTAAAGCCCTAATAATCCTTATCTTATCATTTTTTCCGATCTTTTGGCAATAAACAGGATCAGCTTCACTGAGCTTCTTCCTTAAATATTCTAAACCTTTTTCTGAAGCTTTTTTTTCTAATTCTCGACGGATTTCGGGGTTGCTTTTGCCTTCAGGAAAAAGGCCATCCAGAAGAGCCTTCAGGTATAATCCTGTACCTCCTACTATCAGGGGAAGTTTTTTTCGGTTCAAAATAGAGTGGACTGCATCCAAGGCCCTTTGGACGAAATCGGCCGCAGTGAATTGGACAGAAGGTTCCACTATGTCCAAAAGGTGATGAGGAATGATTTTTCTGATGTGTAAAGGAACTTTGTCTGTACCGATATCAAAACCCCTGTAAACCTGCATAGAATCGCAATTGATGATCTCTCCGTTGAATTTGTGGGCAATTTTTATGGCAGTGGCACTTTTGCCCACACTGGTGGGGCCTAACACGATGAGCAGGTTTTTGGCTTTAAAGCGCAATTTTTATCAACAAAAGGAGGACCAGGAGAGTGATGAACACCAGAAGGGCCAGAATCTGCCTTCTCTTCAACTGCTTTTTCCTGTTTTTTCAAGATTTTTCACCAGCGCGGTTTCGTGGTCCATTCCTAAATTTTTTTTCACCGCCATGACTTGTGCCGACAAAATTTCATTGAGGTTCCGGATCAGAGAGATTTTGGTTTGTTCATCTAGATAGGAGGGGCTGGTTTTTGAGAAAGAATTCAGGTCGAGTTTGCCTTCAGTGTCGAACTTGATGTTTTGAAAATGGGAAGAAAGATGAGGCTTTATCTCCTCCAGAGATTTTTCGATCACATTGAAAGCCACCGGTCCCAGGGCTTTGGATATGTATTTATAGATATAAGAAAATTTATGGTTGAAGGCATGGAGGATACTTTCCCATTCAGCCTGATGATATCGGAGATGAGAATGCTGTTGATTTTTGTCCCTGGAAAAGGAAACCAAACCTAAGATGCGCAGGAAAAATAGAACTTTTTGACTCTCTTTTCTGCCCAGTTCACTGCTCTGGTAAACACTCTGAAGGCTGTTTTCTTTTTCTAATAAAGTGAGAACATATTTCTCATGAGATTGGAGGTTGATTTGATGGAGATAATGAGGGGAGAGAACTCGGGCCGCCTCGCTTTCCGGGGGGAGAAGAGAATTGATGAGGTCATAGTTGCGCATGTGGCGTATGCCTTCCACAAGGATGTGGAGAGAGGGAAAGGAAAACAAGATGTCATGGGGTTGGGGGATGTGCTGTGAGTCAAATGCATATTGGGCCTCCGCACAGTCAAACAGAGAAAAAAGATCTTTTTTTATAAAAATTTCCATCAGTTTCCACAATCGAGAAGTGAGGAAAAATCCCTGTTCATGGAGGGCATTGAGCAGAGAAATATTATTTTGGGCAGCTAAATCTTCGCACCGGGCAGCGCTGGAAGGGGCTATAATATTTTTTTTTACCAGCGCTTTGAGGAAGATTTTATGGGGAAACAGCGAGCTGGTAACCACAATCTCTCCCCCTTTGAGGCTCAAGTGCCTTTCAAATTTATGTTTGTAGATGCTGAGCAGCCCGGTTCTTTCTTTTATCCAGAGTTGAAAGATGAGTTGAGAAAAGAGAGTTTGGGAGAGGTTTCCTTGATCTCGAGGTTCTTCCATAAGAATAGTATATATATATCCATAGATTTTATGTCAAACACGAACAGCAAGAAGATGTAAAAATTTCTTTTTTCGGAGTTAGGGAGTGGTTATATAAAGACGATGATAAGGAAAGTACTCGACTGCCTTCATTTATTCTTAACGAAGCTTTAAATGGGTTGCGTTCCTGGCTGGGTTAAGGAGCCGAGACCTAATATGATGGTGTGTGCGGTCTCAACAGCAATGTTAAGCGCACGGATAGAAGATTGGTTCAAAAGACCGAAATTAGCGAAAAATAAAAAGACAATAATAATACTTGCGTTAAATCATCAAAGAAGAAGATTAATAACCTGGATTATTCATGAATTCGCTGGAAACAATGTATATGAGGGAGGAAATTGGGGACATGACCCAATTTTCTGAAATTGGGATCGTGTCCCCAATTTCCCATAATTCATGAATAATCCAGGTAAGCCTGCATTATTCACATAAGTTTTTGATTTCCATGAAAAAGGAAATCAGGGACACGATACCGAATTCAGGAGAATTCGATTCATGTCCCGATTTCCCCTTAAATTCATGACTTCTTCTGGGAAAACCTTCAATTTATGAATAATGCAGGCTAAATGACTTGAAAGGGAATAAAGTATGCGCTTATGCGGAATCGCTGTAGATAGATAAAGCCCCTTGATGGAAAAAGGAATACATGGTAATTATTACATACAAATAAACTATAAGGAGGAATTTGATGAATAAGAAAGAGGG
>JBKHJA010000076.1:0-13649 GCA_046538375.1 Candidatus Aminicenantota bacterium
TTGCTTCAAAAATTTTTCTGAATAAATAAGAATAGCCTCAGCAGCTTGCTTGGTTGCTGAATATTTCACCTATCTCGCAACTGGAAGGTACACCCAGGAACAGGGAAGAAAATTTCTTATAGATAACGAGAAACAACTATGGGAGAAATTTCAGACTGAAATGCATGGTGAAAAATAGTCTTCCACTTTTTGTATGCTATAATACATAAAAGGGAAGGAATTTGAGCTCCAGACATTCATCTTCTCCATTTTTCTTTTGTTTCCAGAAGCTGATATCTGTCTTTTTGCTTTTTTTCTTCATACCGCTCACAAGCTCAGGTCAGGATCAGATTTTGAGAACGGTTCGCCTCAAGGTGGTGGGGGATGAGGAATTCCGGGATAGAGTGAATTGGCGTCTGGAGATCAAAAGATGGGTCGCTGATTCTTCTAAAGATTTTGAAAAATATTTTGGCATCCGGTTCAAAGTGGAAAGATTTGAGTCTTGGTATTCGGATAATTCCTTAAGTTCTATGTTGGAATTGTTGGATGATGTGCGCCGAAAAGTAGAATTGGGAGATTGTGATGCTGTTTTAAGCTTCACTTCTCAGTCTCATGTTGAATATGACCTGCTGGGAGTCGCTTCTTATCTCCACGGGTATGTTTTGCTGCGGAAACTGAGAGAAGAGAAGGGTATGAAGATAACTTTAAAACATGAACTGTGTCATCTTTTTGGAGCCATTGACCTGGAGAAGGAAGATTCCATAATGTGCCTCAAAAGTCGGAAAGATAGATTTGATGATTTTACCGTGCGCATCATAAATTTGAATAAATTTCGGAATTTTGATCCCTATGTTTTTCCCCTTCCCAGAGAGAGATGGGATGAGGCCGTTTCTTTATACCACCAAAGGAAGAAGATGAACCTCAATGAGCCGGAGACCCATGTGATGCTGGCTTTAATCTATTTGGAAAGAGAAGACTATGATCCCATGATAAAGGAATGTCAGCAAACCCTCCAGATGAATCCAGATTCTCCGGAGATCTACAATCTGCTGGGCATAGCTTACCGCAGGATAGGACAGATTGATAAAGCCCTGGAGCAGTACAATAAAGCTCTCCTGTTGGGTCCAGATCAGTACGAAGTCCATTACAATATGGGGATTGCCTATGCCCACAAGGATATGATGGAGGAGGCCATAAGCGAGTATCAGAAAGCCATTACCCTCAATCCTCATTACGCCAAAGTTTATTCCAATCTTGGTCATGTCTATCTCAGAGTAGGGAGGGTCGATCAGGCCATCCATGAATGCAAGAAGGCTCTGTCCATCTACCCCCGCTTGGCAGAGGCTCTTTCCACTTTGGGGGCAGCCTTGATTGAAAAAAAGAAATATAAGCAGGCCCAGGATGTTTCCAGAAAAGCCTTGGATATCAATTCCCGGCTTCCTGGAGCGCACAACAATTTGGGCAGCATTTATCTGGTCCAGGGGAAAATTGATCAGGCTGCAAACGCCTATTGGACAGCCCTGAACATAAAACCTCAATATGCAGAGGCCCATTACAACCTCGGTCGGGCTTTATTGATACAAGGACATTTAGACACAGCCGTAGAGGAATTCAAGAAAGCACTCCAGTTGAAACCTGACTATTATAAGGCCCATTCTAACCTGGCTTCTGCCTATCTGGAGAAGGGGATGGTGGAAGAAGCGGTGAGAGAATGCCGTAAAGCCATCCAAATAGATCCCAGCTATGCTCTTGCCTATTCCAACCTGGCTCATGCTTACTTGAAAACAGAAATGATAGAGGAGGCACGCTCCTGCCTGAGGAAAGCCGTGGAGCTTGATCCGAGCCTCCCCCAATCCCATAACCTCTTGGGCGTTTTGTGGGAGAAGGAAAAGAAACCCAAACAGGCAGAAAAGGAGTATAAAAGGGCCATTCAGTTGAGAGGGAATTACCAGGAAGCCTGTATCAACCTGGCTAATCTGTATTTTAAGCTCAACCAGCTTCCTCAATCGGAGCAGTACTATCAGAAAGTGATTGAAATCAATCCTCATTTTGCACCTGCTTACAACAATCTGGCGGTGATCTTTTTCTACCAGAGAAAATATCCCCAGGCTTGGGAATACCTGAAGAAGGCAGAGGCTTTAGGCGCTGAGGTTCACCCGGATTTCAAGAAAGAACTGCTCCGGAAACGTTCAAAGAAATGAGGATTTAAGGCCGGTTAAGCCGTGATTGTGTGTTTTACCCTCATTTATTGAGAGAGGACATCATGGAAGCATCTTTTTTTCCGGGGTGAGATACTAAGAACATGTATTTGGGAATGGCTTCGCTCCCGTCCAGGTTTTTTACGCCGTTCCCTCACCGTCCATCTCGGCGCCTGCGTAACTGCGCATGCCAGTTATATGGGAGTATCGCTTATCTGTACCCATACATGTTTCATCTGTTTTATCTGAGTATGCTCAAACATACTCGGCGACCGATTTCATCGGTTGCCCTCGATGGACGATTCAGGAAGGCTAAACCTTCAATGGTCGCTTCAGCCATCCCCAAACATCTTTTTACCCCGGAAAAAAAGATGCTTACGGACTTCATTTTCTGATTTACTCTTGTTGTTTTTTATTTTATTCTTTAATTGATTTTAAGTCTGAATGAAAATGCGAGTACGGCCAGCCTCAGGCTGAGTAAAAAATACCATTCAAGGAGGAAAAACATGACCGATGCCCAGGATAAACAGAGAAAAAAGGAGATCATGAAGGATATCATCCTCGAATTGCACCAGGGCCTGTCTGTAGAAGAAGCCAAGAAAAGGTTTGAACAGGAGATAGGAAGCGTATCTTCCACAGAGATTGCTGAGATCGAACAGTCTCTTATAAACGAGGGGCTTGCACCAGAAGAGATAAAAAAGTTCTGCAATGTCCACGCCCTTCTTTTCCAATCTGCCCTGGAGAAGTCGGTTTCAGAAGAAACTTCTCCTGTACATCCGGTTTATCTATTCAAGCTCGAAAACAGAGAGACCGAAAAATTGACCGCCGCATTGAAGAAGATATTAGAGGAAAAAGAAGCACTCGACCTTGAGCAGATTAAAAAGAGATTAAAAGAATCCATAGTCCAGCTCAAGCAGGTGGACATACACTACCAGAGAAAAGAACAGTTGTTGTTTCCTTTTCTAGAGAAGCAGGGATTTTTTGGCCCCTCTAAAGTGATGTGGGGGAAAGACAATGAGATCAGGGACTTGTTTAGAAAAGCCATCCAGGCGGTGGAGGGTATTGAAAAAAAGGATCAGCTGGAAGCTTTTAAAAAAGAGAATTTGAATCCGCTGTTAGAAGAAATAGAAGGCATGATTTTTAAAGAAGAGAATATTCTTTTCCCCACCTCCCTGGAAAAACTGAGCTCTGACCAGTGGGTAGAGATTTTAAAAGAGAGCGATGAGGTGGGATATGCCTTTATCAAAGCACCCAAGGAAAGTGAGGCTATGATGGAAGATTTGAAAGAATCTTTTCTGGAGGGTCCTTTTTTCCAGGAGAATGAAATCTCCTTGCCCACGGGAAAATTGAATCCCCATGAGTTGATGTGTATGTTCAACACTCTGCCTGTGGATATCACCTTTGTGGATAAAGATGATCGGGTGCGGTATTTTTCCGATAACAAAGATAGAATCTTTGTTCGGACAAAAGCTGTCCTTGGTAGAAAAGTTCAGGATTGCCATCCTCCCCAAAGTGTGGATGTTGTGGAGAAGCTGTTGGATTCCTTCAAACAAGGGAAGAGAGACTCTGCTGATTTCTGGATTGAGTTTGAAGGAAAATACATTTACATCAGATACTTTGCGGTGAGAAGTCAGCAGGGGCAGTACCTGGGCACTCTGGAAGTCACTCAGGACATAACAGATATAAAAAAATTAGAAGGGGAAAAGAGACTTTTGGATGAAAGAGATTGATCTTAAAAAGAGCGTTTATGATCTGACCGAGGATTATCCCCAGCTTATCCCCATCCTCAAAGATTTAGGATTTTTGGGGGTGGCCAATCCAGTGATCAGAAAAACTTTGGGAAAAGCCACCACCATTCCCCAGGGATGTAAGAAACAGGGAAAAGATTTGAAGGGAGTAATAGAGAGGCTTGAGAAAGAAGGATTCAGAGTGATAACAGATTGAGGTCATCCCCAACTTTTTTTCTTTCTTCTTCCCTCCTTTCCGGCAAAGCCATTTGATTTTTTTTAATAGGGAGTTAGCCATGCTTAAATCCAATCTTATCATTCCTGAAGGTTACCATTCACCTCTTGATATCAGGGAGACGGAGGGTGCCATAAAGTTTATCAAAAGCAGATTCCAAGATTGTCTGGCAGAAGAGTTGAACTTAACCCGAGTATCCGCACCCGTTTTAGTGCTGAAAAAAACAGGAATAAACGATTACCTCACCGGCAAAGAAAAACCTGTCAGGTTCAATGTTCCCTACCTGAATGAAGAGGCGGAGATAGTGCAGTCGCTGGCCAAGTGGAAGAGAGTGGCCCTTGCTGATTATGAATTCAGCCAGGGAGAAGGACTTTACACCGATATGAATGCCATAAGACCTGATGAGAGACTGGATAATCTTCATTCTGTTTACGTGGATCAATGGGATTGGGAGAAGATTATCAGCCAAAAGGACAGGAATCTCGATTTTCTAAAGTTTATGGTGGGTAAAATCTATGCTGTTATAAAAGAAATGGAGAGATTGGTTTGTGAGAGCTTCAAGAAGTTAGAAAGACCATTCCTTCCCGATGAGATTCAATTTGTTCACAGTGAAGATCTTCTGGAGATGTATCCTGGATTATCACCGGAAGAGAGGGAGGATGAGATTTGTCGGGAAAAGAGAGCTGTGTTCGTGATAGGAATCGGAGCAGATCTCAAGGATGGAAAGCCTCACGATGAAAGAGCCGCTGATTATGACGATTGGTCAACCCAGATAACAGAAGAAAAACGCGGTCTGAACGGTGACATTCTTGTGTGGTATCCCTTGCTTCAGACCGCGTTTGAGCTTTCCTCAATGGGAATTAGGGTAGATAAAAATTCCCTTTTGAGGCAGCTGGAGATAAAGGAAGAACAGAATAGAGTTGGATATTATTTTCACCGAAGGCTGCTTCGGCAGGAACTTCCTCAGACTATCGGCGGGGGAATTGGACAATCGCGGCTGTGCATGCTGTTCCTCAGAAAAGCTCATATAGGAGAAGTCCAGAGCAGTGTCTGGCCTGCTGAAACGGCCACAAAGTGCAGGGAGAAAAAAATATTTTTGCTTTGAATCTTAGAAAAAGGAAATCAGGGACACCATACCGAATTCAGGAGAATTCGATTCATGTCCCGATTTCCCCTTAAATTCATGACTGCATCTGGGAAAACCTTCAATTTATGAATAATGCAGGTTAAATACAATTATTGCCATTGGAGAATCACTTCCGTGGGCTCACATTCTGCATTTTGATTTTTCCCTGATTGTGTGGTAAAAGACCCTGGCGGGAAATCGCCTGAAGATCTTTCAGATCATTCATTGAGCCGGAGATGAGAAGGGTCAATATCGTTGCTGATGAGACTTCCAATCTAGAACAAAATATCGCCAAAAAATACAACATCAACATCATCCCTTTCAATGTCATAAACAAAGACGGCAGGTTGATAAAAATCTCTCCTGACCAGGAAGAAAAGGAAGAGGAAGGAATTTTCAAAAGCAAAGATTCTTTCTTTGCCTATTTAAACAGGGCCAGGAAAAAAGAGGACATTCCCACCACAGGAGCTGTTTCAGTGGAGAGGTGCAAAGAATTTCTGAAAGATTCTTCGCGAGGCAAAAAAGATGTGTTATGCATCCTGCCTCCCTCAGAGCTCAGCAGGATATTTGATAACGTGGAAAGGGCGGCTGAAATAGTCAGCAAGGAAATAGGAAACAGAGTCAAAGTCCTGGAGTCAAAACAGGTGTTTAGTGCTCAGTACTTTGTGATCAAAGAATCAGCGGAAAGGGCAGCCCGGGGGAATAGGTTAGAGGAGATTGTCCAGAGTGTGGAGAGAATCAGAAAAAAAATCCATCTGCTGGTGGCTGTTTATAATTTACGATTTCTCCGGAAAAGCGGGAGAGTGAAGAAACTTAAAAAATTCGCTTCCTATCTTGCTGACATCTTTGGGCTGGCCTCCATCATCACCTTGAAAGAAGGTGTCCCGGAACCCATAGCCACCTCGCCCAAGGCAAGAGTGGAAAATAGAATTCTATCGGAGATGGAGAAACTGGTAGGTTATGATGAAAAAATTTCAGTGAGAATAAACTACGGAGGCCCCCAGACAAGGGCAAGGTCCAAAAAAATAGAAAAGCTCATAAAGGAAAGATTTGATGGGCGGGTGAGAGAGATATCCTCCTTTCAGATAGGACCTCTGGTAGGATCCCACGCTGGCCCCCACACCCTTTCTGTAGCTGTTCGGAAACATGGATATGAGAAGGTGGAGAGCGAAGTTCTGGCTGAGATGTTCGAAAGAGCAAGGCGAAAAATAAAAAGAAATGAAAGCACCCTGAATCGGCTGAATATCTATCCAGTGATTGATGCTGACACCGGGAAAAATTTTTCATTTACCCTGCGGCGCGTTTCCCAGGATGTTGACCTGTCTTCAGTGAAAGAAACGGTAAGTCAGATTGCTTCCCGGGCTTGTGAAGACGGGACCGGTTTTTCAGGTACGGCCATGGCCGCCTATCTCACAGGATTTTCATCCCTTCTTTCAAGAAATGGGGGGGATAAGCTGGAGGCTTGGGCTTTGGTGGAAGCTATGGAGGAAGGAACCCGATCCGCTTATCTTTGCTTTAGGAAACCTAGAGAGGGAACCATTTTGAGCGCCATGAGAGTGTCAGCCCGACGAGCGAAGGAATGCTTGGAAGATGAGAACGATATCGCTGAAATCCTAAAAGAAGCCTACATGGAAGCTGTCAGGGAGCTTTTGAAGCCGGAGGTCCAGGAAGTTCCCATATTGAAAAGAAAAGGAGTGGTTGACGCTGGGGGGTTGGCCTTTATCGATACCCTGGAAGGCTGGCTTTCGGCTTTGGGAAAGGAAAGGGAGATCGAAGATTTTATAGAGGAATTCAGGAATAAAATAAAAATCCAGAAGTCTGAGCTGGGATACACCATGGAAGAAGCCCGGCATCCAGGATTTTGTTTGAAGATCATGATCGAAGGCTTTAAAGAAAAACAGAAAGATGCCTTGATAAGAGAATTGGAATCTCTGCCCAATCCAATAGAAAGTCCCTTATCCACGGTGAGCAATATTTTTCACCTTCATGTCTACAATCAAGAACTGGAGAGGAAAGCCCTGGAGATATGCCGCCGTTACGGGAAAGCTCAGATCCTCAAGCGAAGTCCTCTGGCTCAGAAAGAGCTGGATCTGATCAAAAACAAACTGCTGACAGTTTTAAGCAAGGTCCTGGCCATTCCTAAATTGATGGCCTGGTCTTTTTACTGGTTCGGCCTTCGCATGGTTTTTCCTTTTAGAGAGATCGGTCTGTGGAGGCGTTCTCGAGATTTGATGTTGATCAGCAAAGGCTTGGAAGATGCGGTGGGAAAACGTCAAGTGGCTGTTTTTATTTTTGGCAGGAACAGAAAAATAAAATACTTCAACAAAATTGCTCGAGAATATGCAGGAGAGCTGGACATAAGTGAGATAAAAACAGGAGATGATATCCGTCTTTATCTTCATCCTGAATTTTTAAGAATAGTGGGCGGAGATCTTTTCTCTTTAGGAAAGAAAGAAGCCTTTCAGGTGAGTATCAAAGATCACACTTTCGAGCTGAAGCAGCTTTATGCGCAGAATGAGCACATTGGAGCCAAGCTGGAAATAGAATAAATGTTTCTTAGACCATGGAGGCCAAAAAAGCCCTGATAATCCAGCACTTTTAAGAATGACATGTTATCCTCGATCATACAGAAATTTTCCAAAGAGAAGTACACACTCCTGGCTGTCTTCAGTATTGGCCTTTTGCTGAGACTGGCAGGAAGCCTTCTTGTTTACTTGGTTTTCGACGAAAGTGCCTGGGTGGAGGTGGCCAACAGGGTTTCCTTTTCCCCCAAAAATTTCCACCTGGTCTACCATGGAGACCATCATCCCTATTTTGAAGTCTATCTGATCAAGTTCAGCTCTCTTTTGTTTAACAAATATTTGTTTTCCGTCCTGCCTTCGGAAATCGCCACCCGTCTCAGTCTCCGTCTTCTCCATGTCCTTTTGTGTTCAGCCACCATAGTGATCGTCTATTATCTGGCAAAATATGGATTGGGGAAACGTTCAGCCACATTTGCTGCTCTAGTGATGGCCTTCAGTCAGTTCCATATCCATTTCTCCCGCACCATTATCCAGATTGGTTCGCTTCTTTTCTTTGTGAGTCTGTCCCTGCTGCTGTTTTGGAGAGCCGTAGAACAAAATAAACATAAATTTATTGTTTTTACTGGAATAAGCGTGGGGATGGCCTACCTTTGCGAGGAAAGCGCTTCGCTGCTTCTGGTGATATTCTTCATTTTCTTGTTGATCACCAAAAGGCTAGTCCAATGGTTAAAAAAATGGCAGACTTACGCGGCTTTACTGGCCTTCTTGGTGCTCATTTCGCCGGATGTCTACTGGAACCTGACTGCTCCCAACCCTGATATGAAGCTTCATTTGATCAAAGCAGCCAAGTTTCAAGGGATCAGTCTGCTTTCAACCAGCCTGTATATCGGAGAGCTCTTTCTCCTTTTGGCCCAGGATGTGGTATCTTTCGTGGGGGGATTAGGACGGAACGCGGCCTGGCCTGTTGAATATCCACCCATGCATTGGGTGCTGGGGATTCTCTGTTTTGCGGCTGTCATCTATTCATTCAACAAGCGAAAACATGAATTCATAAAACTGATGCAGACAGCCTTTCTTTTTATATTTTTATTTTTTACCTTGTTCGCTTCATCCGGCCTGTTCAAGAACTTCAATTTCTACTGGGCCTCCATCAGCTTTATTCCGGCTGTGGTGCTGGTCTCCAATTTGTTTGCAGATTTCTTTGGTAAAAAGTCCTTTTTGAAATGGCTGCCCGTTGCCTTTGTCCTTTACTTTTTCTGCCACTCCGTTTATTTCCTGTCCATCACTGATCAAATTTATGTGCGGCGCTCCTCCTTTTTAAAAGAGTATTATATCAATCTTGGACGAGAAGGTTTGCTCAAAGGGAACATCTCTTGGGCCAGGAAAAATTTTAAAAAGGCACTCAAGCAGGACTCAAAATCGGAAACAGCCTGGGTGAATCTGGCTGAATGTTACAGAAGAATGGGGCAGCATGACAAAGCCGAGTCCATTCTGGAGGAGGGCCGAGAAAGAGGCTTTTTGCCGCAGGAAGTGAATCGATTTCTGCTGGATAGAGGGTACATCAAGGCGTGGCTGATCGCCGGATGTTATAAAGCCTCTGAGTGGGGGACTGATGAGATCAGGTTTTTGTCCTGGAAGGAGCTGATAAGAAAAATAAAAATCACCAAAGCTCAAAAGTTTGAAAAGATAGAGAGTCCATCCGCTTTCATAGATTTAAGAAACCTTTTAGAGAGTCCTCCCCATACTTACTCTTACGCCTTAACTCAGATTTATTCTCCAAAAGAAAGGAACATAAAATTTCTGGTGGGTGCTGACGACGGCCTCGCTGTCTGGCTTAACAGAGAGAAAGTGTATGAGAACAAGGAAAAACACATATACTTTGCCGATGAGGATACGGTAAGTGTTCACCTCAACCAGGGATGGAACGACTTGGTTGTTAAAGTGCTTTATCTGGGTGGAATTGGCTATGGGTTCACTCTTCGCATCACTGATGAGGCCGGAGAGGCCATCGAAAATATACAAACCAGAGCTCTTTTGTCTTTTTGAGTCTATCTTGGCACTCCTCAGCTATTCAGAATAATGAGAATAAAGACATTAAAGATGTGCTTAGGCAGGACAGCAGAGAATCCCTCCCTTTTTGTCCTTCTCATTATTTTAGTGCTTTTTTCTCTAAACGTGTCCAGTATGTCCAAAAAGAGCATGACTTATGACGAGTCTGGCCATTTAGAATTTGGGAGACAAATCCTCACCCAAAAAAGGATAGAACCCAGCATGCAAAAAATGCCCATCACAGTGCTCAATGTTATCCCGGTCTACATACTGGAAGAAGTGAATATAAAATTATCATTAGGAAAAAAACTCTTCATAAGCCGAATCTCTACCATCCTTATCTCTGTCATACTCGCCCTGTTTGTGTTCATCTGGGCCAGAAGCCTTTACGGTTTGAAGGCCGCCTTCTTCTCCCTGCTGCTTTTTGCCTTCTGCCCTAATCTCTTAGGCCATTCCAGGTTGGCCACAAATGATGTCTATGCTGCCTGCTTCATGTTTCTGGCCGCCTATTTCTTTATAAGATATCTCAAACAGCCTTCAGCTAAAAATTTGATCCTGAGTGCATCTCTGACCGGAATCGCCCAGGTCGCCAAGTACACCGCCCTTATGCTCTTTCCCTTTTTTATCCTGTTTTATATTTCAACTCGCTTTATGCCTGTCAACAGATATCCTTCCGCCCATCTTTCTTTTAAAAAAACGCTGGTCCATATAATTCTTTTTCTTCTTATTGTCATAGGGATAGTTAACTTGGGCTACGGCTTAAAGGGAATCTCCCTAACCAACGTTATTCCGCTTCCCCAAGCCTATGTGGAGGCCTTTTTGATAGGGATGAAGTACAATGCCACAGGAGAGGGGCATGCCTTGGTCTATTTGATGGGCCAGCTCAGCCAGTATGGTTTCTGGTACTATTATTTCATCTGCTTGCTGCTCAAAATGCCTCTGGCTGTGTTCATTTTTGGGATCATCTCGCTTATGTTGTTTAAGAAATATTTCATGAAAAATCCAGTAGATGAAATGGCTTTACTGCTTATTCCCTTGGGCTTGCTTGTTTTCTTCAGCTTCTTTTGTACCGCTCAAATCGGCATTCGCTATCTGCTTCCTGCCTTTCCTTTTGGGTATGTGTTTTTGGGTAAAATTGCTTCTTATCGAATAAAAAAATACTATCGATTCTATGAAGCAGGCTTAGCGGGCTTATTGTTGTGGTTTATCATCTCCTCCCTTTCTTTTTATCCCCACTATATCTCCTACTTTAATGAACTCATCGGGGACCGAAAAAATATGTACAAATACCTGGCCGATTCCAATGTGGACTGGGGACAAAACGGCATCTATGTCCATGAATACATTCAGAGGCACGGAGGAGAAGAAAAGATTTCCGTAAGGCCTCCCCAGCCCACAGACGGATTGGTTTTGGTGAATGTCAACCATCTTGTGGGAATCTTCCCTACCATCAAAGATAAATACGCCTGGCTCCGGGAGAAACATGAGCCTGTTGACCATATTGGCTATTCCTGGCTGGTCTATCGTATTCCCCTTAACAACATTAAAAAGAGATGACCCAGTAAATGATGCGAGATCGCCACCGCTTTAGCAGTTTTAGGGTGTTTTATTCTTTATTGAAGGAGTCTATTTTGTGTGATAGGATTACCCTAAAAATTTTAAAAGAGTGAAGAATCAAGGGGTTTTTAGATAAAGGGGATATTCAACTGGCTGAGCAAAGAGTTGATTTTGTCAGAGAGAAGATAGGATGAGATACTAAACGGTTCGGTTACTGTGGTGTCCTTAGCATTTGAAGTCATCAAAAGTACTTTTTTTGCCTTATTCCTCTATGTGCTGCCGGGTCTGGCTTTGCTTTCTTTATTCTGGCGGGGAGAAAAGCTTTCCTGGGGGATTAAACTGGGATTGTCTTCAGCCCTGGGGGTGGCACTCTATCCCATCTTGTTTCTCTGGACCTATGTGATGGGCCTTGCTCCAGGTCCGCTGTTTGCTTGGACACCGGGGATCATAGCTGTTTTTGTTTTGATCTGGCATTTCCGGAAGTCCCTGACCCGCATTCCAGCCAGGCTGGCTGAAAAGCGCTCCTTTGGTTTTAACAAAGAAAATGCTGTGAACCTGGTTTTTCTGGTGGTTATTGGACTGCTGCTTGGAACCCGGCTGGCAGCAGTCCGCGGCATGGCCGCTCCTTCCTGGGGAGACTCTGTTCATCATACTTTCATCGTCCAGTTGATTCTGGATAACGGCGGGCTTTTCCATTCCTGGGAACCGTACGCTCCTTTTCAGAGCTTTACCTATCATTTCGGCTTTCACGCTGATGTGGCGGTTTGGGCCTGGATAAGCGGTGTCAGTGCTCCCCAAGCCGTCCTGGCGGCAGGCCAGATACTGAATGTCCTGGCCGTGCTGGCTCTTTATCCTCTGGCTGTACGGCTGGGGGGAAGCCGTTGGGCAGGAATTGGGGCTATGGTTATCGCTGGCCTGCTGTCGCCAATGCCAGCTTTTTATGTCAACTGGGGACGCTATCCCCAGTTAGTCAGCCAGGTTGTTCTGCCTGTGGGAATATGGTTTTTCGATGTCTGGTGGTCAAGCGAAGAACGTCCTAGAAGTCAAGTCCTTGTTCTGTTTTTTATTTTTCTGTCGGGAATTTCCCTCATCCATTACTCAATGACCTTCATCTTGGGGATGGCAGCGGTGAGCTGGGCGCTGTGGGGTTTGTGGCAGAGAAGAAAAGACCTGATAGGATGGTTGTCCCGGACCCTCCAGTTTGGCGGCATCTCATTGATTTCAGCTCTGTCCATTGTTCCTTGGGTGATCATGGTAAAAAAGGGCAGGATACCTATGGTTTTTAAAAAGATGAGCGTATCCGGAGAGGAGTCCTATATCACCGGGGATGTTTTTCTTTGGAAAAACACAGATCTCTATTTTTCAGATTTATTCTGGATGTTTGGCTTGGCGGCCCTTTTTCTGGCTCTGTTGGCCTGTACCAGAATAGGAATCCCTGTAGCCCTTTGGGCTGGTCTTTCCTTCCTGGTCACCAATCCCTACCTGGTGGGCATGCACGGCCCTGGCTGGGTCACCAATTTTGCTTTGATCATAGCCTTGTATATTCCCATCTCTCTTGTTTTGGGCTGGCTCCTGGGAGCAGGGTGGAACGGATTGTGGAGATATAAAGGGGGCAGGATCTTGGCTCTGGCCTCTCTGCTCTTGATATTGATTCTGGGCTCATGGCGGCAGATGAGAGTGGTTGATCCTTTCTTCCAGACAGTGGAACCAACAGACATAGAGGCGTTTGCCTGGATAAAAAAGAATGTCCCTCAAGAAGCCCTGTTTTTGGTCAATGGCTTCCTGGTCTTTGATGAAAGCACTGTGGTGGGGTCTGATGCAGGATGGTGGCTGCCTTACTACACTTTAAGAGCCAACACTGTTCCTCCTGTTGTTTACACTTTGGAGACAGTGAAGCCGGAGGTCGATAACCGAAGCTTCACCAGAATCGCCTCCCTCATCGAAACAAGCCGAGGCGATCCAGCCCGGCTGAGGAGCATCCTTTGCCAGGAGGGAGTCACCCATGTCTATCTGGGCGAGAAGAGAGGCAGGGTGGGATACGGAGCTGAACCGCTGGTGCTGGAGAAATGGTTGGAGGAGATTAGCGATTTCACTTTGATTTACCAGAATAGCAGAGCCCAGGTTTGGCATTTTGACAGAAGCCTTTGTCCCCAGGAACCGCGGGGGCAAAAGAAAAATTGAAAGACAAGCTATTGTGGAATGAAAAGCCGTGAATAACCCGGAAATATATCTTTCTGTTATTATCCCTGCCTATAA
>JBKHJA010000077.1:0-13604 GCA_046538375.1 Candidatus Aminicenantota bacterium
TGTCCCTGATTTCCTTTTTCATGGAAATCAAAAACTTATGTGAATAATCCAGGCTAAATAATCATGAGAATGAAAATATGATTCTCAGACTCGATGGGGAACACCGAAATCTCTTAACTCTATTATTTTTTAGGGATGTTGTGTTTTCTCCATCCTTTGGCGACTCTTTCCACTGCATCCAAAGAGGCTTGGATTTCATCCTCGGTGTGAGCAGCAGAAATGGATCCATAACCATGGAAGATATTGAATCCTTCTTTCAGCATAGCCAGTTTAAACAATTTCTCCCTCATTTCGATGTCACACACTTGAGGATTCCAAACCTGTTCCGGGGAAGTGATCCGGTCCGCTTCAGCGTGGAGAAACTGCACTCCGATGAGCGAGCTGTGCTGTGCAATTCCATCACCGTAGCCAGTGCACTTCACCCGAAATCCGTGGGCAGTGAAAATTTCTTCTATGCTTTTTCGGACTTTTTCTCCCAGTTTGCCTATTCTGGGATATATTTCTGATTGATGTGAGATGAGGTATTTGATGAATTCTAAGCCTGCCAGCATACAGGCTGGCTGGCCAGAAAAGGTGCCACCTTCAAACTTAACCTTGTTGTGGACACTGGCTTCCGGACCGCACAGGGCCATGATCTCTTCTCTTCCTGCTACCGCACTCACCGGCATCCCCCCGCCAATCGCTTTCCCCATAACGGTTAAATCAGGATGGACTTGATAAAGAGTCTGCACACATCCAGAGTGGAAACGGAATCCCGAGACCACCTCGTCGAATACCAAAAGAGAACCGAACTGGCGGGTGAGAGACCTGGCTTTTTGAAGATAATCTCTGTGTGCAAAGATAAAACCTCCGGCCCCCATGAACGGTTCGATAATAAAACAAGCGATGTGGTCTCCAAATTCTTTGAATTTCTCTTCCAGGTCTTGGATATCATTGAATCGGGTCACTATGATCATCTCCTCCATACCTGGAGGAAGTCCGGCAGATTCTAACTGGTTGAATCCCTGGTTGTAGGAAAAAATCCCTTTCAAAACATAAGGATGAGCACCATGCCATCCTCCCCCGGCTTTCAGCACCATTTTTTTGTTGGTGAAAGCTTTGGCCAGCATCACTGCATACATGGTAGCAAGAGTGCCGGAGGTTATGAAACGGATTTTATCCGCTTTTATCTGGCTGAGGAGCAACTCTGCCAGGTCCACTTGAAGCTCATCAGGAAACCCGGCTGCCAGCCCTTGGCCTCTTTGAAAATATCCCTGAAGAGCCTTGATCACAGGGGCTGGATTATGTCCTAAAACATTGGCAAAATGACCCTGCCAAAAATCCACGTAAGTGCGTCCATCCCTGTCTTTGATTTTCGAACCTGTGCACTCTTCCACATAAAAAGGAAAAGGGGGAAACAACCGAAGATTGTGGCTGCCACCTCTAACTTGATATTCACATGCTTTGTGAAAAAGCTGTTCTGACTTTCTGTGTTCTTCCTTGTAGTTTTTAACCAATTCTTCCCATAATTTCTCTCTCTCCATGGCCAATTTTCTCCGTTATGGGCGAAAAAACCTATCTCAATATCTTTTCCAGTTTTTGAGCAAGAGCAGGATCGATGGTGGTAAGCTTTTTATGTATTTCCCTGGCACTGTAATTGTCTTTGAGATTCAGGTAAGTGATGGCAAGGTTGTAGTAGGCCAATCCGTAATCCGGCTTGAGTTCAACAGCTTTCTGAAGAGGTTTCTGGGCTTTGGCAAATTTTTTAATGAGCATATATTCCACTCCGATATTGAACCATCCTTCAGCGCTGTCAGGAGCCAATTCTACGTACTTCTCAAAAGCCTCAATAGCCTGTTGGTGCTTTTTCTGCTTGGAATAGCTGAAACCGATATTATAGTAAGCATAGTCATAGTTGGGCCGAATGGCCAAAACATCCCTGAAGGTCTGGATGGCCTCATCATACCTTTCCAGTTTCATGTACATAATCCCCAAGTTGTACACATTGATTTCGCTGTCAGGATTGAGTTCGATCAGCTTTTTGGCTGCCCCGATGGCTTCCTCCTGCATACCGGCTTTATCGTACATGTTGAGAATCCTTCTGTAATAGACATTGGCATCCTCAGGATTGAGTTGAGCCAGAGATTCATACTGCTGTTCTGCTTTCTGGAATTCTCCTGCTTCATGGTAAGCCTGAGCTAGGGTGAAATTGGTCTTTATATCTTGTGGCTTCAACTTCAAGGCTTCCTGCAGGGCAGCCACCGCTCCCTCATAATCTTCCAGCTCCATCCGGGTAAGGCCAAGGCGCAAATACCCTGTCCAAGGATTTTGAGGATTCATGTTCACAAAGTTTTCATAGGCCTGGGCAGCCTTGGCATAATCCTTGAGCTCCTCATAGGCAGATCCTATATGATAGTAGACCTCCTCATTATCCAGCCCCAATTGAAGGGCCTTCTCCAAAGCATCAATAGCTTCTTTGTGCTTCCGCATTTTCAGGTAGACTATTCCCAGACCATAATAAGCCTGCCTTCTGTCAGGGTCTAATTCAATCACTTTTTGGAAAGCTTTTACGGCTGCCTGATAGTTCCTATCTTTAGTGTAGACAGAGGAGAGGAGAGCATGGGCTTCTATATTTTCAGGTTGGAATTCGATCACTTTTTCCAGGGCTTTTCGGGCTTTATTTGTCTCATCCAATGAAGAATACACCCTTCCCGCCAGGAATGCTCCCTGGTAAGTGGAGAAGTAATCCTGGTGCTCCCAATCTTTGAATTTGGTGGATTTTCCTCGTGCGGATAGTGTCTTTAAGATATTGGCGGGAAGGATAAACTTTGATCCCCTATCCAAAAAAATGACCATCCCCATCACTGTTCCTTCTGAATCAAGGACAGGGCTTCCACAGAAGGTTTCTGGCACAGCCAGAGAAGAAGTGACCACTCTTTGAGCGGCGGAGAGACGGAGCAGGTTTCTGATCTCCCCATCTGACACAATGATATCTCCGGATTCGTCACTTCCTATTGCGTACACTTTGTTCCCCGGTTCTAAATTCACGGAATCGCCCATAGGGAGCACCTGTCTCTTCCCTTTGATCTTCAAAAGAGCCGTATCGAAATCCCTATCCGCAGCTATGATTCCCTCGATTTTGACTTTTTTCCCCTTATAGTTTCTTCCTTCTGCTTCTTTGGCCTGGCTGACCAGATGGTAAGCTGTAGCCATGATCTCGTGGCTGACCACAAATCCTGTTCCTCTGGATATTTCCTCATCATCATCTCCGTAAGTGACAAAAGATATCACTCCTTCTTTATTTTCGTCTAAGATGGCCGATACATCTTCACTCTGAGACAACAATAAACCCAAAGGAAAAACCAACAGGACAAATAATAGAACCACTCTTTTTTTAACATTGATAGCCATGAAAACCTCCTTCTTAAGTTATGGTTCTCTGTGTAACTCCTCCTGGATGAAACAAATGTACACATTAAAAATTACTCTGTCAAATGCTTCCTCTCCGAAGTAATCATCCTTATTCTGGTGATAGGGAGCGAGGGATGGGAGGTCGTCAGCACGCTAATTTTCCCCAGCGAGGGTGGGGGTCTTCAGTGATGTTCATGGCTTTTCGATTGAGTTTGACAATTTATTTTGGCTCCGCTAGCTTGAAGGGGTGACATTGGCAGAAAAAAAGAATCTATTTTTGGTCATAGGGATATTTCTCCTTTTTCTCCTCATTTTCTTCCTCAAGGTCAAACAGGAAATGAGAGATTTTGAAGTCAACTACAGGGCAGGATACAGGATCAGTCTGGGAGAAACTCTTTACCGGACAGAAGATGGGCATTACCAGTTTAAGTACTCCCCCTTCTCGGCTATGCTTTATCTTCCTTTATCCTATCTTCCCTTATCCATGGCCAAGGTCATCTGGTACTACCTCATCATTTTTTCGGTGGCAGCCGTGGTTGTTTTATCCCGCCGTCTTGTTGGCTTGAAACAGAGATCTTTTCTGTTGATTCTTCTGGCTTTACTCATTCTGGCCAAGTTTTTTTTGAGAGAACTTCAACTGGGTCAGATCAACGCCTTCATCACCATGATCCTTCTTGCGATGGTATGGAGTTTGCGCACTGAGGAAGATACTGGTCAAAAAATGAGCTGGTCAGGACTGCTTTGGGCGTTCTCCACTGCTCTGAAACCTTATGCCCTGATATTCTTCTTCTATTTTCTGATAAAAAAGAAATGGAAATCTCTGATCTCGGGCGCTTTGTTTCTGGCTTTCTCCCTGTTTATTCCATCTCTTTTTTACGGATGGAAAGGAAATATCAAAGTCCTGCAGGAATGGATGTCAACTCTTTCTCAATCCACTCCCCGCCTCCTGGACAGTCAGGACAATATCTCCATTGCGGCCTTGTTCATGAAGTGGAGCGGAAGCCAATATGTTTCTCTTTTCCTTTGGTTGGCGGTCACGGCGGGATTGGCTGTTTTTGTTTACTTTCTGGTGAAAAAAGGGAAAGACATGGAAAAAGCTCCGGTGCTGGACAGTGCCCTCCTTCTCATCTTCATCCCCCTTCTCTCGCCCCTGGGCTGGGACTACACTCTCCTCATGTCTTTTCTGGGGGTCCTGCTTATCCTTCACCACTTCTTTGACTATCCCCGATTGTGGAGAGGGCTTCTGGTGTTCAATCTGTTTCTGATAGCTTTTTCTCTGTATGACCTTCTGGGAAAAGAGCTTTATGCCCGGTTCATGTCCTGGTCAGTGATAACTATAAACTTCCTCATCCTCATGGGCTATTTGGCCTATTTGAGATGCAAAAGAATATGTTAGATTTCTGCCATGAAATTCCATAACAAAATATTCCTGGTCTATTTTCTCTCACTTCTGGGCATCATCCTCTGGATTGTGCTGATATTCCTCGCTCCTTATCTCAAAAGCGTATCTTCCCCCTGGCATATTTTCCTGTATACTCTTTTTGCTCCCATCTGTCATCAGGCCCCGGAACGCTCCTTCTTCTTATGCGGTTACCCTCTTGCTGTGTGTGCCCGCTGTCTGGGTATCTACTCTGGATTCCTGGCTGGAACCGGAGTTTATCCTTTCCTCAAGGGTTTTTCCTCTCTTACCATGCCCAAGACCATAAATTTTCTTCTCCTTTCCCTGCCCATAGGGATTGATACCCTGGGGAATTTTTTCCATATCTGGAATACCACAAACACTGCTCGTTTTTTCATCGGATTCCTCTGGGGAACCATCCTTCCCTTTTATTTTATCTACGGCCTTTCTGACTTATGGCTGAATCTGCCTGGGAAAAAAGACTGAAGATCAACAAACACCATCTCTCACCTCTTATCACGAAATTATTTCTTGAAATCCATGCATAAAACAAAATAGAATAGAAAAAACATGAAAGAAGGAGGCACCATGAGCAATCAAAGGCCAGGAATGTTCGTCCCTGCTCTCGTAGGCGGAGCTGCTGCGGGGATTCTTTCAGGGATTCCCGTCCTCAACTGCCTTTGTTGTCTGTGGATTATCGGAGGAGCCATGCTGTCCGCCTATTTGTTGGTCAAAGACTCTCCGGTGGCTCTATCTGCCGGAGATGGGGCCATCGTGGGCATTTTTTCAGGCATCGTGGCCGCAGTGGTGGATGCCTTTATCAGCATCCCTTTTCATGCCCTTAATGCTGCTTTTTTCCAGAGAATAATGGAGAGCATTGCAGAGTATGCCCAGGAAATGCCGTCTGGCTGGGAAAACTGGCTGGAGAGAGGAGCTCCCCAAGCATCAGGTTCCATGTTCATGCTGGGGCTGTTGATTTCAGTGGTGGTTTTCTCTATCCTAGGAGCTCTGGGAGGGATCATGGGGATCTCTCTTTTCGGAAAAAAGAAAATCCAGAAGACACAAGGAGCGGTCGATGTTCCTCAAGACTCAAGTCATCGTCAACCCTGAATCCAACAAGGGAAAAACAAGAAAAAGATGGGAACAGATTAAAGAGGCTCTCAAATCATTCCTGAAAGAATTTAAATACGAGTTCACAGAAAAACCCTTCCAGGCTATCGAAATATCCAGGACTGCCATCAAGGAAGGCACAGAACTCATCGTAGGAGTGGGCGGCGATGGAACCATGAATGAAATTGCCAACGGCTTCTACGAAAACCAGAAGATCATCAATCCTAAAACAGTGTTAGGGATTGTTCCTTCTGGAACCGGATGTGACTTTATCCGCAGTCTGAATATCTCCATGAATCTCAAGAATGCCCTGAAAGTGATGACCCAGGCGCCTTCTTCATGGATAGATATGGGAAGAGTGAAATTTAAAGATCATCACCATACAGACCAAGAAAGATTCTTTCTTAACGTGGCGGACTTTGGTATCGGGGGGGAAGTGGTCAGAAAAGTCAACCAGAACAGGATGAGACGGAAGGCGTCTTCCTACCTGCGGTGCCTGGTTTCCACTTTCATGGCCTACAAAAATAAAAAAGTCAGCATAATTATCGATGGAAAAAAGCTTCCCCTGCATGAGTATCTGGTAGGCACCATCTCCAACGGACGCATCTTTGGTAAAGGCATGAAAATTGCACCTGATGCCAAGCTCGATGATGGCCTTTTTGATGTGGTCCTGGTCAAAGGCATGAAAGCGTTGGAATTTTTCAAGAATGTTTGGAAAATCTACACAGGATCTCATCTCTCTCATCCTAAAATCTCTTTGATTCGCGGGAAAAAAATAGAAGCTTATCCCGAAGCCGGGGAAAAAGATGTGCTGATTGAACTGGACGGCGAACAACTGGGAAAGCTGCCCGCCACTTTTGAGATTTTGCCTAAGAGTTTGCTGGTTAAGGGATATCTCTAGGAAAATCTCCGATCTAACGATTCTCTCCGCGGGAAGAAGAAAATCGATAAGGAGTATTGGTGAGGATCAATCTTCCCGATTCATCATAAAACGTATAAATTCTGGTTCTTCCTCTTATGACGGGATTCTGGTACTGCCTGCTTATTTTTTTGATATAATCTCTGGTCTCTTGATAAGGAGGAATTCCGCCGTACTTTTTGACCGCCTCCTGGCCAGCGTTGTAGGCTGCGAGAACGAGGTCTCTTTTTTTATGATAGAGCTGAATAAGGTCTCTTAAATATTTAACTCCTCCTTCTATGTTTTCCTGGGGATCATAGACATCCTTCACTCCGTATCTCTTGGCTGTTTCTGGCATCAACTGCATCAGTCCTTTGGCTCCTTTGGAGGATACAGCCCAACAGTTGTAATTGGACTCAACACCGATGATGGAATGAATGAGGTCTGCTGGAACACCGTATTTGCGGGCCGCATTCTGGATGATCTGATCGTATCTGTGTTTCAACCCCAATACGGGGCTGGCCTCCAATCCAAGGGTGGTAAGAAGGCCTATCAGAAGGATAACCGCAACCACAGGCCGCCATACCTGAACTCTTAAACCTTTTTTTCCTGTACTTTTCATGTTCCGCCCTTATGATGGAAATTTTTTTCTGACAAATCAATCCTCTTTAGGGGTGATTATGGGGTGAAATTTATTGTTTTTCCCTATTTGATCATGTCCTCAAGCAGCGAATAAGATATCTTCAGCGTCTTCTTCAAGTGTGAAGTTTTGGATCCCCCGGCTTGGGCAAAATCTGGACGTCCTCCTCCCCCACCTCCTATTAGAGGAGCAATCTTTTTGATAAATTCATCGGCTTTGACGCGGCTCACCAAATCTTTGGTCACCGAGGCCACCAGGAATACTTTCCCGTCAGAAGCAGCCCCCAGCACCACAATGCCCGAACCGATCTTCTGTTTAAGCGAATCAGCCAGCTCCCTGAGTTCAGCTTGAGTCAATCCCTCCACTTCTCTGACCAATACCTGTATTCCCTTGATTTTTCTGGCCTCCTGTGGTTCTGGTTTGTATTTGATATGAGCCATTTTCTGTCTGAGAGATTTGCTCTCTTTTTCTTTCTCCTTCAAGGATTCTTTCAGTTTTTCTATCTGAGGGAGAAGTTCTTCCCGGGATGAACTCAGCGACTGCTCCATTTCCTGGATAAGATTTTCTGTATTCTGAACATATGTTAAAGCTTGTTCAGCGGTAAGAGCTTCGATCCTTCTCATCCCTGAAGCGATACTGGATTCAGAAATGATCTTGAACAGGCCTATCTCTCCGGTAGAATGAACATGAACTCCCCCGCAAAGTTCCTTGCTGAAATCATCAATCACCACCATCCTGACCTTTTCTCCGTATTTTTCTTCAAAAATGGCCGCCGCTCCTTCTTTTAAACCCTGTTCCAGGGTGGTGATTCTGGTTCTGACAGGGAGGTCTTCTCTTATTTTTTCGTTCACCAGATTCTCAACCTGCGTTAACTCTTGAGGAGTCAGCGGAGAAAAATGGGTAAAATCAAACCGCAGCCGGGAAGGAGAGACCAGCGATCCAGCTTGTTTAACATGATCCCCCAGGATCTGCCTCAAGGAAGCATGGAGAAGATGGGTGGCTGTGTGGTTATCGCTGATGGCGCGGCGAAGGGATATATCAATAGCCGCTTCCACTTCATCATTCACTTTAATTTTTCCGGACAGCACCTTGATCTGATGGACGATAAGACCCGGGATAGGAGAATGGGTGTTCTGGACCACAGCCGAAAAACGAGGGTTCTTCAATATCCCTGCGTCTCCTACCTGTCCCCCGGCTTCAGCATAGAAAGGCGTTTCATCCAGGATGATCTCTCCCTTCTCCTCTTTCTTCAGCTCTGGCACGGGCTTTCCATCCTTCAAAATGGCTGCCACTTTAGCCTCAGAAATTTTGGACTCTTCATATCCCACAAATCGAACAGACAGGTCTTTAAAATCCTGGTAAAACTTTTTGCTTTTCTGGAGATCTTCTCCTCTCCAAGAGAGACGCGCCCTTTGACGCTGCTTTTCTAGCTCTTTGCGGAAGCCCTGCTCGTCCACGCCCAGCTCTTTCTCTTCTGCCAATTCTTTACACAGGTCCACAGGAAATCCGAAAGTATCGTAAAGCTTGAATACTTTAGAACCAGAAAGGACTTTTCTTCCTTTCCTGCGGGTTTCCTCCACGTACTGGTGGAAGGTGCGAAGCCCAGAAGCCAGGGTGGAGGCAAAACGCCTTTCCTCAGAAAGACAGACCTTGGAAATGTGGTTAATCGAAGAGAGGAGCTCTGGATAAGCATCTTTCATGATATCGCTAACCACACCCGCCAGCCTGTAAAGGAAAGGCTCATCCAGTCCCAGGGATTTCCCCTGGCGGTAGGCTCGACGGATCAGTCTCCGCAGCACATAGCCGCGTCCTTCGTTTGAAGGCATGATGCCATCCCCGATCATGAAGGAGATGGCCCTGACGTGATCAGCGATGATTCTCACCGCTGTATCTCCTTTCTGGTCCGCTGGATATTCTCTCTGGGAGAGATCGCAAACAGCCTCTATCAAAGGCAGGAAAAGGTCAGTGTGGAAGTTGCTCTTTTTTCCCTGCAGGCATGCGGCCAGCCTTTCCAATCCCATGCCTGTGTCTATGGATGGCGAGGGCAGAGGGCTCAATTTTCCTTTCTCATCTTGATAATACTGCATAAAAACAAGGTTCCACAATTCTAAAAAACGATCGCTGCCTTCTTTGATCAAGGTGTACGGATCTCCTTTTTCTATGGACGAATCGATATCATAATGGAGTTCCGAACAGGGCCCGCAGGGACCGGTTTCTCCCATAGCCCAGTAATTGTGTTCCTTTCCGAAACGGAATATCCGGTCATGAGGAATTTTTATCTCCTCATTCCAAATCCGAAAGGCCTCATCATCATCTTTATACACGGTGATGTAAATCTTCTGTTTATCTATTCCATAAATCTCTGTCACCAGCTCCCAGGCATAAGCAATGGCTTCCTGTTTAAAATAATCACCAAAGGAAAAATTTCCCAGCATCTCAAAAAATGTATGATGTTTGTTGGTCTTTCCCACCTGCTCCAGATCGTTATGTTTCCCGCTCACCCGCATGCACTTTTGCACAGAAGCAGCTCTCCGGTAACTCCTCTTTTCCAGCCCCAGGAAGACATCCTTGAATTGATTCATTCCCGCATTGATAAAGAGAAGGGTGGGATCATCTTTGGGAAGCAGAGAAGAACTTTTAACGATCTTGTGCTTCTTTCTGGCAAAAAAATCTAAAAACGCTTCTCTGATCTGCTGGGCTTTCATTTATCTCCTTTTTCCTGTTTGGCCTGGTCCTCCTCCATTTCCTCTTCCTCTCCCTCCTCTTCTTCCTTTCCCTTCCTCTCTCTTTCCACCTGGCTCATCTCTTTTTCCATGTCTTCCAGGGCCACATCCAGAGTGGAGCGAACGCCCATCACTCTCAGCTTGAAATTATCGGCCGAGGAGGAATACCGGACTCCTTGATCATAGGAAATGCATCCCTGTTTATAAAGCCTGTAGACAGACTGGTCAAAGGTCTGCATCCCGTATTGAGACACACCGGCTGAGATAGCATCCCTGATGAGTATGGTCTTTTCTCTATCCCGGATGCACTCCTGAATATAGGGAGTATTGACCATCACTTCCACGGCAGGCACTCTCCCCTCTCCCTCTTTCCTGGGGATGAGTCTCATGGAAATCACAGCTTTGAGTATGCTGGATAGCTGAAATCTGATTTGCCGCTGGTGATGGGGAGGAAACACCGATATGACACGGTTGATGGTCTCCGGCGCATCCAGGGTATGGACTGTGCTCAACACCAAATGGCCTGTCTCAGCAGCAAGCAGTGCTGTTTCTATGGTGTCCAGGTCCCTCATCTCACCGACCAGAATGACATCTGGATCTTCCCGCAGCGAGGCCCTCAATCCCCTGGCGAAACCAGTCACATCCATGCCCACTTCCCTCTGGCTGATAGTGCTTTTCTTATCTCGGTGAACATATTCTATGGGATCTTCGATGGTGATGACATTCTCCATGCGGCGGGTATTGATGTGTTCAATCATAGCAGCCAGGGTGGTGGTTTTTCCTGATCCGGTTGTTCCTGTCACCAACACCAGCCCTCTCTGCTCAAGAGATATTTTCTCCAGAACTTCGGGCAGAAGCAAATCCCTGATAGGTTTAACTTCCAGAGGAATCACCCTTAACACAATAGCCACAGTCCCCCTCTGATGGAAAATACTCCCTCTAAATCGACCGAAACCGGGCAGGCTGTAAGCCAAATCCAAATCCAGTTCATTTTCCAATTTCTCTTTCTGATAATCATTGATGATCTGTCCGGAAAGATCTAAGGTATCCTGGGGAGTCAATTTCGGATAATTGGTCAACGGTTTCAGAACACCATGAACCCGGACAATAGGATAATTCCCGGCTTTCAGATGGAGATCAGAGGCATCGCTTTCGATAGCTATTTTTAAAAGTTCATCAATTTCCATGATCTCACCTCGAATGATCAGATGTAAGTGAGCCATTCATGGCGGTCTTTACTTTTTCCATCGATGTAAGCAAAAAAAGCATCCTGGAGCTTTTTGGTCACAGGGCCTCTGCTGCCGCTGCCGATGGTTACTTTATCTACGGAACGAATAGGAGTTATCTCCGCTGCTGATCCTGTAAAAAAGACCTCATCAGCGATGTACAGCATCTCCCTGGGGATGGTTTCTTCAAACAGAGGAATGCCCAGTTCTTTGCTCAAGGTAATGACAGTGTCCCTGGTAATTCCGGGGAGGATGGAGGCAGAAAGAGGCGGAGTATGAATTTTTCCATCCATCACCAGGAAAATATTTTCCCCACTCCCCTCGCTGATATGCCCTCTGACATTAAGAGCTATTCCTTCCACATAGCCTTCCAGTAAAGCCTCCATTTTTATAAGCTGTGAGTTCATGTAGTTGGCTCCTGATTTGGCCAAAGCAGGGAACGTATTGGGAGCCATTCTCTGCCATGAAGAAACTCGAACGTCCACTCCCTGCTCCAGGGCCTCCTTTCCCAAATAGACTCCCCATTCCCATACCAGGATAGCACAATCCACAGGATTAGGAAAAGGATCAACCCCTAAGCTCCCATAACCCCGGTAAACGACAGGCCTGATATAACACGATTTTAGGTTATTGGTTTTGATGGTCTGGACAACCGCCTGATTGAACTCCTGGAAAGAGAAAGGAATGTCCATGCGGTACATTTTACAAGAATTGTACAGTCTCTTTATATGGTCATTTAGCCGGAATATGGCTGCTCCTTTTGGAGTATCATAGGCTCTGAAACCTTCAAAAATACTGGTCCCGTAATGGATGACATGGGAAGCCACATGGATGTTGGCCTCCTTCCAGGGTACAAACTTGCCATTCATCCAAACTTTGCCATTTTCATTAAAAGGACTCATTCATGACTCCTGTTTATGAAATATTGAGATATTATTGATAGCTTATTATGATGGATGAAAAGGACAATGAGTCACTCATCTTATCTTAATGGTGATGCTTAGTCAAACCTCCCACCATCCCTGTAAGCATTTCCATTTCCGTGATAGTCTCAGAAGAAGTCAGGTCAGCTGATGAGGAAGCCATCCGGAGGCGAGCGGGCACGGTTCCTCGAAGAGGAGAGCGAGCCGAGGAATAAGCGAATTTTCCTCGCTGGGGAAAATTCGCGGGCTGAGGAATTTGCTGACCTGACTGTGAATGCATCACGGTTTTAGAAATGCTTTCACCATCCCTCACCCTTCTCCTAGATTCCTTCCCCGCAATGGGGGCAATTCTTTGCTTTGTAAGGCAAAGGCCGCCGGCAGTTCCAGCACAGTTGAGAGGTAGCCCTGTCCCTGGCTCTGATTCTTTTCATGATATCTTCGATCTCCGATTCTTTGGAATCTTTTCCTTTGAAGGAAATCAGGGCTCGAATGATTTCTGAAGGCCTTTGATAGCGATCTCCAACTTCTCTTGCCAAACATTTCATGATGATCTCATTGATCTTTTTGGGGACATGGTTGTTCTTCAGCCGGGGGGGGGTTATTTTCCCCTGTTGAGCTTTTTCCATGATCTTAAAAGGATCAGGGTCAATGATGGGCGGATGACCGAGGATCATTTCATAAAACATGCAGCCAATGGAGTATATGTCAGAACTGAAAGAAGCTTTGCCCAGAAACTGTTCGGGCGCCATGTAGGGAGGAGAGCCAATCCGGGTGGAAGCATAAGGGATATTACTGAGCCAGGCGGAGGTCCCGAAATCTGTGATCTTGGCCGTCCCCTCTTCTGATACTATAATGTTTGAAGGCCTTAAATCCCTGTGGATGATCTTGCTTTTATGGGCATGACCGACTCCGTATGAAACCTGAGTGATGTAATCGACAGCCTTTTCCAGGTTTAAAGCTTTTTCCTTTTCCAGAATTTTCTCTAGAGTCTTTCCTTTGATATATTCCATCACCATGAAAAACACTTTATTCTGTTTTTCGGCGGCGATCATGCGCACAATATTGGGGTGATTCAAAGCCGCCTGCAGCCTCGGTTCTTTGAGGAGCTTAAACAACTCCAAGGACTGCTTATGAGGAACTTTTATAGCCACTTTGATGTTAAGCCAGGTATCTTTGGCCAGAAAAACCGATCCAAAGCCGCCGCTTCCCAGGGAACGCACTATCTCGTATTTTCCTACTTTCTGGCCTTTTAGAAACATCTCACAGGTTCCAAAAATGGGAAATCAGGGCCACAG